>NZ_JAQIFT010000037.1:0-56570 GCF_027857615.1 Holtiella tumoricola
CTATTCCTTAATAACAACTGTGTCAGAGTAGACAAACTTACCATTCTCTACTTTTTTAATAATCGCCATATTCTTATCTGCATCGCCTTCTTCGTTAATGGTAATCATACCGGTTACCCCTTCAAAGTTTGCTGTTTTTGCAAGTTCGTCACGGATTGCTTTCGGGTCACTACTACCCGCACGTTCAATAGCATCTAAAATAAGAATATAAGCATCATAGCCTAATGCACTTACAGCTGGAACACTTTCTCTATCTGGGTACTCAGCTTTGTATGCTTCTACAAACTTTTTAGCTTCATCTGTAGCAGGTGCTGTATCATCGAAGAATGTAGAAAGAACAACCCCTTCAACTTCTTTTCCCCCTACTTCAATAAACTCATTGGTTTCCCAAGTATCTCCTCCTACAAAAGGAATGGTCATACCTAAGTTACGTGCCTGCTTAATAATAAGTGCTGACTCTGTAAAGTTACCTGGTGCAAAAACTACATCTGGATTCGCTTCTTTGATATTAGTTAAAATTCCAGAGAAATCTTGGTCGTTTGTATTGTAGTTACCCGTTGTAATAATACAATTAGGATCACCTGTTAGTTGTGTAAATGCATCTACGAAGAATTTTGCAAGGCCTACTGCATAGTCATTGGATACTTCTTGGATGATGGCAGCTTTTCTATAACCTTGTTGATAGCAATAGTTTGCCATAACTGTTCCTTGGAATGGGTCTAAGAAACATACACGGAAATAGTATGGATTATCCTTCGTTACAAGTGGATTGGTACAAGATGCACCTACTGCTGGCACTTGATTAGATTTGACAATATTTCCTGCTGCAATAGAAAAGCTAGATCCCCAAGAACCAATAATAGCTGATACTTTATCTTTTTCGATCAAACGTGCAGCTGCTGTTGTTGCTTCTGCTTTATCTGACTTATTATCCGCAATGACTAATTCTACTTTCTTCCCTAACACTTCTGGATAAAGTTTATTGGCAATCTTCATCCCTTCAACTTCTAATTCTCCACCTGCTGCATTAGCACCTGTTAATGGCTCAAACACCCCAATTTTAATAACATCCCCACTACTACTTGAGCTTCCCGTACCGCCTCCTGCACTATTGCAACCGGCTAACGATGTCATGAGCATCAGCCCACATACTATAAGACTCATCAATTTTTTCATAATTAAACTCCCCTTACTACACATTATTGTTCTATAAATATTCACATGTCCTGTTGAATATGCAATATCATACATCCTTTATGGCCATAAAAGTCATATAAATACAATTATTCTTGTTTACTTTCTAGAAAACTATATTATAATAATAGGCGAGAATAAGAATGAATTTTGATAGTTAGAGGTTTAGTAGAAATGAAATATCGTTTTAAAATCGGAATGCGTACTATAAAGACATTGCTCGCTGTTGCTATTTGTATTATCTCTTTAGCATTTATGGGCGTTCCAGATCCATTCTTTGCATGTATTGCAACAATCTTTGTTATCCAAGGGGATAAAGATGGATCCGTTCAAAATGCTAAAAATCGTGTTTGGGGAACTCTTTTTGGAAGTATTATTTCTAATATTGTCTTCCTTTGCTTAAGTTTTTTACCTTATAATGCTTATGTTCAAGCCCTTGCAGCTTGTTTAAGTATCTTTTTACTGATTCAAATTGCATTATACTTCAAAAAACCTGCTGCTATTTTCCCTGGATGTATTGTTATTTGTGCAATTCTTTGTACAACAACTAATATCCAAATGCCATTTATTTATGGTATCAAACGTACTGCATATACACTCTATGGAGCCATTGTTGGGCTTGTAGTTAACTTATATGTATACCCTCATCACCTTCACAAGCAAAGTATCATTTGTGATGACGAGGACGAATTAGAAAATGACAAAAGAGTAGATTCAAGTCCAACTTGAATCTACTCTTTTGTCTATATATTTCATCTCTTTTTCGACCTCATAAAAGGCCTTCATATGATCAGTATAAATTTTAATAATAGCACTCATCTGTTGAGGACTTAAATGTGTAAATTCTATACCAATATGCTTTTTATATTGTCTCGCTAGATACCCTTCAATTACAATGGTCTCTTCTTCATTTTTTAAGTAAACTTTTATAGATTGTCCAAGTTCAAATTCTGCTAAAGACATAAGTTCCATGCCTAGACCTTTTTCCGATATATCCTTTAGTTGCCCTTCATATGAATGCTTATCACATTCAATATTTATATTCATAGGCCTTTTAAGTTCTATACGCTCTACATTTCTATAGATTGGCTTTTGATAGGCTACATAAATACTAACTACTGCACCTATAAAATTATAAATACTCCATAACATATTAATACTATAAGCACCCATAGTGATTGTATTTGTTACAAGTGCATATGTTCCTATAATCCATGCTAACACAGATGCGCTTGCAATTATAATATGAGGTAAACTCCCTCTAAATTGAAAATAAGGCTTAGTACTTACCACCTCTTTAGGCGTTACATTAAATCTGATATTAAGACAGAACAATTCCTTTAATACAGACAAAGTAATATGTGGTGCCATAGCTACTTCATATACATGTGACCATCTCAATGTCCTAGTATTGGGAGAAAAGGCCTTAAAAATCAAGTATTGCCCTAGTAAATAAGGAAGGAAATACTTCAAAATCTCTTGAACAGAACTATCAATCATCAACACTCCAAATAGCAAATAGCATAAAGGTGCCATGATGAAAATCATCTTTTGAACACTACTAAACCAATAAAGTACCCCATCAAAATATGCTATTTTTTGCTTCCATTTCAATCCCTTCATCGTTAATGGATTAAAATGCTTAATCACTTGTAGATTCCCTCTACACCATCTATCTCTTTGCTGAATCAAGTCTGTATAAGTTGTTGCACTTAGTCCTAATACAAGTACTTCATTAATAAAAATGGTTTCATATCCTTGTGCTTGTAAGAGCATGCCCACTGCCATATCTTCTGTGATTGAACAAGTAGGATAGCCACCTAGTTCGCATACATATTGTTTTCTAAATACAGCATTTGTTCCTACATGTAGTACGGCACCTATAGCTGCTCTTGCTTCTTGTACATCCCTCATAAAAAAGTCTTGTTCATTTGGAATGCTCTTTCCTAAATTATATTGATACATATCTTGGTTGTAGTAAACTTGTGGTGTCTGAACAAAAGCTACTTCTTCTTTTTCAAAATACCCGATAGTCTTCTCTAAAAAGGCTTGGGTTGGGATCATATCTGCATCTAAAACTACAAAAAGATCTCCCTGTATATAATTTAGTGCATTATTAATATTACCTGCTTTTGCTCCCTCATTATCTATACGTGTTATATAACCTACGCCATACGCTTTACATAATTGCTCCAAAGTACTACGTTTGCCATCATCACACACATACACTTTCATCTTGTCTTTTGGATAACGGATATTTAAGCTAGCTGCAATCGTCTTTTCGACTAATTGAATAGGTTCATTATATGTACAAATTAATATATCTACAGTGGGGAGGGGCTGCTCCCTATAACTTTTTAAGTTTTTCTTTTCTATCTTATAGGTTTTGGAAAACATATACTCAAAAATCAAAAATTGAGAAATACCTATCATTTCTGCTCCAATCAATAAGCATCCTGCAATAAATGAACTTGGTGAATGGGTAGGAATAGCTGTAAATCTCCAAATAATGTAGATTAATAAAATTACTGTATTTACTTGAATAAATAAAGGTCTTAGCCTAGGTTTCCACTTCGTCAAAGCTAACGTTAATAAAAGTAGTATAATTGCAAAATAAAAGTACATGGTGTCATCCTCTCTAGTGCTCCTATTATACAATAACCTTTTTTGTTTAACAACTATTATGTCTACCATTCTAACTTGTATTTCATTCCTTAAAAACATAAACAGATGATTTCCGGGACTATGGAAATCATCTGTTTATGTTTCTAACTATAATACTAGAGGTAATTTAAATAATTATTATGTATGTCTTATCTGTGGTAAATTTATAATAACACAACTGAAAACAATTATCAATATAAAATTGATATTTATTTTCATTTAAATCCACTTTTCTTATTTTCGTATCCATAATTACCTCTTTAGGTAAATATTAAAGCCTCTAAGTAAATGGTTAAACCATCTACTTAGAGGCTATTAGTTATTTAAATGAAATTATGCTTGTGGTTCTTCTTCTTTTACAAGTTCTTGAATCATAAGTGCTAATTCATCTAATTGTTTTTGTTCTACTGCACCTGGTGCTTCTGTCATAAGACAGCTTGCATCTTTTACTTTAGGGAATGCGATTACGTCACGGATGTTATCACGTTTTGCCATAAGCATTACAAGTCTATCAAGACCAAATGCTAAACCGCCGTGTGGTGGTACACCGTATTTGAATGCATTAAGTAAGAAGCCGAAACGTTCGTAAGCTTCTTCTTTTGTAAAACCAAGAAGGTTAAACATTTTCTCTTGAACATCTCCTTGGTAAATACGGATACTACCGCCACCAAGTTCATAACCATTTAAGCAAAGGTCATAAGCTTTAGCGCGTACTTTACCTGGATCTGTTTCCATAAGTGCAATATCTTCATCTTTTGGCATTGTGAATGGGTGGTGCATTGCTACATATCTACCAGCTTCTTCATCATACTCAAGAAGTGGGAAGTCTGTTACCCATACAAATCTATATTCATCTTTGTTAATAAGGTCTAAACGTTTTGCTACTTCTTGACGGAGTGCGCCAAGTGCTGCATAAACTACAGATGGTTTGTCAGCTACAACTAAGATAAGGTCGTTATCTGTTGCGCCCATACGTTCTTTGATTGCTGCCACTGTTTCTGGTGTTAAGAACTTAGTGAATGAAGATTTTTCTTCTCCATCTGGCCTAACTTGAAGCCAAGCTACACCTTTTGCACCAAAGTCTTGACCTACTTTAACTAAGCTATCAATTTGTTTACGTCCAAGGTCACCCATACCTTTTGCATTGATTGCACGTACAGAACCACCATTTGCAAGCGCATTTTCAAATACAGCAAATCCACTGTCTGCTACTACATCTGAAAGGTCAGTAAGTTCTACACCAAAACGTAAGTCTGGTTTATCACTACCAAAGCGATCCATAGCTTCTTGGTATGTTAATCTTTGGATTGGAAGTTGTACTTCATGTCCTAATACTTCTTTGAATACGTGTTGGATAAGTCTTTCGTTAATACCCATTACATCTTCTTCGTCTACGAAGCTTAACTCCATATCGATTTGTGTGAATTCTGGCTGACGGTCAGCACGAAGGTCTTCATCACGGAAACATTTTACGATTTGGAAGTAACGGTCATAACCAGATACCATAAGAAGTTGTTTGAAGATTTGTGGTGATTGTGGTAATGCATAGAAGTTACCTGGATGTACACGAGATGGTACTAAGTAGTCACGTGCACCTTCTGGTGTTGATTTTGTAAGCATTGGTGTTTCTACTTCAAGGAATCCTTGTTCTTCTAAGAAGCGTCTTACAGCACCTGTAGTTTTGCTACGCATCATAATTGTATTTTGCATATCTGGGCGACGTAGGTCTAAGTAACGGTATTTAAGACGTAACTCTTCTCTTACATCACTATTTTCTACGATTTCGAATGGTGTTGTTTCAGCTTCTGCTAAAATACGAAGTTCTTGTACTTCGATTTCGATATCACCAGTTTTCATTGTTTTGTTAGCATCTTCACCACGTGAACGTACCACACCTGTTGCTGCAATAACGTATTCACTTCTAAGTGTTTCAGCTTTTTCAAATACTGCTTTGTCTGTTTCTTCACCAAAAGCTAATTGAAGTAAACCTGAACGGTCTCTTAATGTGATGAAAAGTAATTGACCTAAATTTCTTCTTCTTTGTACCCATCCCATTACTGTTACAGTTTCACCAACGTTAGCATGGCTAAGTTCTGTACAACGATGGGTTCTTTTTAAACCTTGCATTGATTCTGACATATGCGTTCCTCCTTAAAATGTCTCTATTTATGATATGACTTGATTCCATTAATAAAAAATAAGTTCTATTTTGCTAATTCTTCTTTCATTACACTTACAAGGTCCGCAAATGCAACTTCTTTTGTTTCGCCTGTTTCCATGTTTTTAAGATTAATAACTTGGTTTTCAAGTTCACTCTCACCAATAATTGCTGAGTATTTCGCACCAATTTTATTAGCAAACTTCATTTGAGCTTTTACGCTTCTTTGAAGATGATCACTTTCTGCACTAATACCTGCACTTCTAAGCTCTGTAATAAGCTTGTAAGCTGTAATTGTTGCTTCTTCCCCTCTGTAGCCTAAGAATAAATCTCTTGTAGCTGGTGGAAGGGTATTCCCTTGTTCTGCTTCTTTAGCTAAGATAAGACGTTCCATACCTGCTCCAAATCCTACTGCTGGAGTTGGTTTACCACCAATTTCTTGAATGAGGCCATTGTAGCGTCCACCACCACATACAGTACCTTGTGCACCAATATCACATGATACAAATTCAAATACTGTTTTTGTATAGTAGTCTAAACCACGAACGATTTTTGGATCTACTACAAATGGGATTCCCATAGCTGTTAAAAGTTCTTGAACTTTTTCAAAGTGAGCTTTACAACCTTCTCCTAAAGTATCTAATACTGTAGGTGCATCATGGAACATTTCTTGACATGCAGGGTTTTTACAATCAAGTACACGAAGTGGATTTTTCTCACGACGTTCATTACAAAGTGGACAAAGTCCATCTTTCTTAGTCTCAAGAAATGCTTTTAATGCTTCGTTATATTTCTTACGACACTCTGGATCTCCTAATGAGTTGATATGAAGTTCAACTTTGTTAATGCCCATGCGTTTTAAAAGTTCATAACCAATGCTGATGATTTCTGCATCTGCTGTTGGAGAATCTGAACCAAACATTTCAACACCAAATTGGTGGAATTGTCTTTGTCTACCTGCTTGAGGTTTTTCATATCTAAAAGTAGGTGACATATAGTAAACTTTAATTGGTTGTACATCTGCGCCCATATTGTGTTCAATATAGCTACGTGCAACCCCTGCAGTACTTTCTGGTTTTAAAGTAATTGCATTTTCCCCTTTATCAATAAAAGAGTACATTTCTTTTTGTACAACATCTGTTGTATCGCCTACGCTTCTTTGAAAAAGGTTTGTAAACTCAAACATTGGTGTACGAATTTGAGTAAATCCAAAGTCATCACATAAGCCTCTAATGGTTTCTTCCATCTCGAGCCATTTTCTCATCTCATCGCCAAAAATATCTTTGGTTCCTTTTAATGCACGGATTTCCATAAGCATCTCCTTTTCATCCTTTTATTCACAATTCAAAAGTTTATTTTTAAAAATTATGCACAATTTCAACATTTTCATGCACATCCTGTGGAAATAGGTTTTAAACAATAAAAAACGCCCCTAGCATAAATGCCAGGGACGATAATATCGCGTTGCCACCCTGGTTCAAAACCCAAATAAACTTAAGCTTTGCACCTTCATTAGCCGATAACGTAGCCACACGTCGTATCCTACTTGATTCAAATACACACTCCGAGATGTCTTCTGATCTGGTGAAGGCTTGCAGCCATAGGCCTTCTCTCTGAATGGTAGATCGTACTCTTTCTCATCATAGATTTATGTATTAAGTTAGTTGTTATTTTAAAGCTGATAGCACTTTTTGTCAAGGTTTATCTCTTTAAATTGTGACTTTACCTAGGTAATTGTTAACATAAAATTTTTATTGCATTTTAAAAATGTCATTGCTATAATACTGTCATCACTGACACAACTTACAAAAACATATATTTTTTACAGAAAGAGGGATTTAATGATTCGACGTGCTCAACTAAATGACCTACAACAATTACTAGATATTAAAGAATTAGTTATAGCTGATATGGCTAAGCACAATATTTTTCAGTGGGATCATACGTATCCTAATCAAGACATCTTAACTCAAGATATCGAAAATGGAGATTTATATGTGATAGAAGAAGATGGCGTTATCTGTGGCTTTGCTTGTATTGATACCAATCAAGCTCCGGAGTACCAAACACTTAACTTCAACGGTCCAGAAACTGCATATGTTATTCACAGACTTGCTATTCATCCAGGCTACGGTGGAAGAGGATATGCCTCACAGATTATTAAGTTCGCAGAAGAACTTGCACTTCAAGAAGGCGTACGTGACCTTCGTATTGATACTTTCTCACAAAATCACCGTGCACAAGGCTTATTTAAAAAACAAGGTTTTGACTATATAGGAAATGTATTTTTCCCACGCAAGCAAGAACCATTTTGCTGTTTCCACAAAACTATTAGCGCATAGAGTATATAAAATAAAAAAGGGAGGTACTTTATTTTTATTAAAGCATCTCCCTTTTTACTATCTATACTTTTCGAAACCTTCTCGCTTACGTTCAATCATTTCATCAATACGTCCAATGTAATCTTCAAGACTTTTTACATTAGCAATACGATCAATGCGTTCACCATTTTGGTAGACCATTTTAGTAATAGCTCCTGCTCCTGCTGCAATAATGCTTTCACTTTCTTCCATGATTTCAACATTATAGACGCATTCGTAACCTGGTTTTGCATAGCCTACGTTCTCAAAATTACCAAGCATATTTTTCTGGCGATACATATAGTAAGGCGCAAGCCCCATTGCTCTACATGCTCTTTGACTAATGTCTAACATTTGTTCAATCTTTGTTGCTTCTGCCAATTGATAGTCATCTTGTTGCTCTTTAAGACGTGACGCACGCTTGATTGCCATTGTATGAACTGTAATATTTTCTGGCCCTAACTTCTTAAGTTCTTCTAAAGTGTGACGTACTTCTACTACACCTTCGCCAGGAAGTCCTAAGATAATGTCCATATTAATATTATCATGGCCTAGCTCTCTTGCTATATTAAAAACTTCAATAATATCTTCCACTGTATGATGGCGTCCAATGGTATCTAATGTCTTTTGGTTCATTGACTGTGGGTTAATAGAAATACGACCTACATCCATAGCTTTCATAATCTCAAGTTTTTCTCTTGTGATCGTATCTGGTCTACCTGCTTCTATTGTATACTCACCAACATTTTCTAGATTGAAGCTTGCTTTAATATGTTTAAGCAAACGTTCTAATTGGGCTTCATTTAAACTAGTTGGTGTACCTCCACCAATGTATAAGCTACGTATTGGATGATCCTTTTTAGCTTCTGCAATAAAGGTAATTTCTTTGCAAAGAGCATCTAAATAACTCTCCACTTGATTTCTCTTTGCTTCTAATGAATAGGCTGTAAATGAACAGTATACACATCTTGTTGGGCAAAATGGAATCCCTATATAAAGGCTGATTTCATCTTTTTGATTCTTCTCTAAGATTTCTTCTTCTGCTTTTGCAACTTCCATCATTAAATCTATTTTTGCATCTGAAATACGATAGACGTCTTTAAGCCTTGCTCTAAGAACCTTATCACTCATACCTTGTTTTTGATAATCATGAACAATCTTCGTTGGACGAATCCCTGTGAGCATCCCCCAAGGCATTTGCTTACCTGTAAGTTGATAGAGTACATCATATACTGCTTCTTTTAACACTAGCTTACGATTTTTCTTGAGTTTAATCTCATTATCTGCTGGTTCTACTTGTCTTGTACATTCATATAAAACTACACCTACTTTGAGAAGCTTGGCACTTGCCTCATTCCCCTCTAAAGTACTTTGTAAATCGTATTCACCTTCCATATAAGGTTCAAAAAGGTGAATAATATTATTTATTTCAAATTCAGTATCATGACCGATACAAGTTAATTTTATCATTTTTATCTTCCAATCTATTTCATCCTATTATTCGAACATGTTGAAGTAAGGGTTATGAAGTATTTCATCTCCTACTGTTGTTGCTGGTCCATGTCCTGGGTAAAGTACTACTTCTTTATCCAATGTGAAGATTTGTTCTCTGATGCTTTTAATAAGGTCTACACTATTGCCACCTAAGAAGTCTGTACGTCCTATAGAACCTCTAAAAATAATGTCACCTACAAAAGCAACTTTATATTTTTCACTATAGAAAGCCACACCATCTTTTGTATGCCCCGGTGCATGGAGTACTTTAAAGCTAATATCTGTTCCGTCTAATGTAATGATATCTCCATGTTGTACATATTCATCTGCTTGTAAAGTTAAAGCACCACCGAGCATTGTAGATAAGTTATAAGCTACATCTTCTAAGTAGCGTTTACCTTCTTCATGGATCACGACTTTACATCCTGTATGATGTCTTACTTCTTCTACCGCACCAATATGATCAAAATGTCCGTGTGTTAAAATAATTTTCTCTACTTTTAATTCTTCTTGATCTATTTTCTGATTAATAATTGCTGCATCATCGCCTGGGTCTACAATAAATGCTTTTTTTGTTGCTTCATCAATAATAAAATATGTCTGTTCTGCTAATGCCCCAACTGATAAAACTTCTATTTTCATGCTGCACCTCTTCATGTTTAAATTCTATCTATAACTTCTGATAATCTTTCTACTCAACTTCTTCAACTTTTAAAACGCGTAATAATTCGCTTAATGCTTCTTTTTTAACACATCTTGTTGGTATCCACACTTCTTTATTATTTTCTTTCACAATAATAATATAATATGTTTTAGCTTCCACTTTCTTTATATCATCTATCTTTATTGTATGCTTAATGAAAAACCAAGTGTACCAATTAATTCCCTCATTTGTAAGTTCTATATACTTCATTTTTGAAGTATATAAAAACACACTTCCAACGCCAATTCCAATAAGCGTAACAACTAAATCAAGCATATTAACACTACCAAATATGCGATATAAGTCTATATTATTCTTAATAAGGAACACAGCTAAAAGGATACTCAAAAAAGATACTAACTTATCTGTTGCAGTATTTCTTCTATAAATTATCATGCCTTTCCTCCCTTTAGTCAATTCGAAAAAGAGGGACTGTTACGCCAGTCCCTTCTTTCTAAAATGTTTTATCACTTTCAAGTAATATTGTAACAGGCCCATCATTTACAAGTGCAACCTGCATATCTGCTTGGAACACACCCGCTTCAACTGGAACTTGGCCCATACGTAATTTATCCATAAACGTTTCAAACTTGCCTCTTGCAACTTCTACATCACCTGATGCAATAAAACTAGGACGCATACCTTTTACTGCACTTCCGTAGAGTGTAAAGTTGGGAACGATTAAAATTTTCCCATCTATATCCCCTACTGACAAGTTCATTTTACCAGCTTCATCTTCAAAAATGCGGAGTCCACTGATTTTATTAATAATATAATCCATATCTTTCACTGTATCTTCTGCTTTGATCCCTACTAAGACAAGTAGCCCATGCTCTATAGCACCTACTACTTCTCCATCTATCGTAACAGAAGCACTACTTACTCTTTGTACGACTGCTCTCATAATAACTCCTTATGATGAGACACGTTGAATCTCTACTACATCTTGAATCTGCATCACTTTGCGCGTAAGCTCATCAAGTTGATAAGTATGATTAATTTCAATACGAATATTGAAAATAGCCTCATGATTTTTGGTTGTTCTTGCATTAAGTGATTTAACAGGTACTTTCATATCTGTTAGAATCTTAGAAATATCTAAGATAATACCCATACGGTCACTACCTGTAATTTGAATCTCTGTAATGTATGTTCTACTAATCTCTTCTTCGTTGAACCATTGTGCTTCAATGAGACGTTCTTTCTCTTCTTCACACATATGGATAATATTTGTACAGTCTTGCCTATGAATAGATACACCACGTCCTCGTGTAATATATCCTACGATTTCATCACCTGGAAGTGGACGACAACATTTGGAGAAACGTACAGCCACATCACCTACACCGCGAACAACAATACCACTTTTACTTTTCTTAGGTTGTTTTTCTTCTTCATAATTAAAGTTTTCTTTAGGTGCATGATTATCTAAGAACTGTTGTGGTGTAATTGGTATTTTCTTAACCTTAATATTTTCATCAATTAAACGTTGGATAATCTGTTTTTCTTTAATGCTACCATAACCAATAGCTGCACATACTGCATCCCAATTTCTAAGGCCATAGCGTTTGCATACATTCTCTATGCATTTTGAATCTGAAAGTGCTGAAAGAACATAACCTTTTTGTCTTGCACAAGTTTCAAGTAGCTCTTTCCCACGAATAATGTCTTCTTGTTTAAATTGCTTTCTAAACCATTGATTAATCTTAGTTCTAGCTTGTGTACTCTTGACAATGTTAAGCCAGTCACGACTTGGTCCCTTTGAGTTAGGGGATGTTAAGATTTCTACGCGATCACCATTTTTAATCACATAATCTACTTTTACAATCTTACCATTAACTTTTGCACCTACCATTTTGTTCCCGATATCACTATGAATAGAATAAGCATAGTCAATAGGAGTAGAGCCTTTTGGTAATGTAATGAGCTCACCTTTTGGTGTAAAGATATACACTTGGTCTGTATAAATATCTAAGTCTAGCTTTAAAGCATTCATGAACTCTGTATTGTCGTCCATATCTCTTTGCCATTCTAGAATTTGTTTGAGCCAAACTAATTTTTCTTCTGACTTATCTGGCATGGAACCAGACATATCGCCATCTTTATATTTCCAGTGAGCAGCGATACCATACTCTGCAGTACGGTGCATATCTTCTGTACGAATTTGAATTTCAAAAGGTGTCCCTTCACTTCCCATTAAAGTGGTATGAAGTGATTGGTACATATTAGACTTAGGCATTGCAATATAGTCTTTAAAACGTCCTGGAATAGGCGTATAAAGTTCATGGATAATTCCAAGTACACCATAGCAATCCTTTACATTCTTCACAATGGCACGCACAGCAAATAAATCATATATTTGATCTAGAGTTTTATTTTTATTAACGATCTTTTTATAGATACTAAAGAAGTGTTTTGGTCTACCTTCTACGGTACACTCAATATTTGCTTCATCTAGTTTTTCCCTAATTTGTTTTACAATTTGTTCAATATATTCTAGACGTTCACTACGCTTTTTAGAAATCTTTTGTGCCAAATCATAATATATTTCTGGCTCAATATAACGTAAAGATAAATCTTCAAGCTCAGCTTTGATTTTACAAATACCTAATCTATGTGCGATTGGGGCATAGATAGTAAGGGTCTCCTCTGCAATACGTTTTTGCTTATGTGGTGGCATAAACTTTAATGTTTGCATATTGTGAAGCCTATCTGCAAGCTTAATAAGAACCACTCTGATATCTTGTGCCATGGCCAAGAACATCTTCCTATAGTTCTCTGCTTGAATCTCTTCTTTTTGTAATTCTACGTTACTAGATGCATACTTGATCACACCTAGCTTAGTAACACCATCTACAAGTAATGCTACTTCCTTATTAAACAAACGCTCAATATCTTCTAACGTATAATCAGTATCTTCTACAACATCATGTAAAATCCCTGCTGTAATAGATTCGATATCAAGTTCTAGATCTGCTAATATATATGCCACTTGAAGAGGGTGGATAATATATGGCTCACCAGACTTTCTAAGTTGCCCCTCATGGGCTTCTTTAGCAAGCTTGTAAGCTTTCTCTACCATACTAAGATCATCCGATGGATGGTAAGAGCGTATTCTATTAATTAGCTTTTCATAAATTGCTTCAGGCATCGTCTACCCCCTTTTTTCGTCACTTGCATATATTTATTATATCTATTATAGTCATGTTAGAATAAAAATTCAATGCTATTATACATAAAAAGACACGTAGTGGATGGCTACGTGTCTTTTTATTTGTCATAATTAGTATTTGAGTAAGGAAACGATATTTTGTCCTTTAAGGATTTCTCTACCGTTTAACCCTTCAAGTTCAATGAGATAAACTATTTTTACAACTTCACCACCGAGTTTTTCGATGAGGTCAACGATTGCTTTTGTTGTACCACCTGTTGCAAGAAGATCATCTACAATGATTACTTTTTGGCCTGGCTTGATTGCGTCAATGTGCATTTCAATTGTATTGCTACCATATTCTAAATCGTAGCTTTGGCCGATTGTTTTATAAGGTAATTTGCCCGGTTTTCTAACTGGAACAAAGCCTTTTTGAAGTTTGTAAGCTAAAGGTACACCAAAGATGAAACCTCTTGATTCTGGTCCAATAACGATATCAAAGTCTACATCTTGTACTTCTTCTGCCATTTTATCGATAGATTCTTGTAATCCTTTAGCGTCTAGTAAAAGTGGAGTAATATCTTTAAATAAGATACCTTCTTTTGGGAAGTTTTCCACATCTCTAATTAATGAGTTTAAGTCCATTTTATACGTCCTCCTGTTTACCTCTTTTTCATACTTTGTGCAAATTCTTGCAACCTCATATAACGTCTTGAGTGTTCGAGTTTTGTCTTGTTGCCTTTTAATAAGGTATAGATAACTTTCTCCTCTTCAATGCTGTAAGCAATAAGCTCAAGCTCTGTAAAGATATCTAGTATCTGTAACAGTTTATATTCTGTCATGTCATAACTCATAAACATTTCCACTATTTTGTGTAAATAGACACTGCCTTGTTGATGCTTTAAGTACTTATAGACTGACTTGCAGTCTGTGTAACTTGGTACCATTTTAGATATTTGCAAAGTATGTTGTTCCAAAGAGGTATTCAAACACCTATAGGTCCCTTCACTTGTAAAGTCCCATTCATAACATTGGCTATTATCTTGATGAGCTTTATGGGGCATCACAAAAATCGCGGGTGCCTCTTTTAAAGACCAAAAATCATTATAACATATTTTAGGTAAGATAGTAACTTTTTTTTCTTGTTTACTCATCAATGTAAATATTTCCATTAAGCTATGCTCTGTAAATACCGCAAAGCTAGTATTCCCATGACTTTCATCTTTAATTAATTCTACTCTAGATGGTACCTTTGGCTCTTTGCAAGCTTCATAAAGGGCTCTATAATACCTACTTTTTAAAATAGCTTGTTCAGATGACATAATATCTTTAATACGTAGTTGAACAGAAACCTTACCATTCCAAACATTTTTTGTAATTTCGCAAGCTATAATAACTTCTTCACCTTCACTTAAACAATCTGCAAGCTCACCTTTATCAAATCCAATGGCATGCAATACAGTATGATGACTCTGAATAGCAAGTTTTAAATGTTTGTCGCCTCCTATTTTCTGAGCATATTGAACCAAACCGCGTACTGCAAATGTAGGCGTAGGATTACATACTCCAAAAGGCTCTAACCTTTCAAGCTCTTCACATATCCCTATAGAAATTTCTTCTGGGCGTAGTTCTAAATCAATATCAAGTGCTGGTGTTAGGAGTTCTTCATTTAATACAGTCTTTGCATAGGCATTTAAATCTCTACAAAAGGCTTCTAGCTTATCTTCCTCTAGTGACAGACCTGCAGCCATCTCATGTCCTCCGAAACGTGTTAAATGCTCCTTAACATGGGTTAATGCTTCAAAGATATTAAAGCCTTCTACACTACGTGCTGACCCGGAATAGATACCATCTTCTAATGTCAACACAATTGTAGGCTTATAGTATTTATTTAAAATACGAGAAGCTACTATTCCAATAACACCATGATGCCATTCCTTACCTGCTACGATAATCATATCTTCATTTTTAGTATCAACATGTGCCTCTATATAAGCTTCTGCTTCCTTTAATATAGACTGTTCCATTTCTTGACGTTTTTTATTCTCTAAATCTAGTTCTACTGCAATAATTTTTGCACGTTCTTCGTCTTTAGTTGTTAAGAGTTCTACACCTATCTTGGCATCACTAATTCGACCTGCTGCATTAATACGTGGTCCAAGCTGATACCCAATTACATTAGATGTAATTTTTTGATCTCCATTTTGTACGATATCTAAAAGTGCTCTAAGTCCTAAATGCTCAGTTTCTTTCATTTGTTTAAAGCCTAAATAGGCAATGACACGATTTTCTTTCTCTAATGGTACCACATCGGCAATTGTCCCTAATGCAACAATATCAATATACTTCCATATTTTATCTACTACATCTTCTTTAATTGCAATAGCATGGATAAGTTTAAAAGTTACTCCTACTCCTGCTAGGCAATCAAAAGGATATGTAGTATCGTGCCGTTTGGGATTAATAACACAAAAGGCTTTAGGTAAGATTTCTTGGCATTCGTGATGATCTGTAATAATCATATCAAGGCCTAATTCATTTGCAAAAGCTACCTCTTCTGTTGCTGCTATTCCCGTATCTACTGTAATCACTAAGCTTGCATATTGATTAATCTTTTCAATGGCTCCTTTATTTAGTCCATAACCTTCTTCTGTACGATTAGGTATATAGTAAGACACACTATAACCTTGTTCAGTTAAAAACATAAATAAAATAGAGGTGCTTGTCACACCATCTACATCGTAGTCCCCGTAAATCACAATATGTTCTCCATTATTTTTTGCACGTTGAATACGTTCTACTGCCTTATCCATATCATTAAGCAAATAAGGAGAACTTAGCTGTTCTTTTGAGGGTGTTAAAAAGCTTTCGATTTCTGCTTTATCTTGTATACCACGTCTATATAAAATTTTATTAACAATATTACCTTGCTTTGGTTCTTCTTCGCTATGCCATTTGTATTTATTTGGTAACAATCTTTTTCACCCTCTCTGCTTGGTACTGCTATTATAACATATTTTTCTCTTTCTTTATTTATTTTTATATCTATACAATAGATTTATTCTTATGATATAATTTATACGTTATTTACTATAATAGGAGTGTTATCATGACTGAAAAATTTCAAGTAGGACAAATTATCGAGGGTACAGTAACTGGTGTTAAAGCATTTGGCGCATTCGTTTCATTAGATGAAACAACTCAAGGGCTCGTTCACATTTCTCATATCACTCATGGCTTTCTAGAAAATATAGCTGACGCTGTTAAAGTGGGAGATACTGTAAAAGTAAAGATCTTATCTATCGATCCTGCAACAGGAAAAATATCTCTTTCTATGAAAAATGCAAAACCAGCTCCACAAAGAGCCCCTAAAAAAGAAGTTCCTGTGGCAGACTTTGAATCTTTAATGAAAGGTTTCCTTAAAGATTCTACTGATCGTCAAACTGACATTAACAAAAGACTTAATCGCTAAGGGTTTATGAAGAGAACAAGTATATAGACTTGTTCTCTTTTTTCTTTGCTATTCGTAAATTTTTGTTAGTTAATTTAAGCTGATTTTATATTTTTTATATTGCAGTTATATTATATTTTTGACCAAATCGCAAACTTATTGTACGATTTGTGAACTATTATGAACTTTTATCTAAAGCCATTGTTTTATCTCTTTTAAGGTGCTATTATTAACTCATCCGAAAGAGCTAATGAACTTTAGTTTATTCATCTCCCCTTTATTTTTTGTATATAGAAAAACCACCTTAGTTTCATGATCTAAGGTGGTTTTTTATTTTAAGAGAAATGATTAACTTCTTCTTCTAATGTTTGTGTTACTTTATAAAGTTTATCAATGCGTTTTTGCATATCTGCAATATAGTGTAATTGTTCTTGTGTTGTTGCTGAGACTTCCTCCGCAACAGCTGATGAATCTTGTCCCTCAGCAGCTACACTACCTACTCGTTTATATACATCATCTTTTTGCTCATTAATAATCTCACTACTTGCAGCAATCGCTTGTATTTTTTCTAACATCTCTATAATGGCTGTATTAACCTTTTCAAAGCTTGTTTCTGTTTGTTGTACCGCACTATATTGTTTTTGTAATACATCTTTACTATCTTTAGCTATAGCAACTGTGGCCTTAGATTGGCCCTGTACCTTACTAATAAGGCTTACTATTTCTTCTGTAGCAACTTGACACTGATCTGCTAATTTACGTACTTCATTTGCAACAACTGCAAAGCCTTTTCCATTCTCACCAGCCCTTGCTGCCTCAATACTTGCATTAAGAGATAATAAATTAGTTTGCTGAGCAATACTACTTATCGTTTCAATAATCATTGTAATCTGTGAAACACTTTCATTTACTTGATCGATAGATTCAAAGATTGTCTCAGATATGCTATTATTTTTAACATTTGCTTCTTGTAAAATCTTTACAAACTCTAGTCCATCCATGGCAATTTCTTTCGTTGTATCTGACACTCTACTAATATTAGAGATATTTTCTGCTATGGTTTGAATTTCATCACCTAACATACGTACACTAACTACTGTACTTTCTAATTCTTCGGCTTGATGCGATGTATTTTGCGCAATTTCATTAGTAGCTTGTGCTACTTGATTGGTTGATTCTTTTACATTTTCTGATGCTTCTGAGAGGATTCTAGATGACTTATTGACACTCATTGAAGTATCTTTAATTTTTCCTATCATCCTACTAAGGTGTGTAATCATTTCATTAAAGTCTCTAGCTATGTCTCCTAACTCATCTTGCTTCTTTAGAATATTCCCTTCTAAATAGGCATGACTGAGTTCCCCTCTTGCTGCGGTATTAAGCTTCTGCGATATCAATTTAATAGGATTTGTTAAGGCTCTTACTAATAATATAGCAATAAATGCTGCTACAATAACAATTAGAACTGCAATTAATATTAGGTTAACAATCATTTGATTGAGTTCAGTATAAGCTACTCTTTCATCATTTTCTGCTACAATACCCCAATCAATTTCTTGCAATGGGCTAAAGCTTGCTAAGATATTCTTGCCTTCTTTCTTATACTTAATCGTTCCCATTTCTTCATTAATCACCTTTTGTACAGGTTCATAATCTAAATAGCTTATAATTTCCTCCTCAACCTTTACATCAGGATGAGCAATTAAATTCCCTTTATCATCTACGATATATGTATTAACACCTGTTTTTTCCTGCTCCATCTTAAGCATATCAATGAACTTTGAAATGTCTATGTTCACTGCACATACCCCTGCTGCTTGCCCATATTTCATCACTGGAGTATAGTACATGACTATAACGTTATTATTCTTTTGTGAAATCATAACATCTGTAAAACCCTCTTGTCCCTTCATTCCATTGATGAAATATTCACGGTCTGCTCTATTAACTAATTTATCTTTTCCTTTAGAATTATAAATTTGGTCCCCTTTAGGATTTAGTACATATACGTCTGTAATGACTTCATTTAACTGGATTGCTTGCCTTGCACGTTCTCCAATAGCCTCATATGTCATTTCTTCTAATATCCCAATATCATTAGCAAGCAACTTTATAAGTGTTTTCGCTTCTTTTAATGGTTGCTCTATACTCACACTTATAAGGTTTCTATTATTTTCCTATACCCAATAAACTTCTTTGACCTTATCTACATACACCTTTGTTCCCATATAGATACTTACAATGGCCGTTGGAAGAATTGCAATACATAATATTAGCACCATTATCTTTGCCTTAATACTTTTGAAATTCATAGTTTCCCCCTGTTATAATAGTTAATTAACTTACGTCATTTGAAATGCCAAATTTTTAGTTTTTCTTTTTTTATATCTTTTATTGTCAATTGTAATATTTTCTTACATATTCTATCACGACTTGTGTTTATTTTCAATCTAGTATATAGTTATTCTTACTTAATATTTAGACTTAAACTCCTTAAATATACTATTATAAAATAAAATAGGAGACATTATGACAGAATCAAATATAAAAATACTCACAAACAAAAATTTCTTACTTTTAAATTGGATCTTAGCCATTGTTTATTCATTGGGCATTTGCTTTTCTTATTATCGTGGCTCTATTGATCTTATCCCTACGATATTAGTTATTACCTTTATTTTAGTTCCTGTTTGCATAAGTACACTTGTTTATCGTTCTAATCCAACATGTCACTTTATTCATCGTATCTGTGCGGCCCCCTTTGGAATAGGTTATTTGATTGGTATTTTATCTTATCGTTCACTTGTATCACCTATGCTCGTTATACCTATGCTTATAAATGCTAGCTTCTACCTAGATCTTGGTCTACTGAAACGTGTTTTTGTAGCAGTTATTGGTATGAATCTTATTTGGTGCACGCGCTTTTATGATGCTACAACCTCTACAGTTATTCTCATGCAATTTTTCATTTTAATCGTTGTATTTGTATCTATCTATATCGTTACAAGATTTAATAAAATGGTCAGAACTTCTGTTCTAGAAGAAGGTAAAAAGGTCAGTCTTGCTCATCAACAACAACTAGAAACTATTGAAAAGCTTACTCAAGCTATTAATCTTTTGACACAAAACACTTCTAACTTATCCTTTACTATTGATGCTGTTGAAGGTGGGTCACAAGCTATTTATGAATCTATTAAAGTCATTAATACAGGTTGTGAAAATACTACAACCAATATTATGCAACAAACGACTGCAACCAATAATATTCAGGAGCAAATTAAGGAAACATCCGAACTATCAACTAAAATCAACAAATCCTCTGAAGAAGGATTCCTTGTCTTTAAAGAAGTTCTAGATACAATTCAAGCATTATCAACTACTTCTACTAAAATTGATCAAAAAAATACAACTTTGTATACTGTCTGTGAACGTTTAATTCAAAAAACGAAAGAAGTTCAAGGTATTATTTCTATGATTACAAGCATTTCTGAACAGACTAATCTTCTTTCGTTAAATGCTTCTATTGAGGCAGCTCGTGCAGGCGAAAGTGGACGTGGCTTTGCTGTTGTTGCAAATGAAGTTAAGACACTGGCTGAGCAAAGTAAAACTTCTGCTAGTGCAGTAGGCACTATCCTCTGGGATTTACAAGTAGAAGTCGAAAGTGTATTTGAAGAAGTTTCTTCTCTTACACATATTAATTCAGAAGCTATCAACCTTATTTCAACTACAGATACTCAAATTAACACCTTAAATCATTTATTAGTAACTTTAAATCAATCACTAAGTATTATTAATCAAAAGATACTTGATACACTTGATTCCAATGAATCTATTGAATCAAGTATTAGACAGGTAAATGCAATCTCACAAGAAACACTCTCTCACACTCAAGAAGCTTTTGCTCATATTGAAGAATACTTATCTGAGACTGAACACGCTAAAGCCTTTATTCAAGACCTTACACAGCTTACGAAGGACCTAGAGTCTCTTGTATCTCGTACTGATGCTCAAAATATCAGCTAGATTGATTGTATTAATATTTCTTCTTTTTATAACAAATAGAGGACTATTACACTTAAATGTAATAGTCCTCTATTTGTTGTTCAGAAACTTCTCAGCTATGGTCCTAAGAGCTTAAAATATAAATGATCTATCTGCTTAAAATCGCGTCTTAGATGATCTCCCAAAAACAAAAGCACGTATAGATAATCTATACGTGCTTTAAAATAGTGAACCGTCTGGGACTCGAACCCAGGACCCTCAGATTAAGAGTCTGATGCTCTACCAACTAAGCTAACGATCCATTTGTTGTAAATTTGTTTACTTGATTATTATATACCTACTTGTACAGAAAGTAAAGTATTTTTTAGATAAAAGCGTCTGAAAAACTTATTTTTCAGACGCTTTTGATATTGTATAAATTATAGTGCATTTATTATTTCTTTTTACCTTTAGACTCTGCTACTTTATTCTTATTACGATTTCTTTGGAACTTTCTCATTTCATACCATAATGGGCTGGCAATGAAGATTGATGAGTAAGTACCTGCAACAATACCTATTACAAGTGGGAAAGCAAATTCCTTAACAGAAGATACTCCAAGAATGTAAAGAAGAACAACCATTACTAATGTTGTAATAGATGTATTGATAGAACGTGTTATAGTTTGTCCTACACTCATATCAATAATTTCTTCATCACTTCCTTTGATTCTTCCTTTATTCTCACGAATACGGTCAAAGATAATGATTGTATCATTAATAGAGTACCCAATAATAGTAAGCATAGCTGCAATAAATGTATTATTAAGTGGAATTCTAAATAATGCATATACCCCTAACATAATAAGTACGTTATGAAGCAGGGCAAGTACAGCACTTGCACCAAATTTAAAGTCTTTGAATCTAAATGAAATGTAGATAAGCATTAAGATTGCCCCAAGTGCAACTGCTTGTAAAGCTTTCATTTTGAATTCTGGACTAATTGTTGGAGAGAAGTTATCGTCTTTTAAAAGAATGTCACCTTTTTCTCCTGTTAAATTATATTTTTCAACTAATGCATCATAAAGCTTTGTTCTTTCTTCTGATGTAGTTGGGTGCATTGTAATAATAATTTGAGTTGTACCAGTTACCTTTTGAATACGAGGTGCTACGTCTGGTAAGAGCTCATTAATAAGTGGCATAATATCTGTTTGTGGATCAATATCTGTGCCTAGATCCACTTGCATAACGGAACCACCTTTAAACTCAATATCATAGTTTAAGATGCCTTGTCCACGTGCTGCATTAAATGGCATTGCGAGGAGCCCGATAAGAATGAGGACTGAGGAAAGAATGAAGAAAATCTTTCTTCTTTCGATAACTTTTAAATTATTCATCGCTTATGCCCTCCCCTCTTCAGTCTTTTGTTTCACGCCATATAAAACTGGCTTATCAATACCCATACCCACTAAAAGCTTAAGTAAGAATCTTGTTACAACAAGTGCTGTAAACATAGATACTACAATACCTACTGCAAGTGTTGTTGCGAAGCTCTTAATAACCCCTGTACCTAATGTATAAAGTACAGCTGCTGCAATAAGTGTTGTTACGTTACCATCTAAAATACCGCTGAAGGCTTTGTTGAAACCTGCATCGATTGATGAACGTACACTTTTTCCAGCTTTAAGCTCTTCTTTGATACGTGTAAAGATAATAACGTTAGCATCTACTGCCATACCGATTGAGAGGATAATACCTGCAATACCTGGTAATGTAAGTGTTGAACCCATTAAGCTTAATGCAATCATAAGAAGTCCTACATAAATAATAAGTGCAAGGTCTGCTGCCATACCACTTAATCTATAAAGCACAACCATGAATACTAAAATAAAGATAAATCCAATTAAACCTGCTTTAATACTTGTCTCAAGCGCACCCATACCAAGTTTTGCACCTACACCATTTGAAGAAATATCAGTAAGTGCGAAAGGTAATGCCCCTGCATTAATACGTTCAGCTAATTGCTTAGCTGAGTCTGTTGTAAAGTTACCTGAGATCATACCATTTCCATCTGTGATTGCATCTTTGATGTTGGCAGAACTAATGACTTGTTCATCAAGTGTAATATAAATACCTTTGCCTATATTGTTTTTTGTAAACTCAGCAAAGAGTTTTGTTCCTTCATCATCCATTTTGATTGAAACAACTGGTTCTTGAGCACCCATATTATTTGTAACAATTTGAGCGGTTGCTTCTTTAATATTCTTACCTGTTACAACTTCGTTACCATCTTGATCGTAGAATTTAAGCATAGCTGCTGCACCGATACTTTTGATGGCTGCTTGTGCATCGTCTACCCCTGGAATATCTACACGAATACGATTATTTCCCTCTTGAGAAACATCTGCTTCTGTGTACCCCTCTTTGTCTAACCTTGTACGAATCATTTGTACTGCTGCTGCCATATCGGATTCTGTTGGATTCTCGATAGCTGCTTCATAAACGATGTTTACCCCACCTTGGAGGTCAAGTCCCAGTTTGATATTTTCAATACCAAATGTGTTCTTTTCCCCAAGCCCAAAGTAAGCAAGATATGAAAGACCGGCTGCAACAACAAGCATAAGTACAAACAAACCAATACTTTTTAGCTTTTGATTGCCTTGTTTCATTCCTTTTTCCTCCTTCGTGCCTTTAAACTCACTAAATTAATTATATAATTTTTACTGTTTTTAGTCAAATTATCCTAATGTTTATTCACTTAATTCCGCTTTTAAGCCAATCGCACATTCAAGACGTTTCTTTT
Organism: Holtiella tumoricola; assembly: GCF_027857615.1. Lineage (NCBI taxonomy): Bacteria > Bacillati > Bacillota > Clostridia > Lachnospirales > Cellulosilyticaceae > Holtiella > Holtiella tumoricola. Next base: position 23,959 of record NZ_JAQIFT010000037.1, read on the forward strand.
GCATTTCACAGCCAACTTCATAAGTTGAGTTAATGTCCCCATTAAAGTTATAAGAGTTTGCTGCACAACCACCACTACAGAAGAATTTTGCCCAACATTCTGTACATTCATGCTTGCTGTATACATTACATTTCTCGAATTTTTTACGTTGTTCGATGTTTTCTACACCTTTCCAAACATCACCCATTTTAAACTCTGGCATACCTACAAATTGGTGACATGGATAAAGTTCACCTGTTGGTGTTGCTGCAAGGTATTCTGAACCTGAACCACAACCTGCAAGACGTTTATGTACACATGGACCACCTGTTAAATCAACCATGAAGTGGAAGAAGTTAAAGCATTTGCCTTCTTCTTTGTGACGACGAAGCATTTCTTTTGCAAGACGCTCATATTCGCTACAAATTGTTGCCATATCTCCTGCTTGAAGTGCATAATCCATTTCTGCTGGTGCAACTACTGGTTCCACAGATACTTCATCAAATCCTTGATCTGCCATGTGAAGTACATCACTTGCAAAGTCTGTATTATGATGTGTGAATGTTCCACGGATGTAGTATTGTTTACCACCACGTTTTTCTACAAGCTTTTTGAACTTAGGCATAATCACGTCGTAGCTGCCTTTTCCATTACATGTTGGGCGCATATGATCATTTACTTCTGGGCGTCCATCAAGACTAAGTACAACATTGTACATATTTTCATTTAAATAATCGATGATTTCATCATTAAGAAGAACACCATTTGTTGTCATTGTAAATCTAAAATTTTTGCCTGTTTCAGCTTCAATACTTCTTGCATATTCTACTACACCTTTAACCACTTCAAAGTTCATAAGTGGTTCTCCACCAAAGAAGTCTACTTCGATATTTTTACGGTGTCCTGAGTTTTTAGCTAAGAAGTCAATAGCTGCTTTACCTACTTCAAGAGTCATCATCCCACGGTCACCATGGTATTCTCCCTCACCTGCAAAACAATATTTACATTTTAAGTTACAGTCATGTGCTACATGTAAGCAAAGTGCTTTGACAACTGGTTCTCTATCTAAGAACGCTGGTACAAGATCTTTATATGTATCCTCAGTATCAAGCATACCTTCTTCTTGTAAAGTTTTAAGCTCATCAATTGCTTCTGCTAACTCTTCTTTGTTATATTTATTTTCATATTTTGTTACAACTTCCTCTTTTGACATAGCAAGTACATCTTCTACGATGTCATAAGCTACATCATCAATAATATGGATTGCACCACTATGGATATCCATTAAAATATTTGAGTCCTCAAATCTAAATTTATGTATCATCTTTTTTTCCTTTCTATGTCGTAAGGCATCTATTATAACTGGATTTTGGTTTAAAGGGGCCTAGCATGAATTAAGCTTTCAACCTAAGTTGAAAGCTTAATAAAAGTCAAACTTATTTTTCGCAAGCTTGATTCCCTACAGTACAAGATGTTTTACATGCTGATTGGCATGATGTTTGGCATTCACCACAACCACCTTTAGCGGCACTGTTTTTTAAGTTTTTAGTGTTAAGTGTTTTAACGTGTTTCATTGCATTTCCCTCCTCGCTATAAACCTTGAATATTATACCATATCCTGTGATATTTGAAAACATGGCTAAAAATTATTTTTGGTTTACAACAGAGAACATACCAGCAATAGCGCTACTAATGAGTACAAGAACAGCCACGATTAACATGTAAGAAATATTAAGTCCTTTAGCTCCTCCTGTTAAAGCACCAATAAGTATAAAGATGATTAAGTAACTCATTCCGCCAATCAAGCCCCACTTGTAGCCCTCTTTCCCCTGTGGCTTAGCTGTGTCATACCCTACTAATGCTGCTGACGCAATTGTACCAATAATAATGATCCATTTTTCAAAATTTGGGCCAAGATTGGTATATGTAATAAGTAATGCTGCAAAGATAATAAAGATAGCTGTTAATGCATATGCCACAAGATTAGATTTAAAAAGTGTAACTGCAAGATCGCCTACATTGATGCTAGATTTTTTCTTACTCTTATGTTTGCTCATTTTCTCCCCTCCTTATTTAATGGCATTCTTATACATTTTACGTTCGAGGAGGCAGAAGTATGCTAAAATAGAAGTAATTTATTAAAGGAGGTTATTTATGAAACGTATTGATTTACATGTTCATTCAAATAAATCAGATGGTACCCTAAGCCCAAGTGAAGTAGCTGAACTTGCACATGCACAAAGCTTATGTGCTATCGCACTTACAGATCATGACACTATTGCTGGTATCAAAGAATGCCAAGAAACTGGGAGGGAATTGGGCTTAGAAGTTATTCCAGGTATTGAACTTTCTGCTGATTATCATGGAAAAGAAATTCATATTCTAGGTCTTTATTTAGATCTATCTAACCCTATTCTCCATGAAACATTAAAAGCCTTTGTAGAAGCGCGTGAAAAGCGTAATCAAGAAATGCTTGCAAAATTCCAAGCCTTAGGTTTTGACATTACTGAAGAGGATCTAGGACCACGTGACCAACTCTCTATTATTGCCCGTCCTCATTTTGCACGTGCTATGATGAATAAAGGCTATGCTAACTCTATGGAGGAAGTCTTTGAAAAATATATTACACCAGGTAAACCTGCTTATGTACAAAAAGCAGCACCTACTTTCAAAACGTGCATCGATTTAATCCATCAAGTAGGTGGTAAGGCTATTCTAGCTCATCCCTATATTTATAAATTTGTTAATCAAAACCCTCTTCCAATGTTGGACGAGCTACGTTATAACGGCTTAGATGGTGTAGAAGTTATCTATCCAAAGCACTACGAACCAGAAACGCATCGCCTCACTCAATACTGCAAGAGCCATAATCTTATTATTACAGGTGGTAGCGACTTCCATGGTGATAATAAACCTAATCTTCAAATTGGTTGTGGCTATGGAAAAACAGAAGTGCCTTATGAGTTATTAGAGCAATTTGTTAAAGCGTAAAAATAAGCTTCATTCTCCCCTTTATGACATATATTAATATTAAGGGGGGTGTTACATTGAAACGAAACATAACTTTTATTCTTTTCCTCTTAGGCATTGTTGTAATTTTTTTAGTTTATAGACGTTATCCCTTAGATTCTAATCCTAGAACAATTCAACAGGTAGCAAAGAAAACTTTTAATTGCCCTGACGCACAAATTGTTCAACTGAGCCAGGATTCTGCAAAAAGCACTCAAGTTCTCTCTGACCGTTATGATACTTACTTCACACCTCAAGCTTTAGAAACTTTTTTAAAGCAACGATACAGTGATAAATATCATTTTCTTGCAAGGGAGTCCAATAGACAGATTATCTTTGAGAAGATGACAATAAAAAGGGACTTAAATAGTCCTATCACTTATTACTTTGATATAACACTTAAAGTTAAATCTACCACTTCATCTACCCATACACTAAAGGTAACTGGAAATGCACAATTTATAAATAATAAAATAATTTCTATTGATTTTGAAGACCAGGACTTAGTAGCACTTCTGGCACCATAATGATTAGAAATACTATAAAAGGGTATTGCACAATTGGTTGCGCAATACCCTTTTAATTTTAACGTTCTATTTAGCTTCTTCTACTTCAATTTTTTCTGAGTACTCAAAGTGTCTTACTTGACCTGTTATAAGACTTACTGTTACAAGTACATCATCTTCATTATTATATTGGAATCTAAGCCCTTTATATTGTTTGTTTGTCATTGCTTTTTCGATTCCAGTGTATACAAGCTTACTTGGGTCTTCAACAATCTTCTTCTCAGTTAAAAACTGTCTTGCAATTTCTTCTAGGTGTGATTCTTCATATTTTAAAGGTTCTTTATCTGAAGCCTCTACTACAATTGCTCCTGTTACAGCATTTGTATTAGGATCTACACTTACACCATAAGAATAAAGTTGATTTGGAACTGGATCACCTTCTACCATTCCCCTAATCATATTATTTCTGTGTAAGTAAGTAGCTGATGGTAAATCTACAAGCACATAGTTTTTACTTGCTTCCACTTTACGTTCTACACCATCTTCAATATTCACGTCAAAATAAGTTGTAATAGCATCTTTTGCTATATCATAAAGTTCTTGTACAGCTGCCTCATCTGTAATAGGCTCTGTTTTTGTCGCTTCTGGCCCCATGCTACATCCTGTTAAAAAGGCACCTAACATTGTCATAATTCCTATTGTAAATAAAAACTTTTTCATAATTTCCTCCTACATGCTTTTTTATGTTGATTATATAAGGTCTATTTAAGACATTATAGGAGTATACTCCCGAAATATGTATAAAAAATAAACAAATGGATATTTCCTGGGCAATTTTATACCTTCATAGGGATAAAGGAATCAAGAAGTGCCTCTGTATATTCATATCTTCAATTACCATTCTCTCAAAATCATTTAATGTCATGCTGCTCCCCCTAAACTTGTTTCTTACTTAATAATTAATTCACCAAAGAATTCTGGTTTATGAAATGCTGGGAATGGATTAGCAATTGGATTCCAACTTCCATAATGTGGCGTATGTGTATCATCACCACATTTATAGAAATTACCTTTAATCTTATCAGCAATGATCTCTTGGCCATATACCGCTTTAATAAATGTATCTGGAATCATAAGTTCTACTTCCCAATAACCTTCTCCTTTTGTAGCTACTGGTGTTGGTACATCAAACCCTTTATCTTTTAAGTAGAAACGGTCTCCTGGTTGACCATACTCACAAAGTACTGCTCCGTTGCTATTCATTTCAAAGTTAACATAGCCTGTACCTTCTACTTCTGGATAGTAGTTTGCGAAAAATTCCATACAACTATCTTTATAGACTGGATCATTTGCTTCGGTATATACCGCCCTAGGATTTTCTTCCTCACATCTCATTTTAAGACAAAATCCTTGTCCTTCAATACGATATAACCATGCAGTTGTTGTAGGCATATAATCTGTACCCCATGGATAACTTGCAATACTTATTGGTTCAATCTCTTTCCAATCTACTTTTTCTGGTTTTACTTGAATTGTATAACTCATAACATCCTCCCATAATTCGCTCTTATTTTCTTTAATTCAGCTAATACTCTACTAAATTTTACCTGTAGTTTCATTATGAACTATTCTTCATTATCTTGCAATATTTCTAAGACCATCTCAGCATATCCTACTTTATGTTTTCCAAATAGTTTTCTGCGATTCCCCTGCTTCTCTATACTAAATATGGACGTGTTCTTTGGGCAAATTGATGGAATTCAAAATGTTTAGGACTATGTCTAGACTGAGTAAATTCAAACATAACACCGTCATCATTATACGTGTAGTTACTTACTACAGCTACACAATTTAATCCATCTAATTGTAGGTACTCCTCGTCTATTTGAGTAATAGGTTCAACCGTGACAATACGTTTAGCCGTCGTAATGTGGATATCTAAAGTATTTTCTAGATAGTTATAAATAGATTCCTCTGCAATTTCAGCTGTAAGATGTGAAACGACTTTGGTTAAAAAATAATTATGGTCAATAATAAGCGGCACATTCTCTAGAAAGCGTACCCTTTGCATATAATAAATTTCTTCCCCTACAGGGAATGACGTTCTTTTATGGATTTTTTCATCAACTATAAGTTTTACAAACAGAATGACTTTTGTTGAATAAATCGTCTGATTTCTTTGTGTTGATTCATATAAAGATTCTATTCCGCTTAGAGAGTACTGAGAAGTTCTATGAGGTTGGTAAATTACCCTAACCCCTTTTCCTTGTAATGACTGTACATAGCCTTCATTGGCAAGACTTACCAATGCACGTCTAATGGTATTTCTTGAACTGTTAAATTCTGTAACAAATGTATTTTCTGAAGGAAGTAATTGTTGGTACTCATATTCATTAGCTTCTATACGTTCTTTAATGATTTGATATATTTTTTCATATTTTGCTTTCGGCATTATAAGGCTCCTTAGTATAGCTTATAAACAAGATTTCTTATGGTGAGTATATGATGATTAAATAAATTTTTCAAGTCAAAGATTGACACACTTGTTTAAACAAGTTATGATAAAGATACTCAACAACTTGTTTAAACAAGTACATAAAAATAATATACTAATTAGGAGAATAATAACATGGGAAAATTCGAAAAAGACTCTCAAGCATTATTAGAATTAGTTGGTGGAAAAGAAAATATTGCAGCACTTTCTCATTGTATGACTCGATTACGTTTTGCACTGGTTGATCCAAAAAAGGCTAATGTTGCTGGAATTGAAAAGCTTTCTTCTGTCAAAGGATGCTTCACACAATCTGGTCAATTCCAAGTTATCATAGGAAATGAAGTTTCGCAATTTTACAATGAGTTTACAGCCTATTCAGGTGTAGATGGTAGTTCAAAAGAATCTGTTAAAGAAGTTTCAAAAAATAATCAAACCTCTCTTCAAAGAATCATGACAAATATAGCTGAAATCTTTGCACCACTTATTCCAGCTATTATTACAGGTGGTTTAATTTTAGGATTCCGTAATATTATTGGAGAACTTCTCCTTTTCAATAACGGTACACAAACACTTACAGATATCTCTCAATTCTGGGCTGGAATTAATAGCTTCTTATGGCTTATTGGTGAAGCGATCTTCCACTTCTTACCTGTAGGTATTACTTGGTCTATTACTAAGAAAATGAATACTTCTCAAATACTAGGTATCGTTCTTGGTATTACCTTAGTATCACCTCAATTACTTAATGCATACGCTGTGGCAGGTACGCCAGTAGGTGAAATTCCTGTTTGGGACTTTGGTTTTGCACAAGTTCAAATGATTGGTTACCAAGCTCAAGTTTTACCAGCTATTTTAGCCGGATTTACACTTGTATACTTAGAACGTTTCTTTAGAAAGATTTGTCCATCTGTGATTTCTATGATTGTTGTACCTTTCTGTTCATTAATACTTTCTGTAGTTATTGCACATATGGTTTTAGGTCCAATCGGTTGGGCAATTGGTTCATTTATTTCAAGTATCGTTTATGCAGGATTAAATAGCTCTTTCAAAGTAGTCTTTGCAGCTTTATTTGGTTTCCTTTACTCACCTCTTGTTATTACAGGATTACATCATATGTCAAATGCTATCGACTTACAGCTTATCGCTGATTTTGGTGGCACAAGCCTCTGGCCTATGATTGCACTTTCAAATATTGCTCAAGGGTCAGCTGTTCTTGGCTATATGTTCTTAAAACGTAAAGACCAAGCACTTAAAGAAATTACAGTTCCTGCTGCTATTTCATGTTACCTAGGCGTTACAGAGCCTGCTATGTTTGGTGTTAACTTAAAATATGTCTTCCCATTCTTCTGTGCAATGGTAGGTTCTGGGATTGCAGCTGTAGTATCTGTTGGATTCGGCGTAATGGCTAATTCAATCGGAGTTGGTGGACTCCCTGGTATTTTATCTATTCAACCACAATCAATGCCAATCTTTGCTCTATGCATGTTAATCGCTATCGTCGTACCTTTTACACTTACTTATATGGTTGGCAAAAGAAAGGGAATTTGTAATGAATAAATTTGAAGAAGCCGTTGTTTATCAAATCTACCCAAAATCTTTCTTTGATACAACTGGAAATGGCTTAGGAGATATTAAAGGCGTTATAACAAAATTAGATTATCTTAAAAATCTAGGTGTTGATTACATCTGGTTGACACCTTTTTTTGTATCGCCTCAAAGAGATAATGGCTATGATGTAGCTAATTATGTAGAGATTGATAAAATGTATGGCACAATGAGTGATGTCGATGCACTCATTCATGAAGCCGATCAAAGAGGTATAGGGATCATGCTAGACATGGTCTTTAACCATACTTCAACAGAACATGTTTGGTTTCAAAAAGCATTAGCTGGTGACCCAGAGTATATGGATTATTATATCTTTAAAGATGAGCCAACCAATTGGCAATCTAAGTTTGGTGGAAGTGCATGGGAATATGTAGAGCATTTAAACAAATGGTATCTTCACTTATTCGATGTGACACAAGCTGATCTAAATTGGAATAATCCTAACGTACGTGAAGAACTAAAAAATGTTATTCGTTTTTGGAAAGCAAAAGGAATAAAAGGATTTAGATTTGACGTTGTTAATCTTATTTCAAAACCTGAACTTTTCGAAGATGATCATGAAGGCGATGGACGTAGATTCTATACTGACGGTCCTCATGTTCATGAATACCTGAAAGAACTTGTTCAAGATACAGGTATCGAAGATATGATTACTGTTGGAGAAATGTCTTCTACTTCTATTGAACAATGCATGCGCTATGCCAATCCACAAGAAAAAGAGTTGGCTATGTGCTTTAACTTCCATCATCTCAAAGTGGATTACAAAAATAATCAAAAATGGGTCTTACAAGATTGTGACTACGATTTATTAAAGTCACTCTTCGATGAGTGGCAAACACGCTTACAAGAAGTAGATTCTTCTTGTGCAGTCTTTTTAAACAACCATGATCAGCCAAGAAGTGTTTCTCGCTTTGGGGATGATACATGCAACTGGGACATCTCTGCTAAAATGCTAGCAACTATGATTCACTTTTTAAAGGGAACACCTTATATCTATCAAGGTGAAGAAATTGGTATGACCAATGCCCACTATAAAGAAATTGATCAATATAGAGATGTAGAATCTCTTAATTACTACCATATCCTCATAGATGAAGGTAAGCCTCAAGAAGAAGTCATGCATATCTTAGGTGAACGTTCAAGAGATAACTCAAGAACACCTATGCAATGGGATACTTCACTTAATGCTGGATTTACTAGTGGCACACCTTGGCTTGGAGTTAATACAAACTATACTCAAATTAATGTAGAAAACCAACTTGATGATCCTAACTCTATTTTTAGTTATTACAAACAACTTATAAAGCTTAGAAAACAATATAAAGTGATTGCACACGGTCATTATGTACCTTATGAGACTTCAACTCCAAGTCTCTACATCTACCAAAGAGTGTATCAAAACGAAAAATGCTTGGTACTCTTAAACCTTAACAAGGAAAATAAGACAGTGTCATTAGATAACTTAGGAGATTTCAAAGCTTTAATTCATAACTATGAAGATCTTATAATTACTGATCAAACAGTAGAATTAAGACCTTTTGAGGCTATTGTACTTCTTAGTACACCAGCTTAAATGAATATTTGTTAATCAAATTAAAAAAGGTAAGAGGCAACACTTTTATGAGATGTTGCCTCTTATCTTTTTATATAAAATTATATTTTACTTAAAAGAATAACTATTTTATTAATTAAATTTAAAATATCACTTCATACTTGTAGTCTTTCATAGTAATATCTGTTCCTCTTTTCTTATAAGTGCTTTCACTTACAATTTCCCCTCCACATTTCTGTGCGACACGGTTAGAAGCAATATTTTCCTGACTTACAAAAATAGTTACTTTCTTTGCACCCTGACTGCGGGCATAGGCAATCATTCCTTGAGCAATTTCAGTTGCATAACCTTTATTCCAGAAATCTTTATGTACACAGTAAGCAATATCATATATCTCCTTGTCCTCACTCATAATAAAACTACATGTTCCCACTGGTTCCAGAGAATCCTTTAAGACTGGAATTAAATAGCAACATTCATCATCTTCACCCAAGCTCTCTAACTGTTTCACATATTCATAGTCTATTTCTTCTTTTCCCTCATCTGGTAAATATTTACCCATTTCTTTATCATTCCAAATACTGTATGCCCACAAGGCATCATCTTTTGTAAACCCCCTTAACAAAAGTCTTGAAGTTTCAATATTTTTTATCTTCATTTCAAATCTCCCTTATACTGATGTTATATTATCCTTACAAATTCTAATTCATCAATTTATAAAATATCTATTGATTTGGTACACCTCTATCTAATAAACTATCTCTTGAGCTTATTACTTGATTACCAGTTCTTTTATATAACTACTAAAATACTTACCACACTTTTCAACCTCACCAAGAACTCTCTTAATTCCATATTCACTCTCAAACCAATTATCCTTAGTAATTCCTTGTGTAATTACAGGGCAAACATAAAACTCTATATTAGGAAATACTACACTATATGTCATCAGGGCTCGTCTAGCATGGAATGCCTGACATACTAAAATTGCTTTATTTACTTCTAAATGATTCTCTTCTAATATTTTTTTAGAAAACAATGCATTTTCATATGTATTCATTGACTCTTCTTCTTTGAGAATTGCCTCACATGGTACACCATTTTTTATAAGTACTTCTTTGCAAAATCCCCAATCTGTTTCATAAAAACCTTCATAGTTAGTACCTTTAACATTTTTAATAGCAAATGTATTATTTTTACTACTGTACTTGCCTGCTGGGATTACTAACTTTGATAGTCCTTGTTTATACAACTCTGCCGCTAATTCTGGTAATTGATATTTTGACGAACCCGGTATAAAAATAATATCGACCTCCTCAATTGTAGATATATCACTTTCTACAAATATAAATTCCGTTATATCCTTTAATATTTTCATTATGAAAATCCCCTTCACCTTTTAATATATCAACTAAACACTTATCTATTGGTTTATCTTATTTTAAACTCTATCTTATAAGTTAAAATACTTCAACAATTAATACATCTAAACAACAAAAAGGGAGTGGTTCTCAACACTCCCTTTATTTTATCTCTATTCAATTCCAACCTAGTTCACTCTATGCTCTTAATAGTGAATGCCACTCCAGTATACATTGTTAATCACAATAGCTTCTTCTGGAAGGTTCACATCTTTAAGTGCCCATTTTTTGAACTCCATAAAGCCTGTACGGTCAACAATATATCCTATATGTTCTTTTCCGCCTGGAGCGCCTCTATCAATATACTCATTTACATAGTCATACGTGTTTAAGATGATTTTGATAATACTTGCTTCATCTGCCCATACAATGAAGTCTTCTGCAAGTCTTGGGTTTTTCTTACCTGTTCTACCCATAATAGCAAGTCTGTAGTATTTTTCTTTACTTCTTGTCCATGCACCTGTTGGACATGCATTAATACAAACACCACATCCTACGCATTTATCTGCTTGACGTTCTACACGGTAGTTCTTAGCGGATAAGCAACCTACTGAGCGCGTTTTACATCCTTTTACACAAGCACCACAAGATACACAACGATTAGGATCATATTGTGGCATTGTCATTCCAATAATACCAAAGTCTTGCATCCTTGCTTTAATACAGTCATTTTGGCAGCCTGTTAAACCTACTTTGAAGTGAAGGTCATTTGGGAAAATAGCTTTTTCAATCTCTTTAGCAAAGTTTGTTGTATTGTAATTCGCAAACGGACATACTTTATTACCAATACATGCTGAGATATTACGTGTACCTGCTGATGTATAACCTTTTCCTGGTACTTCTTGATTAATTTCAAGCCCTTCAATAAGAGGTTGAAGCATTTCATTGACTTTATCTATATCTTCAAATTTGATACCTAAAATTTCAAATCCTTGACGAATAGTAATGTGTACTTGACCATTTCCATAGCGCTCTGCAATCTCTTGAATTTTACCAAGGTATTCTGCTTTAATAAGACCACCTGGAACACGTACTCTTGATGCTGTAATACCTCTTACTTTAGTTACCCTAAAAGCATTCTTTTTAAGTTTCTTTGTATTAATATCCATCGCTATTCCTCCTAGTCTCTTAATAACTTACCTTGAGTATAATTAAATACAGGTCCTTCTAAGCAAATGTAAGTGTCACCAATCTTACAATGTCCACATTTTCCAATTCCACAGCACATTTTACGTTCTTGAGAAATCCAGATATTTTCTTCTTTGATTCCACGTTTTAAGAATTCTTGTACTGTAAATTTCATCATAATAGGTGGCCCAACAACGACTACTTGTACATCTTCTAAATCTTCAATTGGAAGTTCAGGAATATATTTTGTAACAAGTCCTACTGGCCCTGTGTAGCCTTCTGGTGCCTGATCTACAGTAACTGTAATATCAGCGGTTTCACTCCATACTTTTAAATCATCTTTAAATAATACATCTTCTGGTGATTTAAATCCTGTGATAAGTGTAAGCTTCTTGCATTCTTCTGGGTGTTTCGCAAAGTGATCAACAATACCTCTTACTGGTGAAAGCCCTGTTCCCCCTGCTACAACAACTATTTCATGATTTCTATAATCATTTAAGTCAAATCCATTACCATATGGACCTCTTAAAAAGAGTTTGTCTCCTACATATTTTTCAAAGATTTCATTGGTTACTTTTCCTACTTTACGGATAGTAAGGTCAATAGTACCTTCACCAATACCACTTACTGAAATAGGTGCTTCACCGTATTTAGGAAGAGATACTTCAAAGAATTGTCCTGGCTTTACTTCACCTGTAAATGCCATACGGAACGTATACTCTATCTCTGTATGTTTAATAACTTCTTTAATTTCTGATATAAAAGGGATATATTCGTTTTTCATTATTTTTGAATCTCCTTCATGCCATCTGATAATTTATTAATACATGCTGAAAATGAAATATACTCTGGACAGATATCGTCACAACGTCCACAACCTACGCACATATGATGACCAAAGCGTTTTTTGTAGTCATGTACTTTGTGTAATACTTTAAAGCGCATACGTTGTCCTTTATCCCCTCTAAAGCTATGTCCACCTGCCATCTCTGTAAATCCATCAACTTGACAAGATGCCCACACACGGCGACGTTCGCCTGCTTTTTTGCCATCTGAACCTTCATAAAATACGTCTTGCATCGTAAAGCATGTACATGTTGGACATACAAAGTTACAGCGTCCACATGCAATACAACGTTCGTTATATTCATTCCACATTGTACTATCCATAATATCTGATGAAAGATTCTCTGGAATATTTACTTTTGTTTGATTCTCTTTTACATAGTCTGGTTTTACACTCACTTCTTCTACTTCTTCAAGTCGTGCTAGAAGTGCCTCAAAGTTTCCATCAATGAAAGCTTGATCCCCTTCTACCTTGATATAAGCATCATAATTTGTAGTAATATTTGTACCCATATCTACGCAAAAACAACTATCAAATGAGCTTGTACATCCCATTAAAATAAATTTTGTTTTTTCTCTAATTCTTTTATAGTAAGCATCTTCAAAACCATTTCTAAGATAGATGTCGTCCATACGTTTTACAGCGTGTAAGTCACAACTACGTAAAAAGATAATGGCACCTTTTTTAGGTGCGTCTGATTCTTTGATCTCTTCTTCTGTAAAATAAAAGAGTGTCTCTGAAATAGGTGTTAACACTTCTTTATAAGAGAACTCTGACTTGTGTTCAAAATTAATTTCTCCTAAAGACTCTACTGTCCCATATCTTACACGATCAGTATCAGAATAAGTACCTTCTCCTAAAAAAGTCTTTGGTGCATAAATGCTGTATTCTTTTGATAGTTCTCTTAAAATGCTATCTAAGTGTGCTGTACTTGTTTTATATCCCATTTTTTACACTCCATTCTTTTATTTTCCATACTCGTTAATTCGTTAACACGATTTGCTGTTGCTAGTATATTAGATATCCAAATAAAAGACTGTGATGTTTATCACGTTTAACCTTACTTTTTGTTTACCATTTTATTTTTCTTGATTTATACATATAATAGGGATAGAAAATATATAAAATAAAATATAAAAGGGAATAATTTATGGCACCTATTACAAATGATATATTAGAACAACTCAGTTTATTTGAAGGACTCCACCCCTCCACTTATGCCCATTTAACACGTATCGGGAGAGTGGAGTCTTATAAAAGTGGCGCACATCTTTTCTTAGAAAAAGATCTACTCCATTGTTTTTACATTGTATTATCAGGTACAGTCTCTATGTATAAAACAAACTCTAATGGACAACTTAAGACAATTTTTATATTTGGCAAAGATACCTTACTTAATGAAACTATTTTTGATAATATGCCTGTATCCATTAGCTGTAAAGTTCATGACGACTGTACAGTCCTTACTTTTTATCGCTCGGACCTGCTTCCTCTATTTCAGCAAGACTTTAGACTTACTGAGAACTTTGTCAATCATTTAAGCAAGCGTATCAGACGTCTTTATAGACAGATGAAAAATTCTACTTCTATTATCAAAATGGAAAAGAAGCTTGCTGCTAAACTTTGGAAATTGTCTCAAGATTATGGCACACCACAAGATGATGGCATTATGATTGACTTTCCCATTACCATTACTTCCCTTGCTGAATTATTAGGATCTTACCGTGAAACCATTTCACGTGCACTTAAAATTTTGGTGAAAAAAAATCTTATTGTTTACGAACATAAGTATATTTTTGTCCCTGATCCTAATGCCCTTTCTACATTTTTTAAGGCACCGTGAGATTAGTCACGGTGTCTTTTTTAATAAACTAGTATACTTATGTTAATTAATTATCAAAAGGGAGGTTCTCCATGAAAAAAGTACAATCTACTTGTAATGTATGTTCCTTAGCTTGTAATCTTGATTTCTATGTAGAGAATGAACAGATCGTAAAAGTGTTACCTACCAAAACTTATCCTGTTAATAAGGGATTCTCTTGTATTAAAGGTATCTCACTGGATAAACAAAATACTAAATTTAAACCTTCACCTTTCCCAAAAATTCGTAATGCACAAGGTGAACTCCAAGAAGTTTCTTGGGATGAGGCTTACAAATATGTAGCGGACAAGCTTCTTTCAATTAAAGAAACTTACGGTGGAGATAGCATTGCTGCTATTAGTACTGGTCAATTACCTCTAGAAGAAATGGCTCTCTTCTCTCACGTTATGCGTAACTTTTTAAGAGGTCATGTTGATGGAAATACAAGACTTTGTATGGCAACTTCTGTTGTTGCACACAAACAAAGCTTTGGATTTGATGCACCACCTTATACATTAAATGATTTCGAGTTATCCGATACCATTTTCTTAATTGGAGCAAACCCTATTGTGACACATCCTATTATTTGGGATCGTATTCGTCGCAATCCAAACAAAAAAGTTATCGTTATCGACCCTCGTCGTTCTGAAACAGCTCAAAAATCTGATTACTTCTATCCTATAAATGGTAAATCAGATATTTACCTTTTCTATGGTCTTGCAAATATTCTTATTGAAAAAGATTATCTTGACCATGACTACATTGAAGCACACACTGAAAACTTTGATGGTTTCAAAGCACTTGTAAGTAAATACACACCTGATGTAGTAGCTGAACAAACTGGTCTTAGTGTAGATGCTTTATATGAAATGGCTGAACTTATTCATACAGGTAAAAATGTATCTCTTTGGTGGACAATGGGTGTTAACCAAGGTTATGAAGCTGTAAGAACAGCTCAAGCTATTATCAATATCGCACTTATGACAGGTAATATCGGTCGTCCTGGTACTGGCGCAAACTCTATTACAGGACAATGTAATGCTATGGGATCACGTGTATTTAGTAATACTGCTGGACTCTATGGCGGTGGTGATTATGATAATGCTGTAAGACGTGAAGCTGTATGCAATGCCCTTCAGATTACAGATGAACAACTTATCAATAAACCAACCCTTCCTTACAATGCAATTATCGAAAAAATTCATAGTGGTGAAATTAAAGCACTTTGGATTGTATCTACAAATCCTCGTCACTCTTGGACTAACAACGCAACATTTGCAGAAGCTATCAAAAAGCTTGACCTCTTTATTGTTCAAGATATTTATGACGATACACATACTTCTAAAGATGCTGGTGTATTCTTCCCTGTAGTTTCTGGACTTAAGAAAGTTGGGACTTATATCAATACGGAAAGACGTCTTTCTGCAATGCGCCCCGTCTTAGCAAAAGAAGATAATGAAAAAACAGACTTTGAAGTATTCTACGAAGTAGGTCAAGCCCTTGGTATGGGATCATTACTTGGCTTATGGAAAACACCACAAGATACTTTTGAGCTTATGAAAAAGTGTTCTAAAGGTATGCCATGTGATATTACTGGTGTAACTTATGAAGCACTTGATGGAACACATGGTATTCAATGGCCATTTAGAGAAGGAGATGTCTTAACTGATGATGAACGTCGCCTCTTTGAAGATGGAAATTACTATACACCTTCTAAAAAAGCTAAATTTGTATTTGATGAAATTATGGAAAACCCATTACCTACAACTACCGAATTCCCTTACATCTTAAATACAGGTCGTGACACTGTAGGTCAATGGCATACTCAAGTACGTTCTAGAGAAATTGGTGTTGCTTCAAAAACTTATGCTGATCAAGCTTATATCTATATTCATCCTACTCTTGCAAAAGAAAAAGGTATTGAACAAAATGAAATCTTTGAAGTCGCATCAATCAACGGTCAAAGTGCTCGTTTTGCTGCTAGAATCACAGAAAATGTATCTGAGAATCAACTGTATGCACCTATGCATTACATTGAAACCAACAAACTTACACCTTCTCTTTATGATCCATTTTCAAAAGAGCCATCATACAAAACAACACCAATCAACATTTATAAAATATAGGAGAATATGCTGATGAAAAGAATTAAAATTGATCGTTCTAAATGCGTAGGCTGCCTTACTTGTGTCACAGCTTGTATGGTTAGTAATGATAGTTTAGACCCTCGTAATCGTGTTGTAAGCGATAGTGAAAATAAATATGCACCTATATTTTGTCGTCATTGTGAAGAGCCTGAGTGCGTCTTCACATGTATGACAGGAGCTATGCGTAAAAACCCTGAGTCTGGCCATGTAGAATATAATAAAGATCAATGTGCAAGTTGTTACATGTGTATTATGGCATGTCCATATGGCGTACTTAAAAGTGACGCTCTCAAACAAAAAGAAATTATGAAATGTAATATGTGTGAACATCGTGAAAATGGGGCTATGTGTGTTGAAAAATGCCCAATGCATGCTATTACATTAGAGGAGGTCTAAAATGAAATATGTTGTAATCGGTGCTTCTGCTGCTGGAATTAGTGGTGCAAAACGCCTTCGTGAACTAGACCTACAAGCTGAAATAACTCTTATTTCAAAAGATGAACATATTTATTCAAGATGTATTATGCATCACTATATTGAAGGTATTCGTGATCTTAATCGCCTTCAATTTGTACCTTCTAACTTTATTGATACCTATAACATTAACTGGATTAAAGGTGAATGTGTCACTCAAGTTGATACTATAGCTCAATCTGTAACAACTGACAAAGGCACAGTTGTTAACTTTGATAAACTTCTTATTGCTACAGGCTCACATGTATTCTTCCCACCTATCCCTGGTCTAAAAGAAGCTAAAAATGCTATTGGCTTCCATGACCTAGATGAATGTGAAGCCATCATGGAACAAGTAAAAACAGCAAATCATATTGTTGTAATGGGGGCTGGACTTGTTGGTATTGATGCAGTTTCAGGCTTACTTCACTACAATAAACCGATTAGTATTGTGGAAATGCGTGACCGTATGCTAGGACTTCAACTTGACCCTGTTGCTGCTTCTACTTATGAAAAAGCCTTTGATAAAAAAGGTGTAAAACAATTCTATAACTTAGGTGTCAAAGAACTTCACTTAAATGATCAAAATGAGATTACAAGTATTACATTAAGTAATGATGAGGAACTTCCTTGTGACTTACTCATTGTAGCTTCTGGGGTACGCTCTAATGTAGAATTTTTAGAAGGAAGTGACATTGAAACAGATAGATTTGGTCTTATTATCGATGCACTTGGCCAAACTTCTAACCCTAATGTTTATGGTGCTGGAGATGTGACAGGTCGCAATCCAATTTGGCCTGTAGCTGTTAAAGAAGGAATTGTTGCTGCTAGTAATATGACAGGCCTCGCAAAAGAAATGACTGATTTCTTTGCAAGTAAATCTACTATGAATTTCTTAGATATTCCAACCTTGTCATTAGGCCTTACCCATCCTGAGAATCCTGATGACTACATCATTGAAACTGAACAAGATGATCAAGGCAACTATAAAAAGATTGTCCATAAAGATGGCAAAATTTACGGTGCAATCCTACAAGGCAACCTTGACTACTCTGGCGTTTTAACTCAGCTTATTCGTTACCAAATTGATGTATCTAAAGTTAAGAAGCCACTCTTTGAAATAGACTACTCAGACTTCTTCAATGTTACTGAGAACTTTGAATTCACTTACGAAAACCAATAATAAGGAGACTGTTATGCCTCAAAAATCACTTAAAAATCATATTTCACTACTTCCTGTAGCTATTTTACCAACTATGGTAGGTGCTGCGACATTATCAAATATGTGGTCACCACTTGGATTTACTTGGATCCGTCACATAACAATGTGGGCGTCTGCTCTTGTTTTGCTTTGCTACATTGCCAAAATAGCACTTCACTTTGGTACTTTTAAAAAAGAATATATGGCAACTGTACCAGCTAGTTTATATGCTGGTGGTACAATGATCACAATGATCTTAGGAAACTATATTTTCGAATTCAGCCCTGTAATTGGTAAAGCTCTCTGGGCAATTGGTCTTGGATTACACACAATCCATTTACTATTCTTTATCTATAACAATGTTATTAAAAACTTTGATAAAAATACTTTCATTCCAAGTTGGTTTGTAACCTTCAATGGAATCATGGTTTCAACAGTTGTCGGTGTTCCAATGAACGAGCCTACAATTGGTAAAATTGTTGTTTATTACGGACTTATTGTATTTGCTATTTTACTTCCTTGTATGGTTGTAAGACTTATTAAAAATCCTATTACAACAGGTCCACTCTTCATGACAAAAGCAATCATTCTTGCTCCATCTAGCCTTTGTCTTGTAAGCTACTTAAACTTTATTACTGAACCAAATGTATTCATCGTATATGCTTTATATGCTATTGTGTTTGTATCACTTATTTATGTTATCATCAATTTACCAAAATTCTTCTCATTCTCTTTCCATCCAGGTTTTGCAGGGCTTACTTTCCCAATGGCTATTGGTATTGTAGCATCTAACAAAATGTCTGCTTTCCTTGTTGGACAAGGCTACGAAGCTTTCGGTGAAGTAATTAAACAAATTACAGGTTTCCAACTTTATATTACAACTGTCATTATCGGCTTTGTATTATTTAACTTTGTTAGATTACTTGTTAATAGCTTTAAAACAAAGGATGCAGCCTAATACATAAACTGTATCAAACAAATAAAAGGGGGATGCTGTTCTATACAGCTCCCCTTTTTTATGCCTCTAAACCTATTGCTAAATTCAATTTATCTTATAAAAATACTCAATTTCATCCGCTATAAAATATTTATTCTCTTTCCTTGTTAAATGAACCTATAGCAAGTATACTTAAATACACTATGTACAAACCGCTGAAAATGAAAAGCATGCCTTAGCCTTTTGGGGTAGACTAAGACATGCAAACCATTTATAAAGGATGAGGGTTACCTTAGTAGTATACCCATTTTATTTTAAAATATAGAAAGGATTTGATTATGCAACATTTACCTAATTTAGCAACACTCATCTTAATGGGTGGCCAAAATAAACGTATGAACGGAGAACATAAAGCTTTTCTTTCATTACACGAAAAGACTTTTTTAGAACATATTATTGAAAACTTAAATCCATATGCACCTACCTATTTATCTGTAAACACTCAATCTCTCTATGAACATCTTAATTATCCCCTTATAGAAGATAAGTACAAAGATATTGGTCCTATAGGTGGTATTTATACTGCTCTTTCTAGTATTCCTGAAGAATATGTATTTATTACAGCTTGTGACATGCCTTTTGTGAATGGAGAGCTTATCACATTCTTATATAATCAACTTGACTTAGACACCTCTTGTGTCGTTATGAGTGATAAAGATGGCCGTTTTTATCCTTTAGGTGGTATCTATCACAAAAGTATGCTCCCTCTTATAGAAGCTCAAATTGCTGAAGGTAACTATCGTTTAGGTGCATTATTAAAACGTACCCATGCCAAAATCATTCCGCTTAGCCAAGCCCCATTTGAAGAAAAACTCCTCTGGAATATTAATACACCAGAAGAGTATAAAAGTTTATTGCAAGAAAAGTAATTTAGTTTGATCGATTAATACTTTAACCTTACCTGATTTTATGATAGATTCTACTTCTTGGTATTCTCTTTTACTACATGTATAAATCAGCTTAGAATCTTTAAGATGAAGTATAACCTCTATCTGTTCAGGCATAATGACTTGTTCTCCTACTTGTGCAAGTAGACCTTCTTCATTATCAGTAGATACTAGCTTTAAATCCGACTGACGTATACCAGCCCATTTTGCTTCTTCTACATTTTTATTTAATTCAAGATCCCAAGACTCTACAATAGCATGACTATCTGATACTTTATAAAGGGGTGCCACATTACGGCACCCTGTAAGCCTTGCTCCCGCTACTGAATGACACTTATCAAATATATCTTCCTTATTATCATACTCTACAATACATCCATCTGACATAATGGCAATTTGGTCACAATACTTGTAAATCTCCTGCCTATTATGTGATATGTAAAGTACACTTCCCTTAAACATTTCTAATGCACGCTTAAAGTCTTCTGCTATGGTCCACTGCAAGTGGCTATCTAAAGCTGAAAAGGGTTCATCTAGCATCAATAAATCTGGTTCTTGAGCAAGTATCCTGGCCAGGGCTACTCTTTGCTTTTGCCCACCTGATAACTTATTAGGTTTTTTATGGCCTAATGTCTCTAGTTCTAGCATTTTAAGCAGCTCGTTAATCTTCTCTTTTTTACCTTCTTTAGGGCCTTTCATGCCAATAGCAATGTTATCATATACACTCATATGGTTAAACAATGCATAGCTTTGGAACATAAGCCCAATATTTCTTTCACGAGGCTTAAGGTTAATCTTGCGATTTGAGTCAAATAAAACTTTATCATTCAAGATAATTGTTCCACGATCTGGTGTTACAATACCTGCTATCATTTTAAGTGTCATCGTCTTTCCTGAGCCTGAATAGCCTAAAATGCCCGTTATACCATCCTCAATTTCTAAATCCACTTTAAGCGAAAACATCTCTAACTTCTTTTCAACATGCATCTTTAGACTCATCATTTAGTTCCTCCTGTTATAACGGTTCATTAAACTTAGCATCACACAAGAAATCACGGTTATAATAACCGTCCAAAATGCTGCTAATTCTATTTTCCCATTAGAGGTTGCAAAATAGATAGCAAGAGGTATGGTCTGAGTCACTTTAGGAATATTACCTGCTACCATTAAAGTAGCTCCAAATTCACCTAATGCCCTTGCAAAAGCTAAGATTAACCCAGACATAATCCCTGGGAAAGCTTCTGGGATTAAAATCTTAATAAAGATTTTAAATTCGGATAACCCCAATGTTCTAGCTGCCCAAATAATCTCTTCATCAACTTGCTCAAATGCACCTTTAGTTGCTCGGTACATGAGAGGAAAGGACACAACAACTGCTGCAAGTACCGCTGCTGTTGGTGTAAAAATAATATTAATATTCAGCTTCCCTAGTAAACTGCCTAGCCAACTATTTTTACCACATATCACTAGAAGGACAAATCCTATAACTGTTGGAGGAAGTACTAAGGGCAGTGTAAAAATAACATCTGCAATCCAACGCCATCGCCCCTTTATATCTAACGTTAACCTTGCAATGATAATTCCAAGTACAAAAACAATCAAAATCGCAGTAAAAGAAATTTTGAGTGATAGAATTAATGGACTTATTTCTATCTCCATTATACTACTCGGCTTTCTCTGCAGGTGTAAAACCATATGATGCAAAAATTTCTCTAGCTTCTTCTGTCCCTAAGAACTCAGTAAAAAGCTTTGTTTCTTCTAAGTGTGTTGTATCTTTGATAATTCCCATCGCATACATAACAGGCTTATGCCAACTTTCATCAGCTACATCACTTATTACAACTTTATCACTAATCATTGCATCTGTTTCATACACAACACCTGCATCTGCATTTCCTGATTCTACCCAAGATAGTACTTCACGTACGTCTTTTGCAAAAACTAATTTTTCTTCTACCTCGTCATAAATTTCTAATGTATCTAATACTTCTTTTGTATATTGTCCAACTGGTACACTTTCAAATTCACCTACTGCAAGCTTTGAAAAGGTACCTTCCCCTAATCCTTTAAAAGTCAGTATTTCTCCATTTTGAGGTGTAATCAGTACCAAACGATTACGTAATAAGTTCTCATTGGTTCCTGCTTCTAAAAGTCCTGCTTCTTCTAACGCATTAACTTGTTTCGTTCCTGCAGATATAAATAAGTCAACGGGAGCACCTTGCTCAATTTGTTGTTGTAGCGCCCCTGATGCACCAAAGTTCATTTTAAGTGTGATATTAGGATACTGTTCTTTAAAAGCTTCCTCAAGAGTTGCCATACAATCTGTCAAGCTTGCTGCTACAGATAAAGTGAGCTCTGTTGGTATATCAGCTTTTGCTGTACCTTGTCCACTACATCCAACCAACATCATTAAACTTAATCCCAATACCATTCCTATAAGCTTTTTCACTTTTCTCATCTCTTTTTCTCCCCTACTTTCTTTTTATTCAGGTCTGGCACATTCACTACTACTTCCTTGTAGTATGCCAATTCCATGTTCAAGGCTACCTATAATACTCTCCAAATTCTCACGTACAGCCTTTGGACTACCTGGTAGATTCACAATAAGGGTATCTTTTCTTATCCCAGCTACACTACGGCTAAGCATGGCTCTCGGTGTAATCTGTAAGCTGTAATATCTCATAGCCTCTGGTATACCTGGAACTTGTTTTTCAACAATATCAAGTGTTGCCTCTGGTGTACAGTCTCTTTTAGAAAAGCCTGTCCCCCCAGTTGTTAAAATAAGGTCCACCTTATAACTATCACACCATTCTTGCATCTTCCCGCTAAGCTCATGTCTTTCATCAGGTAAAACAATATAGTCTGTAACTTCCCAACCTTGTTGTGCTACAATCTCACGAATAACTTCTCCGCTTCTATCTTCTCTTTCACCTTTTGAGCCTTTATCACTAGCTGTAATAATACCTACTCTAATCATTTGTGATCATCCTCATCTCATCACCAACTTTAATCTCTCCACCTTGGATAACACGTGCAAATACACCTTCTCTTGGCATAATACAATCACCTACTTGATAGTAGATTTGGCAATGATGATGACATTGTTTGCCTATTTGTGTCATTTCTAAAATAACGTCATTACACTGGAATCTTGTACCTACTGGCAGATGTTTAAAATCAAAACCTTGTACAATAAGATTTTCACCAAATGCACCTGGTTCTACCTGTGCACCTCTTTGTTTAAAGGCTTCAATTTGCTCATAATCAATTAAACTTACTTGTCTATGCCAATCACCTGCATGAGCATCATTTTCTATTCCAAAGTTTTCGATAAACTTACCTTCTTTAATATTGATCTTTTGTGTACCACGTTTTTCACTGATACATAACGCCATAACCTTTCCCATCTTAGCCTCCTATTTGTGCCATCATTTTATCTTCTTGCTCATCTATCGCTTCTACTACTTCTTCAAAATAATGCTTATCTGGTTTTACATGAATAGCTTCTGCTATTGTAAGCATCAAGTCCTCATCACTTATTCCATTACGTAAAAGTGCCTTTAAATCAACACCTGCTTTAGAATGTAAACAAAGCTTTAAAAAGCCTTCTGCTGTAAGACGTACTCTATTACATGCATCACAAAAACAATCGCTTACTGCACTAATAAAACCTATCTTTCCTTTAAAGCCTTCTATCTCCCAGTACTTAGCTGGCCCATTGCCTAGTTGCTTTTCATAAGGTATAAGCGTGCCAAATTCTGCTTCTAGTATTTCTAGTACTTCTTCTTTACTTATACGCTCAAATTGCTTCCCAAGTCCTATTGGCATAAGCTCTATAAAACGTACATTGATTCGGTCATGCTCTGCGAGTCTCGCTAGATGGCAAATCTGCTCTTCATTTAAGTGTTTAGCAACTAAAGCATTCACCTTCACACTTTTTAAAGAGCTATTAGCAGCTTTTCTTATGGCTCTTAACACTTTATCAAAACCATCTACCTTTGTAATGTTTTTAAAGTGCTCAGCCTCTAACGTATCTAAGCTTACATTAATTGCAGTAATTCCAGCCTCAATGAGATCATCTAACTTTTCTTCTAAAAGTAAACCATTGGTAGTCAGTGTGATTTCTTCAATTCCTTCTATAGCTTTAATTTGCCTTACTAGATTTACAAAATCTTTTCTTACTAAAGGTTCACCACCTGTTAGTTTGATCTTTTTGATTCCAAGCTTAGCTGCACTTGTACAAACTCTTGTGATCTCCTCAAAAGTAAGTAATTCTTTTTTGTCTAAACAAGCTATTCCTTCTTCTGGCATACAATAGACGCATCTTAAATTACAGCGGTCTATTACAGATATTCTTAAATAATCAATAGACC
Organism: Holtiella tumoricola; assembly: GCF_027857615.1. Classification (NCBI taxonomy): domain Bacteria; kingdom Bacillati; phylum Bacillota; class Clostridia; order Lachnospirales; family Cellulosilyticaceae; genus Holtiella; species Holtiella tumoricola. The sequence continues at coordinate 48,422 of NZ_JAQIFT010000037.1, forward strand.
TGTTTTTTCTGTCTTTCATCTATTCTTTCTCCAGTCTTATTTATTTAAAATAATCTTCAAAACACTATCTATATCATTTAAACCTATAACAGGTATATTTGCCTCTTTTAATGGTACATCTGTGACAATAGCCATCAATGTACTTGGGTCACAGACACTAGTCTTGGAAACTGCACTACGGATGATCTCTATTTTAGGAAGGCTCGAGTACTTCATCCCTTCAACAATGACAATATCCATATCTTGCTGATATTGAAGCATATCTAAAATGTCCGGTTTCTCATAATCCTTTATCAACATCATCTTTGAATTTGAGTACACAATCACACTCTTCGCACCAGCAGCCTTGTGTCTATAACTATCTGTTCCTTCATGATCTGCAACAAATTCATGACCATCGTGTTTAATGACACCTACTTTGTAACCTAAAGCTGTCAGTCTTGTTACAAGCTTTTCTACTAAAGTAGTTTTGCCTGAGTTTTTAATCCCACTTACAGCAAATACCTTAGGCTTCTTCTCTTTTGTAATGTCCACTTTTACCACCTTGCTTTTCCATAAGACAGATATTTGTAATTTCCATATTTTTATCCATTGCTTTACACATATCATAAATAGTTAATAAAGCAATATTTACACCTGTTAAAGCTTCCATTTCAACACCTGTTTGACCATTTACTTTTACTGTACAAGTTGCCTCAACACTTAATGTATCTGGTTGTAATTCAAAGTCTACCGTACATTTAGAAATCATAAGTGGATGGCACATTGGAATAAGGTCTGATGTTCTCTTTGTTCCCATAATACCTGCAATTCTTGCTACACCGAGGACATCACCTTTTTTTGCTGTTCCATTACAAATCGCATTATAAACTGCTTGATTTACTTTGATTGTACCTTTTGCTGTAGCAACTCGTGTTGTCACGTTCTTCTCTGATACATCTACCATTACTGCATTACCCGCTGTATCAAAATGTGTTAATTGTTCTTTCATCTTCTCACCCTCTTGTATCTACTAAAATAACTTTTACTTCTTCTCCTATATCTAGCCCTGTAGAGCCTGCTGGTATATCAATAAGCGCATTACACAAACTCATGGTATAGAGTGCCCCTGACGCATGGTTATTGTGATTAAGCTTCACCTTACCATCCTCAAAGTAAGCTCTAATGAAACGTCTTTTAATACTTTTCTTTTTAAATTCATTTTCCATAATACCTGTTGTATGAATAGGCTTAAGCATTTCATCTTGAGTAAGATATGCTACAACTGGTCTAATAATAAGTTCAAAATTAGCTAAAGCCGCAAAAGGATTACCTGATAATCCAATTAACAACTTTTCTTTATAGCATGCAGCTAAAACAGGTGTTCCTGGCTGGATTGCAATTCTCCAAAAGAGACGTTTTGCACCTAGTAGGTTAATCACATCATGCATGATATCTTTTTTACCTACAGAGACACCACCTGTTGTCACCATTAAGTCTATTTCATCCCAATGTTCTTCTAAACATTTAGCTACTGCTTCTGGTGTATCTTGTTGCATCTTGAGTACTTGTATCTGGATGCCTAACTCCATTGCCTTTGTTTGTATCATCACTTCATTGGCATTATAGATTTTACCTAGTTTTAGGTCTTCTCCTATAGGTGTTAACTCATCTCCTGTACACAATAGTCCCATCCTAAGTGGTTGTCTTACTTCTACTTCTTGGAATCCCATACTTGCAAGAATGCCTAACTTAACTGGTGATAACTTCTCTCCTGCTTTTAAAAGTAGATGACCTTCTTTAATATCTTCTCCCTTAAAGCAGTAATTATCAAAAGGTTTAAGTGCTTTATAGATTTGAACTTCTACTTCACCTTCATCTGTATCCTCTTGTCTAAGTACACAATCACATCCTTTAGGAATCGGTGCACCTGTCATAATTCTTACTGCTTCTTGATTGTTAACTTCTGCCTCATAGTACTCACCAGCATATACAACACCTTTTACTTTTAAAGTAACTGGTCTGTCCATACTTGCACCACTACTATCTTCCGCCTTAAAAGCGTATCCATCTAAGGGTGAACGATCAAAGGGTGGATTAGAAATCGGTGCATAATAATCTTTAGCTAATATACGTCCATTTGCCGCGTGGAGTAATAATTTTTCTACCTTAATATCTATCCTACTAGCCTGTTCTAATAAGTCAAGTGCTTCTTCTAAACTTATGCCAACCATCTTTATTCTCCTTTTCCAAAGGAACAATGAGGATAAACACATGGTTTACATCCTGTACATAAACCACCATGTCCTAATTTCACTAAATCACGTTTTACTAACTTCTCACCTGCCATCAAACGTGGCAATACTAAGTCAAATACTGTTGCCCCTGCATACATAACGCATCCAGGTAAGCCCATAATAGGAATATCCTTTTCATAATATGCAAGCAAGAACATCGCCCCTGGTAATACAGGTGCTCCATAAGATACAATGTGTGCGCCAACTTCTTTAATAGCTGTTGGTGTCACATCATCAGGGTCTACACTCATTCCCCCTGTACATACAATCATATCTGCCCCTTCTTCTAAGAAAGATTTGATTGCATCTGTAATCATCTCTATTTTATCATCTACAATACGTTGTCCAAGCACTTCTGCTCCAAACGGCTCTAGCTTTTTACGTATTACAGGTCCAAAAGCATCTTTGATACGACCTTTAAAGACTTCATTTCCCGTTGTAACAATACCAACTTTTTTATGAAGATAAGGCATAATCTTTAAGAGTGGTGTATCCCCTCCTACTCGTTTTACTTCTTCCATTACTTCTTTTTCAATTAAAAGTGGTATGACACGAGTACCTGCTAGCTTATCTCCTGCATGTACCATTGTATTAGTATGACGTGTCGCAATCATCACTTGATCAATACTATTCACATCCATTAAGCGTTCTGTATCTACTTTCAATAATCCATCACAAGTAGCAATAGCTTCTATCTTTCCTTCTTTTACTTCCGATGGAGAAATATATTCATTATCACAAAGGCTATATAAGATTTCTGCTGCCTCATTTTCATGAAGCATCTTCTCATCTTTTTCCCATATATATAAATGCTCTTTACCAATGGAGAGTAAAACAGGAATATCTTCTTCTGTTACAACATGGCCTTTCTTAAAAGCTACACCTTTTTTAACATCTTTAATGATTTGTGTTATATCATGACACAGTACATGACCTACTGCATCCTCTGTACGAATTTGTTTCACCTTATTTACCTCCTCTAATAACTGTTATTAGTTAAGAATATTAAGATTATTGTTAAAAAATCTACAATCCCTATTTTAACCCATGTTCACATTTTTTTCCGTAACAAATATCACACTTTTTATTGGTTATCTTTCTTCTATATAAAATAATCTATGCAATACTTGTCCTTTCTATCATACAGGATTTTATATTTATAGCAAATAAGAAATAGGGCATATCCCCTATTCACTAGGAAATATGCCCCATATCTTATATCTTATATCTTATATCTTTATTGTGTAATATAGTAATAAAGTAATTTAATTGTATTCTCTAATCCATCATAATGAGTGCGTTCCATACCATGAGATGCATGTACCCCTGGTCCAATAAGTGCACCACGAATATTATTTCCACCTCTTAATGCTGCACCTACATCCGATCCATACATTGGATATACATCTATAGCAAAACGCAAACCATTTACTTTAGCTAATTCTATAAGCTTTGATGTCATTTGGTAATCATATGGTCCGCCTGAGTCTTTTGCGCAGATTGATACATCTTGTTCTGTACAACTTAAGTCTTGACCAATACATCCCATATCCACTGCGATCATCTCTGTAATGTCTGCTGGGATATAGCTTGACCCATGACCTACTTCTTCATAAACAGAGATAAAGATTTTAAGTGTATACGTTGGGATAATTTGTTCACGACTAAGCATTTCTAGTAAGCTCATAAGTGCTGCAACACTTGCTTTATCATCAATAAAACGTGATTTAATATAACCACTTTCTGTGATTGTTGTTTTTGGTTCAATGAAAATATAATCCCCATTTGCGATACCTAAAGCTTCTACATCAGCTTTTGACTTTACAACTTCATCAATACGTACTTCCATATTTTTTGCATCTCTTACTTTAGAAGTTGCATCTTCATAAACATGAGAAGATGGGCTCTTGCTTAAGAATGTCCCTGTATAGACTTTACCTTCACGTGTACGGATTTTGCAGTATTCTCCATCAAGTGTTGGTAAAATTGGGCCACCTACTACTGTAAAGTTAAGTGTCCCGTCCCCTGTAATACTTCTTACCATTGCCCCTAATGTATCAACATGTGCTGAAAGCCCTATAACCTTACCTTCTTCTTTACCTGGTACTGTAATAATGCCGCAACCTTTTTGTGTTGTTTCAAAGGCATATCCAAAAGATTTAGCATAACCTGCTATCTCTTCCATAATTTCAAAACAAAATCCACTTGGACTGTGATGTTCTAATAATTTTTTAGCTGTATCTAATACAAACTGTTTATTAATTTCCATTTTAAAACCTCCTCTATTAAGCGCTCTTCTTTTGTCATACTCTAAATAAATATACTTTTTGAATTAAGCTATTCACTAAATGATTAATATAAGTATATACCTTATAGCCTATTTCTATTATGACCTATACAGTAAATAGTTTCAACTCTTTCACAATTTTTGTTTTATTATAAAAAATATTGTATTATAATTAATTATACTTTAATACTTTATCAGAGGAGTGATGAAATGATTTCAGATAAAATGAAAAACCTCGTTGCAAATAGCTCAACGATTCGTGCAATGTTCGAAGAAGGCAAACGCCTTGCTGCTATCCATGGTGAGGAGAATGTTTTTGACTTCAGCCTTGGAAATCCTAATGTGGTTCCACCAGATTCTGTTAAAGAAGCCATATTAGAAATTGTTAATGAAGAAAATCCTAATGTCCTTCATGGGTATATGAACAATTCAGGCTATGAAGATGTTAGAAATACAATCGCTACTTTCCTTAATGAGAAACACCAACTCGACCTTAACGCAAATAATATTGTTATGACTTGTGGTGCTGCTGGTGGCTTAAATATCATCTTAAAGACGATCTTAAATCCCGAAGACGAAGTGATTGTTTTTGCACCATTCTTTGGTGAATACCGTAACTATGTGAGTAACTTTGATGGTAAAATTGTCGTTGTGCCACCTGATACAACAACTTTCCAACCTAATATGGAGGCCTTAAAAGCTGCCCTCACTTCTCGCACAAAAGCAGTGATCATCAATTCACCTAATAACCCAACAGGTGTTATTTACTCAGATAGCACCCTGAAACAACTTGCTTCTATTTTAGAAGAAGCACAAGGTACATTTGGTACTTCTATTTATCTTATTTCAGATGAACCTTACCGTGAGATTGCTTACGATAATGCTACTGTACCTTATGCACTTCATTACTACAACAATACATTCATCGGTTACTCTTATAGCAAATCACTTTCTCTTCCTGGAGAACGTATCGGTTATATTGTTGTTCCAAATGAAATGGCTGATTTTGATGATGTAATGTCTGCACTCAATGTAGCTAATCGTATCTTAGGCTTTGTTAATGCACCATCTCTCTTCCAAAAAGTTATTGGTAAATGTATTGAAAGTGAAGTTGATGTATGTATTTACGAGCGTAACCGTGATCTACTCTACAATCATTTGACAAGCATAGGTTTTGAATGTATTAAGCCTGAAGGTGCTTTCTATCTCTTCCCTAAAACACTTATTGAAGATGATAAAGCATTTTGTGAAACTGCTAAACAATTTAACTTACTTCTTGTACCTGGATCAGCATTTGGTTGCCCTGGTTATACACGTTTAGCATATTGCATCAGTTACGAACAAATTGAACGTTCTCTACCAGCATTCACAAAACTTGCTGAGTACTACAAAAATAACTAATCAAAGACCTTAGTTTGTGCCAAAAGCTGCAAAAACCTTTAAAATGCCTACTAAATGTATACATAATCCTAACTACTTGGATCAATAAATAATTTGAAAACCTTATTTCTTAAAATGATTCTAAAGTAAATATATTTTTAAATATAAAGCGTTAACTTTATTTATATAGAAGAGCTATAAAACTAATGAAATTCTTAGTTTTACAGCTCTTCTATTTTTATGGCTTCATAAATATTCATTTTATCTATGTGTTGACTCTTACGTTACGTCATACACTATACTACAAATGAGCAAAAAAATAATCTATTTTACTCATACCAGGAAAGAAGGTGTAACATGGAACTCAAAATCAAGGAAGTTGCTAAGCTTACAGGTGTAACTGTACGTACACTTCATTATTATGATGAGATTGGTTTGCTTCATCCAAGTCATATTACAGACGTCGGTTATCGCCTTTATGATGATGAAGCACTTGCTCGGTTACAACAAATTTTATTTTTTAAAGAACTAGAATTTCCGCTTAGTCAAATCAAAGAGATTATGGCAAATCCACACTTTGATACTACAGATGCACTTCTTCATCACAAAGCACTTCTTATCAAAAAGCGAGACCGCCTGAGTAATCTTATTGACTTGGTAAATACCACTTTAGAAGGAGAACATGAAATGAATTTTGATGCATTCGATATGACTGAAATAGAAAAATGTAAAGAACAATATGTCGAAGAAGCTGCCAAACGCTGGGGAGATAGTGATGCCTATAAAGAAAGTGTAGCTAAGACAGCTTCCTATGGCAAAAAGGAGTGGAATCAAGTGAATGAACTCGCAAATGAAATTATGAAAGCATTTGCTGACAATATGGATAAAGAGCCAAGTGACCCTGTGGTTCAATCTCTCGTTAAACAATGGCAAGATCATATTACAAAGAATTTCTATCACTGTACAAACGAAATCTTAGCAGGACTTGGACTAATGTATATAGGCGATGAACGCTTCACTAAAAATATAGATACACACAAAGAAGGACTTGCTCAGTTTATAAGTGATGCTATTGCAGTTTACTGCACAGAATAAATATTTGTTTAAGTGAGGGGGGAGTTATATTTAGTCTACTTACGTGAGTTGGCTAGTTGGATTCTCCTTCACCTGCTTCACTTCGCTTTCAGAGAAATGTAACTCATTCAAAAATAATAACGGTGTGAACTCACTTCGTTCAGACAGCACACCTAAAACCACTATTTTTTCATTTCGAACATTTCTTATCTGAAAGCTACGTAGGCAGGTTCCGGAGAACACACCTATCCCGCTCACTGAGCCAAGTCTACTAAATATGTACGCCCTCACTTTGTGGGCTGCGCCTGCGAAGAGATTACTAAACTGCATGTAGCTTATATTCTAAGTCCATCCTCGAAAAAAGCTCCATGGAGGTCACCCACGCATCACCGCCCTTTTCTACTCAGAAAGTTAAGTTTTCACTCCCAGTGACACGCCGTGGTGAAGAGATAGGAGTAAATGTTTCTTCTTCGGAAGGAGCTATTATGTGATGGGCTGTAAGGTAAGTTATTGTATGGAAACTTCCTCCGCAGACTTTTTAGAGAGGCTTAGTGAATGGAATCAAACTGGTTTTAGGGAAATGTTTGAAGAAAAGTGAACTTCTTTTCTGAGTTTTGACCGTTAGTTTGATGAAATGAACTTAGCCTCTCTTAAAAGTTGGAATGCAATAAGCTTGCCTACATGCCCTCACACTTAACCAAATATTTAATTGCTGAGTTAATCTAACCGTCTTATTCACATCAATCTACTTCCAATCTAAATTTGTACACAATGAATAATATATCCACCTCTAGCCATATCCACTTGAGCTTCGTAAAGATCTTTCCCTAAATAAAAAGTAACAGGTTTTTCTTTGCTTACAAATTCTAAAGGTTCTTTATCTCCTTGACTATATTTCTCTATATAATTACAAATATCTTCTGTAGTGGGATAAGTAAGTGACTCTTCTAAATCAATTAGGAAACCTTTTTTCATATTAAACCCCTCTTTTCTTTTTCATTTTATTAAGTACTATATTCCTACTATAAACCTTCCACAAGCTAGAATGTCAATAATTTTCCACAAAATTATTTTTTTAACGCAAAAAAATCCACAGAATAAACAGGTTATCCGTGGATTAAAACAAAAAAAG
>NZ_JAQIFT010000038.1:0-643 GCF_027857615.1 Holtiella tumoricola
CTCAGCCGGGTTTCCCCATTCGGACATCTACGGATCAAAGTTTATTTGCAACTCCCCGTAGCTTTTCGCAGCTTATCACGTCCTTCATCGGCTCTCGGTGCCAAGGCATCCACTCTACGCTCTTAGTAGCTTGACCTATATACAATGATTGTGTCATTGAATATTTGCCTTGTTCTTGTTAAATATAACAGAATAAGTATTTATTTTCGGTTAAATTGTAGATTTAAAATTTATTTAAATCTATCATTTGATTATGTTTAGTTTTCAAAGTACAATGTTGTCCATAAATTGGACAATGGAGACGAAGAGGATCGAACTCTTGACCCCCTGCGTGCAAGGCAGGTGCTCTCCCAGCTGAGCTACGCCCCCAAAATGGGATATTTAATTGTATATCCTATTAATCTTTTCAGATTAAATAGGCCCGAGTGGACTCGAACCACCGACCTCACGCTTATCAGGCGTGCGCTCTAACCACCTGAGCTACGAGCCTATAAATTTGGCAACCACCTACTCTCCCGGTCCGTCTCCAGACAAGTACCATCGGCCGCTTTAGTCTTAACCTACGTGTTCGGTATGGGAACGGGTGTTTCCCTAAAGCGCATCGTCACCAAAAATGGTATGTGTATTAAGTTGTATCTTAAAC
>NZ_JAQIFT010000039.1:0-27639 GCF_027857615.1 Holtiella tumoricola
CTGAATATATGAAACTTAAAAAGGAGGACAAGACATGCAAGCGATTAATAATTATGCAAGTAGTTTAAGTAATATCAAGATGATTACTATGGATGAAGCTAGAAAGATTGAACAGGATAGAAGTCCGTTAGGGAAATTTATTATTAAAGAAGGTAGCCAATATATAGCTATAGATAATACAACAGGAGATGCTTGTGTAGGGCATTTTAGTAGCTATGAAGAATGCATGAGCTGTTTAAATAGTGAGAATGAAGCCCTAGAGATTGGTTCAGTAAAAGCAGTATTGGAAGTAAGCATAAGAGAGCTTAACATGTTGAAACATGCTTTAAGTCGTTATATAGATCGTGAAAATAGCAGTGAACTTTCGAGAAAACAAGAATTATCAATGTATAGAAGAGTTAGAAAGATGCTAGATTTTTATTATGCAAGATAGAAGTATCTGCTAGTTAGTGGGAGCATTCGCACAGTAAAAGTTATTAAGTATGAAGATTTGAACAGGAGGGATTAAAGTGGCAAAGCAATTTATTCTTTTTGATCCAGTTACTGCTGAAAGAAAGAAAATGACATTGGATTTAATAGCAGGTATAGCTGGAAGAACACTATCAGGATTAAGGTATGCACTTAAACATAGAAGCAAGATACGAAGTTTAAATTGTTACATATTAGATGTAGATACACCTATTGGCGTATTTAGAGAACTATTAGCCAAAGAAGTTATACCTGATGAAGTATGGCGTGATATACCTAATAGTTTATGGCAAGTAAGTAGCTATGGGAGATATAGGTCTAAAGTGAGGTGTCAAGATAAGATTGTTTATAGGTTACCAGATATGACTAAAAAACGTGGAGGTTTAAGGATTAATATCCATGTAGATGGTAAAGTTCAAAGCCTAAAAGCACATAAAAAAGTGGTTGAACTATTCATTGGTGAAGTTCCAGAGGGACATATTATTTATCATAAAAATGGTAATAAAGCCAATAACCATGTAGACAACTTAGGTTTTATTACAAAACAAGCTTTTCTTTATAGAGAAGCAACAAGTCTTTTGAAAAAGCCTGTCGTACAGATGGATGAAAAAACAGGAGTAATAGTAGAAGAATATCCATCATTGATTGAGGCTGCGAAAGCTAATTTTGCAGATGAATCTACTATTCAGCGAGCAATAAAACAAAATCGTCCAGCTATAGGATTTATATGGAAATGGGAAGAGCAAGTAGTTGATGAATTACTCTATGCAGATTAAGGAGGGAGAGCGTGTACTACAAAGATTGTAAAGGCACTCTAATAGAAGCAGGAGATAAGATTAGGTACAAAAAGAAAAAAGGAGTTATTGTATCTGATGAATTTGAGGGCCTTTATGCAGAACTAAAGAATGGTTTTAAAGTTCGTATTAAGGATGTGCATCGAGATATTAGAGTTGTTTATAAGAAAAGAAAAAAGCATCACAACGTCGGCAAACGTAAGTGATGCGCTTAAGAAAAAATAACAAATTCACAATACCACAAAGAGAGGTGGTTGTAAATGATAAAACGCTTAGAAGTTGGTGAATTATTAGAACTAATTTTTAAAAGGTATGATTCAGAAATAGAGAAAGCGAACAAAGAAATCCAAGTATTATCAGCCTATAGAGAGTTTGTTGAAGATGAGATTACTGATAAAAATTTACTAGAAAATTATCTTCAACTAAAGGAAGAATTTAAGGCATTAGAGAAAGAAGTTATGTCCTGGAGAGAAAACGGGACACCATTTTAGGAGGTATACATATGGCAAAGAAAAAAGAAATCGAATTAGATCCAGTAGCTGTGCAAAATAAAGCACGTATGGATGAAATTATAGCAGAGATTAACGTAATAAATGAACAACGTGTAGAGTTAGAGGCAGTTTTTAATGAGCGTGTAAGACTGATAAAAGAGCAGTGGGAAGATAAAGACTTATTACAATATACACGTATAAGACATCTTGAAGAAGAGTTGAAAGTCCTTATGGATACTGTACCTAAAGCAGAGACAAAGACTCAATTTAAAGTATCTTTACTTTGTGGAGATGTGATATTAAAAAAAGCTACTAAGAAAATTGATTATGATAAGAAAAAGCTACTTGATTATGCACTTGCTAATAACCTTATGGAGTATGTGAGCACAAAAGAGGTACAAGATTTTAAGTGGGCTGAGTTTAAATCTGAATTAGATATATTGGAGGATGATGTAATCATTATCAAGGAGACAGGAGAAGTTGTTAATATAGACGGATTAGGCGTTATAGAAGTACCAGAGGAGTTGGTAATTAAATGAATAAATCTGAAAGTATAAAAGAGATAGCTGTAGCATTAGCTAAATTTAATGGTGAAGTATCTAAAATATCTAAGGATGCTAAGAATCCGCAGTTTAAAAGTGAGTATGTTACATTGGATGCTCTTATACAGGCTACAAGACCTATTTTGCAATCGCATGGGTTGTCTATAATGCAATTTCCTTTAGCTAAAGAAACAGGAGAAATAGGAGTGCAGACAATGCTCCTACATGAAAGTGGGGAATTTATAGAAAGTGAACCTTTATATATGACACCAGTAAGAATGGTTAAAGGTGGTAGTTTTGAAATAGCTAAAGATCCACAAGCAGCAGGGAGTGTTATTAGTTACTTAAGGCGTTATTCATATCAAGCTATTCTCAATCTTAATACTGGAGAGGATGATGATGCTAATAAGGCGACACCTCCTCAGTATGTAGTTGATGAAAATACATCACCAGAAGAAGCAGGTTCTATAATTTGCACTTTTGGAAAATATCAAGGAAAGACCTTAAAAGAAATTTATAAAGAAGATATTAAATACTTCGAGTGGTTAGTTGATAAAGCTACAGACACAAATATAAAGATTGCATGTAAGGTTATGATGGATGCATTAAAACAGCATAAAGGTAATTAGTTATGGTTATCAAATCTGATTTTCAAGACATATTGCCCGAGGATTGCAAGCAATATAACGAAATAGCTAGACGTTATAGAGATATTGGACAAGAAGATGCAGACGAAGCATTTAAACTTATGAAAGACAGTTGGGCAGTTGCTCAGAGGTGGTCTGAAATACAGGCTACCTCCAGAAAAATAAAGGATTTGAGTGATAAAGACTTTAGTGTTACAGCATTTAAAGAATGGTCACATCAAAGATATAGACAAATGCAGTACATACATGAAAGTAGCAGAATGATATGGAAACAGGCAAATGAATATTTAATGTGGTCAAGAAGAAATACATAGAGGTGGCAATATGGCTGATAATAAAAAATACTATTATATCAAGCTACAGGAGAACTTTTTTGAGAGAGAAGAAATTTTGATGCTTGAAAGTATAGAAAATGGACACATGTATAGCAATATTTTGTTAAAGCTATATCTTAAAAGCTTAAAAAATGAAGGGAAGTTGATGTTTAACAATATCATACCATATACACCAGAGATATTAGCAAAGGTTATAAGAGTGAATAAAGATACTATGGTGGTTGCACTTAAATTATTCCAAGAGTTTGGACTTATAGAAGTGCTAGATAATGGTGCAATATACATATCTGATATACAAAATTTTATTGGTAGAAGCAGTGATGAAGCTGATAGAAAAAGGGCATACAGGAAACAAATAGAGGATGAAAAAGGACAATTGTCCGGACGTTTGTCCTTAAAATGTCCAGACAAAACTCCACCAGAGAAAGAGATAGAGAAAGAGAAAGAGATAGAGAAAGATAAAGATAAAGATAAAGATAAAGAGATAGAGAAAGATAAGGAGAATAAAAAACATATAGTGCAGCAAGCTGACACTGTGTGGGCTAGATACCCGCTTAAGAAAGGTAAAGCTACAGCTATTAAAAAAATTCCTAAGCTTATAGAGAAGTATGGATATGAACAACTGATACGTTGCATAGAACGTTATGAGTCAGGACTTCAAAAAGAGACATGGAGAAAACCACAAAATGGCAGTACGTTTTTTAATAGTGGTTATGTAGATTACCTGGATGAAAACTATCAGGAAGTAGATATTGTGGTAGTGCAACAAGGAGAGCAGGAATTTCAGCCTAAGAGCCCTGAAATGATAGCATTTTTGGAAGGAGAATAAAAGTGACGAAAGAACAGTGCGTAGAACTGCTGGTTATGATTAAGTCTTGTCATCCTAAATTTGAACTCCAGATTTATCAGAAAGACAATAACTATACAGAAGCATGTAAGTATTGGATAGCTTTTTTGATTGAATTGGATTATAACATGGCACTTATTGCTATAAGAAAACTTATTAATACATCAAAATGGGTACCAACAATAGCAGACATAAAAGAGGCATATGCAGAGCTTTTATTACCAGAAGTGGTAGACGATGAGAAAGCCTGGGGGTTAGTAATAAATGCTATTGGTAAATACGGTGGAATTTATGCACAAGATAAGGCTATGGAAGAATTACCTTTGCAAGTTAGAGAAGCTGTTAAATGGGTTGGAGGCATAAAGGCTATAAGTATGTGTCCAACTGAAAGTATAGAACCTCTTAGAGGTCAATTTACTAAGGCAATGAAAGCAGTTAATGAAAGAGTAAGAAAAGAATTGTCTTTAGGACCTAAGTTAAGTGGACAGATAGATCAGATACGTCTAGATAAAAAAGAAGAGATGTTTGAACTTATCAATAGTGAGCCAGTAAAACAGATTACATACGGTCCTGTTACGGATGATAAGAAAATAGATTACAACATAAAACAGTGTGGCATGCTTAGAGAAGTTTATGCAAGAGCACAGGAAGGTAGGTTAACGAATGAATAAACGAAAGAAAACAGCCCCAAAGTATCTAAGTAATAGGCAAAAGGTGAAAGAGCAGGCTAAAGAACTTAAGAAACTTAGAAAAGAGTGTAACTCTTATGAGATTAGAAATGAATACTTGAGAGAAATAGTTTTAGATAAACAAATATTAATTAATGAGCAGGTTAGAAAAATTGAGTCTTTAAAATCAGAAGTTAGTAATTTAGAAATCAATCTATCTGCAAAGAAACCATTTTGGAAGAGGGTGCTAGGATGAATGTAAGATTTACTATTCCAGGAGAACCTAAAGGGAAAGCACGACCTAGAGTATTTATGAACAAGGAAGGCAGAAGTCAAGCTATAACACCAAAAGAAACGCTAAGCTATGAAAATTTAGTTAAGTGGGTGTATCAGAATACACAAGATGCAACCAAGTTAGAGGGGGAAATAGAAGCTAGGATAGTTGCTATGTATCCTATACCTAAAAGTATGACCAAGAAAAATAGACAGTTGATTGATGAAGGCAAGTTACATCCAACTAAAAAACCAGACCTTGATAATGTGGCTAAAATCGTTTTAGACAGCCTTAATGGCATAGCTTATTCAGATGATAGTCAAATTGTAAAACTAACAGTAGAGAAGTATTACAGTGTCAATCCAAGAGTCGAAGTGATGTTGTATGAAGTTGAACAAAAAAAGTAGAGTACATAGAAGTTGTAGACGAGTTTGGAGAGCTACAACTTCGGTTTAAATAGCAAAGGGAAGTGAACACTATGGTTATTTGGAAAGATGATATGCCATACATAGTACGGGAAGTAGACGATTTAAAAGATATAGTGCCAGAAGAAATATTTGAACCTTTAAAAGAGTTCATAGAAGATTGTGTTGATAACAGTGAAGAGATTGAAAGATTAAATGATGTAATAGAGAGCCTTGAATATGCATCTGGAAAATATGAAAGTGAATGTGAAGAACTAGAGGAAGCCCTAGAGAATTTGAAAGAGAAGTATTTTGATTCAAAACAAGTTATTGAGGCACTTAAAGATTTTAGAGATGTTATGGACAATTCTAAATTAACGAAGGATCAAGTTTATTACTGGGATAAATTAAAAGATGCAGTAGATAGTTTATAAATTCAATTTTTTATTAAATGGAGTGGTTAGGATGAAGATAACAGATGATGGAATAAGACAACATTGGTTTGAAAATCATGTTGCTACATATACGAAGCTTAGTGAAAAAGTAAGCATATTAGAGTGGAAAGAACCAGGTACACGTTGTTATTACGTTAGGTATGTACTGGATGGGAATATGCTTTATATTAGTGGCGATTTAGGAACTGCAGTATTTGATTTAACATGGAATGCAACACCTAAAAGTTTTAAAGATATGAGCATAGGGCTACATTATTTCTATGAAAAGCTAAGTGCATATGGCAGTGATAAAAAAGATTTTGATAGTGAGCAGGCTATTAAAGATTTAGAAGAAGTTTTTGTTGATCGTGAAGAAGACGAATATACTCAGCTATTTGAAGATTTAAAAGAGCTTGCAAATGAATGTTGTAGAGTAGATGAATGGGCATATGAGGTAAGAGAAAGATTTGGTAGTGAGTTAGAAGACTTTGACCAAGATTACTGGGAATGGATCTATGACGTTGGAGCAGTAATACCAAGTAGAATAAGAGCTTACTTAGTTGGTTTAAAGATGGCAGCTGAGCAACTTGAAGATAAATAAAAGTAAATTTTTAGAGGTGGGAACATGTTAGATAAACCTATATTAGATGCTTGCTGTGGCAGTAGAATGTTTTGGTTTAATAAGAAGCATGACAAAGTGGTGTATATGGATAATCGCCAGCTAGAAGATACATTATGTGATGGTAGAAAGCTAGAAGTTAATCCAGATGTTATCGCGGATTTTAGAAACATGCCTTATCCAGATAAATCTTTTAAATTAGTAGTGTTTGATCCACCACATTTAGTTAAGGCGGGTGAAAATTCATGGTTGGCCAAAAAGTATGGAAGGTTATCTGATACCTGGAAGGAAGATATAAATCAAGGATTCAAAGAATGCATGAGGGTACTTGATGATTATGGGGTTCTGATATTCAAGTGGAATGAGGACCAGGTAAAGTTAAAAGATGTACTAAAGGTACTAGATCAAGAACCATTGTTTGGGAATAAGAGAAGTAAAACGCATTGGCTAGCATTTATGAAAATGTAGTTGGCCAATTTAATAAAAGTAACTTTTTAGGGAGGTAAGAAGATGAAGAATAAGTTAAAGAAGTTACAAAGAAAACTTAGGAAGTTAAAGTGTGATGATAACCCGTATGAGTGGATAGAAGTGAGTCTCATTGTGAGAAGAATAAATTATCAAGTAAACGGTGCGAACTTTACAAAAGATTTAAACAGGCTACTTAGCGCAAGTGATAAGAAGGGTAAAAAATCTGCATTACTTGCAAAGAAGTTGGATCGTAAAATTTACCTTGGTAAATAAAAGTGAAGATTGTGAAGTGTATAAATACTATGAGGAGTGCTTAAAAATGAAGATGGATTACAAGAAGTTGACAGAGGATTTAATTAAAACGAAGGAAGCAGCAAAAGAGGCTGTTAGGGGTGAAGATGGTGGAACTGCTAATTTGGATAGTATGACGATTGCACTACCAGGAGCAAGGGAAGAAAAGGTTATACAGGCTGTAAAAGATGCAGGTCTTTATACAAGAGGAAGAAGGCAATGGATAGGTACTAGATACTTTATTAGCATACCAGTAGCAGCACAAGGGAATGACCGATGTAGGCAAGTAGAAGCTATGTGTAAAGTAATGCGAGAAGCAGGGTATGATGTTTTAATGTATGAGCAAGCAGACTAAATAAAAATAATTTTTGGTTATAAAAGAGGAGGTTAATTATACCCTCCTCTCGGCTAGATTAATTTTTAGGAAAAGTTATTTTGTATTCTTTTGTTATAGGACTGATATCAGTAACAATTACAGTGCTGATAAAGTTATAAGATTTTAATAATTTTTGTATTTCTATAACTTTAGTCTTCATTAAATCTACGTCTAATGTCTTAGAAATTTTAATAACACATGGATCTTGGTCGAAGTTGATGTAAAAATCATTTCCATTGCCTACATATGTAGAACAATCCATATGTTCATGTATAGAGAATGAAATACTGTATAGCTTATTTTTTAATTCGGTAAAGTCCATAAAAAAACCCCTTTATAATTTGTATAAAATATTATAACAAATAGTAATGCGAATAACAATTGAATCTAACGTATAAGTAATAAAATAATTCTTTTAGTCTATTTCACTAATAAGGCTTACATGAGAAACCTTATTAGTGAAATAGTAGCAACTACGAACCAACTACATGCACAAAAAAATTTTTCTCTAATAGCTTCATTCTGCGTATAAGCACTGTATGAAAGTAGCGCATATACAACAGAGGCACTATATGTAACTAATGAATACCAAAGGTCTATATCAAGATCTAAGAAGAATAACACATAAATATTTAATATTACAATAAGAGTTAAACAACTGTAAAAAAACATAGTAAATTTTTTATACAATAATAATACAACCTCCTTTTTATATATTTATATTTAAGCATAAAAAAAGGGAAGTTCAAACACAATAAAATAGTTTTCCTGAAAGGATGAGATGGGACGTAGTTGATCTTAGAAAGCATTTTGATAGATTATAAAAGAGCTTAAGAGTGATAAACTTACCTAACCATCACTCTTAAGTAAGTTTATTAGTATGAAAGAAGATTTCTAAGGCCTACAAGTGTCTCCGTTGCATTTACCCTAAGCCTAAAAAATTCCTGTAAAATTAAAAATTGTTCTAAGTTAGTTGTTGCATCTGATAATAAATCAATTTGATATAAGGAGTTTTTTACAAGGTTCAAAGCATTTTGGACAAGCAAGGTATCACTATTTTGAGAACTAATACTAGGGAGAGTTGATAAATATTCTAGAATTTCTTTGTTAAGAATTTCAATGCTACTATTAATATGATTAATCTCAGTTATCCTATTTGACTTATCTTTAGAGCATTCTTTAAAAGTTGATTGAGCTAGTGTAAAAACTTGATTTTGAAGCAATTGTATATCATCAATAAATCTTTGAATAATTTTATCATGTGAAGAAGTATCTGTGGTAGATGCGATTAGTGAAGATGAAGCAAATATAAGAGCAGTGGTTAAGAGCAAGGGGATGAAAGCCTTGTGTGAGAAATATCTTTTCATTTGGCACCTCAAAAAATTATTTATTATTTAAGTTAACCCGTTTAATTAATAATATGCATACAATTATAAGTCATAAAATTAGTTTTTGGGAGGCAAAGCATGGAACTGGTAGTAGGAATAATAGCTGTGATAGGAACAATTGCACTTATGCCAGTAATATTCTTAGTAGGCATGTTGGCAGTGGTAGTTGTACTTGGAATTATTATGATGCCATTTGCCTGGATCATAGGTGTTACTGAAACTATTAAAGCAAAGAAAGAAATAGCTAGAAAGAGAAAAGCATTTGAAGAAATGAAAAAGAGAGTTGGAGAAGTTAATAAGAATTTTAGCCAGCGGATGTAATAAAAAATGTTTTTGGGAGGTGTAATTTATATTAGATGGATTTGTAGGAGTGTTGCTAGTAGCGTGGATTTTAACATGGTTTGATGTGGATATTATGATGCTAGAAGTAATCCAGCCTTTTATGAATATAGAATTAACAACAAGTCATTATTACATATTGATAGCAATGATTGGACTGGTTGGAGGAGCGTTTAGTAACAGTAGTAAATAAAGAATGTTTTTGAGCAAAAAAATACTCCCTTGGCGGTAGGAGTATACTTGTTCTTTATATGGCTGAAAGATGGAAAATATCATAAGTGCCAAGGGAATATTCTATTAAGATAGGTTACTGATTACTGATAACTTCTCCTATAAAGATTAAAGGAATATATGGGAGAGATTAAATAGATAATTTGAAAAATAAATATTATATAATAGTAATTATAAGATAATATTTTATAATAAGAGATAAAATTTTATTTTACTATGTATAGGATAGCATAGGAAGGATCAAGTTCTTTTGGCTATCCTAATTGAATTAATCATATGGGGTATGAGTAAGGTATGTTACCAAATCAATAATAGTATGTGTAGAGCTTAGAAAATTTATGTATAAAATAAAAATTGATTTTGATATGTATAGAGTAGCTATGAGGGAGTCGACAACTCAAGGCTACTCTAGTAAATCATTCAGCAGTAAATGTGAAATACAGTAATTATTATGGTCAAATACGTTAAATATATGTATTACATAAAAATTAACTTTAACTGGGCAAAAAAATAAGCACTAACTTGAGCTAGTGCTTCCCAAATCGGGAGGGAAATGTTGAAACAATATGTATTAATCATGTCAAAATAATAATAACATAAAAGAAAATGAAAATCAATATCATTTTTAAAAATTAGTTCAAAATTTCTTTTAGGAGGGATATTTTGCAAGATATTAGACTGATAGAAGAAAAATTAAAATCATATAAGTTATTAAAAGTAGAAGTTGATAACCTTGAAATTGATTTGGAAGGTTATAGACCTAGTTATGGCTCAGGAGCTACAGAAGTATATGCAGGAGGGAATAAAAATAATAATCCTATACCAGGGAGAAGTACAGCACGATGTGCAACCAGCCTAATAGAAGATACATTAATGGGACGTACGCAAGACTTAGATGAAAAGTATTTTAGGCTATTAGAGTGTAGGCGCCTAATTAAAAAGATAGATAACATACTGGAAACGTTATCTGACAGGGATAGGAAGCTAATAGAAGGCTTTTATATTAAGAGTACAACTCTTTTAGAGCTGTCTCTTGAGCTAAATATGAATCCTGACTATTTAAGTGCATTAAAGAGAAGTATATTAGAAAAATATTTCTATACTTTATCTTAGACTTATTTAAGAATATTCTTAGACATAACTAATAACAGCATATGGTAAATGTGATAGAATGATATTAAGTAAAAGACTAGTTGAGGATTTAAGTGTTAATTGTATTTTATGCATATTGTGTAATGAATAGCTAGTGTTTTATATAAATGGTAAATCTGTCTTTCATAAGTTGAAGGACAAGCATCATCGCCCGCAGAATTTTGTGGTCTATGATGCTTTTTTATTTTAGGAGGTGGCATTAAAGGAATGGCTAGAGCAAGAAGCCCTAACAGAGATAAGGCGTATAAGTTATGGTTGGACTCTGGTAAAACTAAGTTACTTAAAGATATTGCAGTAGAATTGAATGTATCAGAAACTCAAATCAGAAGGTGGAAGAACCAGGATAGATGGGAAGAGTCCAAAAGTAACGTTACTAATCAAATCAAAAGTAACGTTACTAATGAAAAGAAGTTAATTGTAAAGCATGAAATGGAAGAGATAGAGAGTAGTGGATTAACAGATAAGCAAAAACTCTTTTGTCTTTACTACATTCAAGAGAATTTTAATAAGACTAAGGCATACATGAAAGCATACGAATGCAATTATGAAACAGCTAGAAGATGTGGCTCTAGGATGTTGACAAATGTTGACATTAAACAAGAAGTAGCTAGGGTGACAGAAGAAGTTTTAGAAGAGGCTGTTATCAATACTAAGTTATTAGCTAAAAAGATTGTTGACCAATACATAAGTATTGCTTTTGCAGATATAACAGACTATGTAAAGTTTGGTAGGAAAGATATAGAAGTAGGTAAGACAGATGATGGTGAGCCTATAACTGTTGAGGTAAACTATACAGAGTTTAGAGATTACCAAGAGGTTGATGGTAGTTTAATTAGTGAGATTAAACAAGGTAAAGATGGTATATCTGTAAAGCTTCATGACAAGATGAAGGCCATGGAATGGCTTGCTGATAGGATGGATCTATTACCAGAAGTGACTAAAAGAAAACTTGAACTAGAGCAAGAGAAGATAAATAAACATCAAATAGATTTAAGCCAACAAGTTGTATTTACAGGAGATGAAGAGCTTGAAGATTAAAGTACATCTATCTGAAAAGATTGGTAAAGGTTATGGCACCTTTTGGAGATTTAAAGGGCGATATAGAGTGGTCAAAGGCTCACGTGGTTCTAAAAAATCAACTACTATAGCGCAATGGATTATTTACAATATGATGAAGTATCCTTTAGCCAATACCTTAGTTGTAAGACGGGTATTTAACACTCATAAGGATTCTACCTGGACACAGCTTAAATGGGCTGCTAATAACCTAAAAGTATCTCATTTATGGAAGTTTAGTAAGTCACCACTTGAAGCTACTTATCTCCCAACAGGACAGAAGATATTGTTTAGAGGGCTAGATGACCCTATGTCTATTACATCTATTACTGTAGGTATCGGTTATTTATGTTGGGCTTGGTTTGAAGAAGCATATCAAGTAATGGATGAGGACGCATTCAATAAAATAGATATGTCTATTCGAGGTAAATTACCAGAAGGATATTTTAAACAGATAACGCTTTCGTTTAACCCATGGAGTGAGAAACATTGGTTAAAGAAGCGTTTTTTTGATGTAGAAGACGATG
Source organism: Holtiella tumoricola (assembly GCF_027857615.1). NCBI lineage: Bacteria > Bacillati > Bacillota > Clostridia > Lachnospirales > Cellulosilyticaceae > Holtiella > Holtiella tumoricola. Next base: position 12,352 of record NZ_JAQIFT010000039.1, read on the forward strand.
ACATATTGGCTATTACAACGACTTACAAATGCAATGAATGGCTTGGAGAAGACGATTTAAAAGTCTTTGAGAAGATGAAGCGTGACCACCCTAAACGCTACAAAGTAGAGGGAGAGGGTGAGTGGGGTATTGCAGAAGGTACTGTTTATGACTATACAGTTAAAGATTTCAAGGTTGAGGAACTTTTAAAGAAAAAAACAACAAGAGCAGTCTTTGGTTTAGACTTTGGTTATATTAATGATCCATCGGCTTTAATAGCAGCTATTATTGATGAGGACGAAGATAACAAGGCTATTTATGTCTTTGATGAGCATTATGAAAGAGGTATGAAAGGCCCAGCTCTAGCCAAGATGATTAAGTATAAAGGTTATGCCAAAGAACGGATTATAGCTGATTCAGCAGAAGGACGACTCATAGATGAATTAAAAGATTATGGGATTTACAGGGTAGAGCCTTGCGAAAAAGGTCCTGACAGCGTGCTTTATGGTATTCAGTTAGTGCAGCAGTACAAAATCTACGTACTTCCATCTTGTCATTGGACACAAGTAGAGCTTGATAATTACATCTGGGATACTAAAGATGGGGCCATTTTAAATAAGCCAATAGATGATTGGAACCATTTACTAGATGCTTTAAGATATGCAGTTATGGCGAAAGATAAACGAGGATTTGTTGGTGCAATTTCTATTTAGGAAGAGCAAATTACCACAGATAACATTTTATTATTTGTGGTGGTTTTTGACGTAAAATCAACGTTTCTAAGGTATTCAGAGTGTTAAAGTACAAAAACATCACTAAAATACATATAAATACTAAACTTTTTAAGAAGAAAGGAGGGGTATAATGGCAGCTATCAAAATACCTTTTTTGAGTTGGTTAAATAAGAAGTCTGCAAAGGAAGATATTCATGGATCTATGACAAGTACAAAAGTAGACACAATCGTTCCACCAACAGATCCATTTGAAAATCCCATCTTTGCTTTATGTGTAGATTTAATTCTTATGGCTTGTAATAGCTTTGATTTTTATATGACAGACCTAAATGGTGATAGAGTTGAAAAGCCTAATGAACAAGCAGTAAATTTGCTACGTAGACCGAATAAATATTACAACGGTAAACGCCTTATCAATAACATTGTTTGCAGTTATATTTCAAAAGGTGCAGGTTACGCACTTATTGTAGATGGTGTACCAAAGGAAATTTATTTTGTACCTTTTGATAAGGTGAAGAAAGAGTATGGTGACAACCTGCTTATGCCGATTAAGTCTATAAAGGTCGATGGAGTAAGCAAGGAATGGGAACAAGTCATAGAACTTAATGCTTTAAATCCTAATGATACAAGATATGGGCTTGATACAGGTAAAAGTAAAGTGGATGCATTAAAGAGTACGCTGGATACCCATAACATTATTCGTATGAAAAATGCTAAGTCTATTGCTAAGTATGAAAAGCTTAAAGCCATTATCTATGAAGAGAGTGAGCATGATATTGAACGTGCTAGAAAGCAGTCAAGGCTAGTAAAAGAGGAACTAGCCAACGTTGCAGAAGGTGGCACAGCAGTACTTTTTGGTAAGCTTAAGGTAGAAAACTTAACAAGTGAAGTAGAAGGAGATTTCTTAGAAACCTATATGACTATGGGAAGGGAAATTTGCCAATGTCTAGGTGTACCGACGGATATGGTTTTTGGTCAAGCTAAGTATGAAAACCTTAAAGAAGCAGTAAAAGCTTTTATGAAGCAGACTATTATCCCGATTATGGAACAGTTCTTGTGGGAGCTTAATACAAAGGTTTATGAACCCTCGTATAAATGCAGACTTGAAATTGATTACTCCACAATAGAAGAGTTGCAAAAGAATGTGATTGAGTACATCAAGGCGCAGGGAACAAATATTAACCGATATATATCAACCAATGAATACAGAGGACTTATGGGCTTCAGTCCTTTAGAAGGAGCACAACACGATCGTGTATCAGAGGAACCTATTGCACCAAAGGGCGAAAGTAGCAAGTCGGAAGAAATACATAAGTCTAGTAAGAGTATTGATGAACTTGCACAAGAAGAGGAGCACAAACTCTTAAAAAAGTATTCAGCCTACTTCGACAATCTTTACAAAAGACTTAAACAACAATTCTCTAAGACATCGAAATCAGATGATGAAGAGGACTTTTTTAGTTTAGATGATATTTATAGTAGTGATGTTGAAGTAGAGCTTATGAAAGCTACCACAGAAGCAGAATATATCGCCCTCTATGGGCAAGGTTGGAAGCTTATAGATAAAGCTAAGGATAAGGTGCCTAAAGCAACACAGGCTATCTATTTAAAGCGTATAGGTAATCATATTAAAGCTATAGATGAAACGACTAAAGAAGTTATTCAGCACATCATCTTAAAGAACAAGGAAAAAGGTTCAGCTAAACAGGCTAAGAAAGAAATCCTAGAATCTATAAAAGGAATGAGTGGGTGGAGAGCAACAAATATAGCAAGAACGGAAACCTTTAGTGCATTGGAAGAGGGTCAGTATGATTCTGCTAAAGAAGTAGGTATGAAATATAAAGTATGGTATTCCTCTAAAGATGAACGTACTAGAGAGGCTCATAAAGGGCTTCATGGTACCAAGATTAAGATAGATGAGTACTTTGTATTGAATGGTCGAAAAGGCTTAAAGCCAAGAGATAGTAATTTTAGCGTGGGTGATATTGTAAACTGCAGATGCACTTTAGGCTATACAAATTCTAAAGATTAGGAGGTTAGATGATGAGGAAAAAGAAGAAAAGACATTCTAGTAAATTAGGTAATAACTTTGAGAAGAATGTAAGAGGAAACATTGTAGATTATAGTGAGTTTAGTAGGGCATTCAAAAATATACCTCAATCAATTACTAAAAGCGATACTGGCCAAAATCAACAAGAAGAAATGCAAAAGTCAGATTTTCAGCTCTTAGAAGTTAAGAAGAGTGAGGATGGTACCAAGGGGATTTTAGTAGGCTATGCCAATAAGTACAACAACGTAGACTTACATGGTGATATCATCACAAAAGGGGCCTTTGCAGAAGATGTAGGCAAAACATTCCCTTATCTTTTTCAACATGATAAATGGTCCATTGATTCAGTCATTGGCCAAGTTAAAATTTTGGAGGAGGATGATATTGGATGTAAGTGTGAAATTACATTATTCCTTGATAAAGAGGATGGCAAACCTATCTTCCCACATGCAAATAAGATTTATCTACTAGCACAGAAAGGGCTCTTAAAGAACTCTATCGGTGCTTTTATTTTGCAAAGAGAGTACAAGGAAGAGAGTGGAAGAACCATTCGTGTCATTACAAAAGCAAAATTAAGAGAGGTTAGTGGAACACTTTTCCCGGCTAATCCAGAAAGTATTATTACAACCGTAAAAGGTGAAGAATCGAAAGGAGAAAAAGGTATGAAGTTAGAGGAAATGGCAAAAGCAATGGGTATTACAGTAGAGGAGTTAAAGAAATCATTAGGAACGGTAGCAGAACCACAGGTTGAACCAAAGCAAGAACCTGAAACAACTAAGAGTTCAGAAGAAGATGGAATGAAAGAGTTTATGCAAAAAGCATTCGTTATGGCTGTGCAAAATATCTTATCGGGGAATGTAGCAACAAATGCACCAACTACAACCAAAGACGATGAAGGAGCAGAGCCAGAAACGATTAGTAAGGCAGAAATAGAGAAGATGATTAATGGTGTAGTAGAAAAGGCTGGGTTATCATTAGGAGGGGATAAAGACGTGCCGGATTATGTAAGTAAAAATGAAGAAGCTTTAAAAGCGTTCGCAGAAACTTCTAACGGTTTTGTGAAATTATCAGGAGCAGCTTTTGCTGAAACGAACAAAGCATTTATGGATCCAGGTGGGGCAACACAAGGACAACTTCTTTCTGTTGAAAATAGGTCATTCCTTGCTTATGTGCAACCAAAACTTACTATGTGGGATGTATGTCAAGTTTCTAATGATGATTCTATGTCTGCTGAATTTATCATTGATTTATGGGATGGCGATGTATCAGAAGAACTTAAGCCAGGACAAGTTGACAATGAAATGGACAGTAACTTTGGTATTAAAAAGGTTATGGCCAACCGTATTGCTACCCATGTTGATGTGCCTGTAAACATGCTTAGAAATAAAAATATTATTGAACTTGCATCTTATTTACAAACTAAGATTGGTGCCAAACTTAAGCTTAAAGCCAATAATAAGTTTGCTATTGGTACAGGTGATGGTATTGATGGTATTCAAGGGATTTTTAAGGCTGACGATGTACCAAAGGTAGAATTTGAAACAGATTTACCAACGCTAAAAGACATTAACAAGATGGTAGCCGCTATTCCATCAAGATATGATGACCATCCAATGGTAGCGATTATGTCTAAGGCTATGTTATACCATCTATATGATTTAGAATTGGACAATAGCAAGCCTTTAATTCGCTCATTAGGCAATGATAAGGGACAAGTAAGTTCTTTATTTGGTAAGTACCCAATCATCTTAGAAGATAATGCAGAGAATGAAATAATCTTTGGTGATTTAGAGAGAGGGTACGGTATCCACCTTCAAATAGACGTAGAGCTTGATCGAGACGATAAAATCCTATTTACAAAAGGTCTTACAAGATTACAAGGACGTATCTTTGTAGGAGGTCGTGTTGTTGACCAGCATGCATTAATTAAACTTGCAAAAAAGTCGATGTAACCTCGCTCAATTATGAAGAGATTAAGCTAACTGAATTGAAAAAAATGGCTAAAGAGAGAGGTTTAAAAGGTTATTCTTCCATGGAAAAAGGAGAACTTATTCGTTTATTACAGGAGGAATAGAAATGTTTGGACTAGAAGGGTTAAAAAATTATATAGGTGAAACGAGCTTAGATGATCCTATGCTCCAATTTCTATTAGATGCCTACCTAAAAAAGGTAGGCTCTCTTATAGGAAAAGATTTAGAGTTAGCGGCTTATGAGGAAACTTTAAAAGGTGATGGTCAACAATGTATTTACCTAGAAAAAACGCCTGTATTTGATATTTTACATCTAGAGACTGTAGAAGATGGCGAACTCTTAGAGCACCAATATGAAAGAGTAGACAACCGAGTTTATAAAAGTAATGGGTGCTGGCAAGGGCGCTATACAACTATAGGAATGAGTGAGATTAAGTATTCCAGTATGGAAAACATCTATGTTGTTTATAGAGCAGGCTATTTAACTGAAAGAGTACTTAAAGAACTGGAAGCAAATGGTGTGGATATAGGCCACTTAGAGCCTAATTTCCCACAAGACTTAGAACTGCTTATCTATGAATCGGTTAAAAATCATATTCAGAATGGTGGTAAGGAACTTAAATCTTATGCTATTGATGATATTCGCTATGAGTATGTAACAATGGCAGAATCCTTTCAACAAGTACTAGAGAGGTACAAAAAATGATAGGTATTAGAGTAGGTATTAAAAAAGATGAAGATGGTAACTACAAAAGATTGGTTAGTGAACTAAAGAATTTAAAGAAATATCGGGTGCATATTGGTGTATTCGGTTCAGATGAATATGCAATGATTGCAGAAGTTAATGAGTTTGGACGCATCATTTATGTACCACCTACTCATAAAAAGACCTATCATAAAGCCTATAAAAGCGGTGACTTGAAGAAGGGTTTTGTAAAAAAATCTAAGTCTAACTTTGCTATACGTTCTCAAAGAAAAGGCTACTATATTAAAATTCCAGCTAGGCCTTTTATTAGAGGTACTTTTGATAAAAGAAAGACCGAAATAGATAAGTTAAGTAAACAGTGTATAGAAAATATAGTATTTAAAGAAATGACTGCTTATCAAGCATACAAGATACTGGGAGAAGAACTTGTAAATCTTACTAGAGACTACCTTACAAACTTATCAAAGCCCGCTAATAAAGCAAGTACTATTAAGAAAAAAGGAAGTAGCAACCCTCTCATAGATACAGGAGAGCTAAGAAAAAGAATAACCTATAAGATTATCAAAGTAGGTGTTAGTGAATGAGTATTTTACTAAATGAGCATAAAGAGAAGGCTATATTTAGAAGCATAAGAGAAACATTTGTTCCAGGGAAGTTAGATGCACAAAAAGAAGAACTAGAACAGGTAATAAATGCAGTAATCACACCACCTAAAGTATCAGAAGTTCTTAAGTTTACATCTGGTGGCAATAAAATAGACATACAATACAAAGTCCGAACTACAGACAAGATCGCTCCACAGACAGGAGATATTGTTGTCATAGATGGTGAGGACTTTTTTATTAAGCAAGTTAAAGGCTATAGGCAAATAAGTGACTTAAAAACTATGTATGTAGGAAGGACAGATTAATGAACCTAGTTGAAGCGGTAGAGTATATAAGAGAACTTATTTTTGCGAATACAAAAGAAGAAGGTGAAAAAGAAGGCATACGCACCTTCTGGGAAGGGTTTAATGGTGAAAGACCTAGTGAAACCTATATGACAGTGGAGATATTAGAGCCTTATTTGCCAATAAGTGAAAATAAAGAGTGTGAGTATGTACCTACAGAAAAAGGATTAGAACGTCAAAGTAAAGATACTTTTGAGAGTATTCTCCAATTCAAAATATATGCAGTAGAGGAAAAAGACTGTGTAATAGCCTTCAGTAAGTTTCAAAAGTATGCAGCTTACAAGTTTCGTATGGATCTTAATAAAAAAGAAGTTGCTTATGTCTCAATCTCAACATTAAGAGGACTTATGAATTTTGAAGAAGATGATAAAGAGGTTATTAAAACTTTTGATTTAAAGATACGTATGACAGATGTAGTTAGAGATGAAGTTGATTATTTTACAGTTATTAAATTGAAAGGAAGTGAAGGAAATGTCATTTAAATTTGAAGATATTGAGGTAGCCATTAGTAGAGAAGCACCTTACTCCTCACCGGGAGGGTTTGGGAATATCCTATTAATTGATATTACAGGAGAAAAGCCACTTAAAACCTATTACAATATGGCAGAAGTTGAAAAAGATTTTAATAGTAAGCCAGAAGTGATGAGAATGGCTAAAATATGTTTTAATCAAGCAGATAAACAAGGTAATAAGATTAGTATCAATGCACTTAAGATATTAGGGATAACACCTGGAGAAGAACTGGGGCAAGAATATGATGCTATTGGTACAGCATTAGCTAATGATAATGATTATGTATGGATTTTAAGTACAGACGTAGAAGATGATAAGTTAAAGACTTATCTTTCAGATTTTGCAGAAGCCAACATGAAGCTTTATAGTACGTTGATGACAGATGAAAGCACCTTTAATTTTAAAGACAAAATGTATACCATCCCTAATAGAGCCGAGAAAAATGATGATTTATATAAAAGGGTAGATTGTGTTGCTGCGTCTTGCGCTGCTAGAGCAACAGGAAGTTATAATCCTAAGTTTTTAAATATTGTAGGAGTAGAAGAACTGAGTGATAAGCAAAAGACTTTAGAAGCCTACAATAAAGGCATTAACATCTATGTACAAAGTGGAAACTTTAAATCTTATCGTGATGGATTTGTGGGTAAACAAGGTCTATATATAGATGATGTAGTCAATCCACTTTATCTTTCAACAATGATTAAAGATAACTTAAATACTTTATTGCATCATGAAGAGAAAATAGCCTTTGACTATGCCGGGTTTGCTCTTATTGAAAATAGAATTATTACAGCTTTAGAATTTTGTACAAGAGCAGATATTATTAAAAAGTCTATAGATGGTGTAGGTATTTATAAAGTGACCATGCCTAATCCAGCTGAGATTAATCCAGTAGACTTATCAGAGAGGGTATTACGTGGAATTGTTGTAGAATACACACCAAGTATACCAATCAATGGTATTAAGCCGATTACACTTAGAATTCACTTAGAAGATTTATAAGAAAGAGAGGATGGAACATGAAGAGTACAACACTTGATGCGTTAAAGGATAACTGCATTGTAGCAGGTAAATTGATTACGGGATTTGCTGATGAAAATGGCATAACTGTATCAGATAATGATGCTATTATGACAACAACAATCGGTGTAAAAGGTGAGGGGTACAGAAGTATGCACGCTGCAGTTACATCTAAGGTTGTTTTGAAACTGAATCCTAACTCAGAAGGAGCGACTTTTTTACAAGATTTATTTAACAAAAGAGAAACAGGATTCCAAGTATTGATTACAAGTGGCAATGATCTAGCAGTAAAAAAAGTCAGTGCACCAGATTGTGCCATTGTAAAAGCACCGGATTTATCTTTTGCAAGTAAGACTTATGGCGCTTTAGAATTTGAAATTGAAGCAATTGGATTAAAACGATACTAGAGAGGGGAAACCCTCTCTTTTTAGTTAAGGAGGAGAGAGCTTATGGGAGATACCCTTATGAAATTCCCTATTATCTTTAATAATGGATATGAAGTTGTATTTGAGGGTGGTGAAGGTGAAGAACTTAAATCCTCTAAAAAGCCAATTCAAGAAACATACGATCTTGTAATTAGAGCTATGTCTATGGATGAGTATTTTGAAGCAAATACTTTAAAAAATCAAAAGGAAATATGGGAATACATTTTAGAAAAGCAACTTGTGACACCTAAAAGTCTAAAAGATATAAGTGCATGGAAAGACAATATGGCCACTTTAAAATATGTGGTTCACATGGCAATAAATTTTACTTTAGAGCCTTATGCTGAATTGTGGTTACCCTTTCATACCTCGTATGAGGAGCTTACGTGTATTTGATGATGATATTCAAAAATTATGGGAGGTTTTAGAACAAAGGTTTCAGAAAGAACGAGAAGAGAAGCTTTATTACTGTCATTTAACGGGTCAAAGTATAGAGTATATCATGAAGCAATCAACGAAATCGTTCAATGAGATTAAAAGTAGCTATATAAAAGTGATGGAAAGGAGGAAAAGAAAATAGATGCACTTAGAAGCGTATGTTATGATGTAGAGTTTGAAGTCAATAAGAACCCATTAGAAAAGGCTGATAGGACAGTAGATGATTTAACAGGAAGTCTTGTAAAAATGGGAGAGGCTGGACAAAAAGGCGGAAAAAAGTCAGAGGATGCTTTAAAAAAGACAAATGAAGAAGCTAAAAAGTTAAAAAAAGGTGTAGATGAGACGGGTAAAAAGTTTGGTGGATTAGAAAAAATCATAAAAGGTACCTTTGTTGGTTTAGCAAGTTCGGCTGTAGTTAATGGTATACAGAGGTTAGCAACAGGGGCGTATAGTTTGGCTGATGGTTTTGCAAATGTGGAGTATGCTGCAGCAAAAGTAAATACGTTGGCAAAGCAAGAACTACCAGAAGTCTTGCAAGATATGCGTAATATGGCAATGGAATATGGCATACAAGATGCTACCTTAGTAGGAGAAGCTATGTATCAGGCTTTATCGGCAGGTAGAGATTATCAATCATTAATGAATGGGTTCATGGATGAGAATTTGCAAATATCAAAAGCCGGATTTGTGGATCCACTAGGGGCAGTAGATTTAACGACTACTATTATGAATACTTACAAACTTGAAGAGATGAATGGTATAGGTGATGCTTTACTAGCTACACAAGATAGGGGTAAGACAACAGTAAATGAGATTAGCCAATACTATGCGAAACAGTTCGGGGCATTTAGAAGTATAGGTGTAGGATATAGGGATGCCTTGGCTCTTTTGGCTGAGACTACACGAATGGGTCAACGAACAGCAGATGCTGCAACAGGAATAGGGGCTATTCTTTCGGAGTTTTCTAAAAGTGATAGTACAGTAAATGAGTATTTTAAAGAACTTAATGGTACAACTATTCCAGAGTTTTTAAAAAATGGAGGTAGTATTGTTGAGACTATCAGTATGATAAAAAGTACTTTAGATGTTTTAAATATGTCTAGCTTTGATATGTTTGGAAGTGTAGAAGCAGCAAGAACTTTTGAAACTATGACAAGTGATATGGACGGTTTGATAGAGACACAAGAAAGAGTGATAGATTCTACAGGGAAGTTAGAAGAATCTTTTGATACGATGAGTCAGACCACTAAAACGGCTTTAGAAGAAGCCAAAGCAGCATGGGCAGATTTTAAAGTGGATATGGGTGAGGCGTTAGCACTTCCGGTGACAGCTACTTTGAGAATTGCTACAGATATAGTAAATGCAATTTTTAAAGGAGATTTTAGTTTCAAGAATTCAAATCCACAAAGTGACTATTCAAAGTTAGATGCAAGATCTTATGATAGTGGAGATTATTACGTAGATTCTAGAAAGCTAAACAAAAATGTTCATACAACAGCAAAAGAAGCTACTGCAGAACAATTGGAGGCATATATAGCAGATGCTTATTCACAAAGAGCTGAGTTAACAGATAATAAGCACCTATCTAATAATAAAAAGATTATAGAAATTTTAGAGGCAGAAAAAGATACAAGACAAAAAGAAATAAAACAGAAGGAAACCTCCTTTTTTAATACATCTAATCCTATGAGAGAGAAAACATTAGAACAAGTACTCACGGAAGTATCGAATACAACCAATAATGAAAATACACAAACAACATCGGTCACTAATAATAATTACATTACTGTAACCACCCAAGGAGAAAATGAGATTGCTTCAAAAGTAGCAAATGAGATTGAGCGATCAACTATTTCATATCTTCCTAAGAAACCTATGTCTCCCTCTCTAGGTGGCTTATATGATAGGTGGGTGACCAGATGATTACAAATATAGAAACGGGTGAAGAACTTAAATTTACGTTAATATCACAGGAGCAATTGGAATACACAGCAGAAGTTACTAAGGAGCCTGCAGAAAAAGGTTTTGAAGTAGCAGATGGTGTACTTACTAAAAATGCAGTTCTTAAAGTTAAAGGGAAAAATGGCGTAGTGAAGTTGGCCAACATGGGCCAAGAGATTACACAAGTCAGTCAAGCTATATCTATTATTACAAGATGGCAACAAAAAGGACAACTTTGTAAGTATATTTATAGAAATGGATTTAATAACTGCATCATTAAAAAGTTTAGTATAAAGCAGACCTCTAAAGAAAGATACGGATACGAATTTGAACTAGAATTAGAGCAAGTAAGAATTGCACAGCAAGTAACGACTAAAGTAACAGGTAAAACTAAGCCTGATGGGATTGTTGCTAAACGAATAGCTGAGAAAGAGAAGAAAGAAAAAGGTGGGACTAGGAAAACAACCAAGAAAAAGAAGAGCAAAGAACCTACATTGACAGAGGCTCAAAAGTCAGCGATCAAGAGCAAAAATAATGAGACCATGGGAGGGAGGAAGTAATGGAAGTATCTATAATTGAACTGGATCCAAACAGCTATCTAGGGGAAGCTATTCAGTATGAAGTAGATGGTAAGTTGCTTATTTTTCTAACCAGGTATAATGCGTATCATGATTTCTATACGGTGGATATAGTTTGCAATGGTGAAACGATTGTAAAAGGACATAAATTAACAACAGGGATAGATTTATTGGCTTACTTTAAAGAAGGTGAAGTAATAAATCCTAAAATACCACCTATTCAAGTAGTTCCTATTTTGTTTAACAATGACAAAGAGATTATTGGTATAGAAGACTATGGATCAAATAGTGGACTGGCCATTATAAGGAGTGATTAGATGTGGGGCAGAATAATGGAAGTGAATATAGGTGACATGCAGATAAAATATCCAGAGCTTACAGTAGAGTTTAATGAAACCTTTGATATGGACACAACCCCTCTTGTATCTGAAATCAAATTGTACAATCTATCTGATAATAGTATAGCAGCAATCCTTCAAGAGAAAACTGTAACGGTTAATGCTGGGTATCAAGATACTGGGCTTTTTTGCATATCAAAAGGTGAACTTAGACAAGCTTTTACAAAGTTTGAAGGGCGAGATAAGATTACAACTCTTAGGACTTTAAATATAAGTCCAGATATTAATGCACTATACATGAAAACCTATAGCAAAGGAACATCACTAAAAGATATTTTTACAGATCTTTTAAGTGGTAGTGGTGTAAATATTACAACACTGCAGGTTCCAAGTGTATCTATTCCTAAAGCTTATCATCTTAAAGGAAAGAAAGTAGATGTGTTAAAGAAACTTTGTAAAGAGTTTGGTATCAGTATGACCATTGACAATACTGGACTTACTCAGATAGGAAAGGTAGGGAGTCTAGGAGAAGATACAGGGTACCTGCTTAAAGCTGAGACTGGATTAATTGGCAGTCCTATTCCTGTTATTGATGAAGAGGGGCTTTTAAAGTATGAGGTGAAGAGTATGTTTTTACCTGGTATTAAAGCTTTGAGTAAATTGCGTATAGAAAGTAAAACCCTTACAGGGAATGTGATTGTTATAAGTGGTAGCCATGATTTAAGTAAGGATAAATGGGTAACAAGTTTGGAGGTTGAAACCCTTGCATAATAAAAAAATGATAGAACAACTAAAGGATGAAATGAGATTTGAGCTAAAGCAGGCTTACCTATGTAGTATTACAAAGAAAAATCCAGACGGTACAGTTCAAGCTAAATCGGCAACAGGAGAAAGTCTTTTTGAAGATGTTACAGTCTATAACGGAAGCTTAAGAGATAGTAAACAGGTATTAGTTATACAAGTAGGCGAGTTTGACTATATAGGTTTACTTCTCAGAAGGGCGGTAGAGTAAAGGTGGAAAGTATTCGACTAAATCAAGCAACTAGGGAACATATGAATGATATTTCTATAGGACATGACCAGGTTATAGAAGATGTAATACATAGGCTTACTCTACGAAAAGGAGACTATATTTTTGATGTCTCACAAGGTGTTGATTATGAAATAGTCTTTGGAAAAATACATGACATAGAATCAAAAGTAGAGCATTTAAAAAGTGTTATATTAGAAAATAAACAAGTTAAAGAAGTAAGTATTTTAGAATATAGACAAGAAGGACGTACACTTAATATGACTTTTAGTCTATTACTAGAAAATCACCAAGTAATAGAAGGAGGTGTAACCCTTGGAGCCTAATTGGGGATTTACTGCAGTAGGATTTGTAAGGCCTACAATGCAGGAAATAAAAGATTATCTTATAGAAAGCTACTTAGAAAAGATGCCAAATGCAGACTTTTCAGTAGGCTCTATCTTGGATATACAGATTACTGCAGAAGCAGAAGTAAAAGCTAAACAGTATGCAGATCTAGAAAGGGCTTTAGAAGAGACTTACTTGGATACTTCTAATGGGCTTTTTGTAGATAGGAATGTTAGACCATTGGGAAAGAAAAGAAAACAACCTACCTATGCCTTGTCAAAAGTTAAATTTAAAGGTACAGAGGGGAAGTATATCCCTAGAGGGATGGCTGTTTTAACTGTATCTGGGCTGGTATTTAGAACCATTGAAGAAGGAGCGATAACTTCTTCAGAAGGTATTGTGTTAAAAGTAAGTTCAGAACACCCAGGTAGCAAGTACAATGTATCTAAAGGTGCAATTAATACATTGATGAATCCAGATATAGATATAGTTAGTGTGACGAATATAGAAGCTGCTTCTGGTGGTTCGGATTTAGAAAAAGACTATGAACTTAAAGAAAGAGTTTATGGAGGCTTTATTAAAGCAGAGAATAAACCTGTGGATATTATAAACTTTGAAATAGCCAGTATAGATGGTGTTAAAAGCTCTCTTGTACTTGAAAATAAAAGTGAGATTTATAAAGATGTTGTTGGTCCACACAGTTTGCTTGCTGTTGTAGATGGTGGAAAAGATGAAGATATATTTAAAGTTTTATTTGACTTCTTGCCTTTTGGTGTTCAAACAAAGACTAATGCATTAGAACGTGTTATACGTAAAGTGGTATCTGATGGACCTAACATTTATGAACTTTGCTTTTTAAGACCAGAAGAAGTTAATTTTAAAGTAAAGGTTGAGATTGTTACAAGCAGTACTGTAACAGAAGGTGAAAAACAGGCTATAAAGTTGATGATAGAAGGACTTTATAAAGACATGAAGGTTGGCCAGAATGCTATACCCAAGGAAATTTTTATAAAGCTTGGGGACATCATTCATTATAATAGTTTGAAAGTATCTATGAGTAAGATGGATAGAGAAGAATGGGTTGATTTTATTGAACTTAAACCGACACAAATAGGGAGACTTCAAGAGGTGATAATCGTTGGTTAATCGTATGTTTGAAAACTTACCAGGCAATATGCAAACAGGGTATTATGAGAAATTGAGTAGGGTTATTAGTGAGATAGATAATAAATTTGATAAGGACTCGGAATTATTATTAAACAAGCCAGAGCATGTAGCGTATTTTAGAAAAAGGAAAAGTCAAGAGCTTCTTGGACGGTTAGACGGTTCCTGGGAAGAAATTTATGCAAAGATTCCAAGTTTTTATAGGTTTTTCTTTGTAAAAGATTTTATAGAAAAGATAAAAGGTTTTGTTAACGTCCTCTATTATACTCACATAGATTATTTGACTGCTATGGTTATTGTAGAAAGTGTTAATACAGATATTTATAAATACATTTATCAGTTGGTACCTCCAGGATGTGATTTAGTTTTGTTTAACAAAACTTTAGTAAGATCACTTTATGGAGGTTTTTATATAGGACAACCAACGATTATAAGTCATAAAGCTGCTTCACAAGGGCTAAAGTCTTATAACTTTATGAATAGAGATTTAATCTTTTTACCACATGGATCAGTAATTAGTAACAGCCAGTCCTTAGATATTTCAGAAGGCCAATTTAGAATACAAGGTCAAGGAGAGATTCAGCTTATCAGATTTGAAAGTAAAGGACAGTTAAGTATTCGATTAGAACCAGAAGTTTTAGCTGAGATTTATATAGATGATGAACTTTATACAGGACCTGTACAAGCAAAGCCTTTTTCTCACCTTAAAATAGTAGGAGAAGATATAGAGTTTAATAAAATTATAGTAAGAATGGAGGGGTAAAATGCCATTTAAAATAAACTTTAAGGATTTTAAAGCACGAAACCCGTTTAGATTTAAAGCACGAACAACAGAAGGAAACAATCTGCTAAGTGGATTAGAAGCTCAGGTTGAAATTGTTCCTGATTTTGAAGTAGAAGAAGGAACAGAGTTAAACAGTGCTTTTTTTAAGGAATTGGAGCAAGGCATAAATGATGAGTTAGAGGTTAGAGATAAACAAATCAATAGTTTATCTAGTCCATATGTTATACCAGAAGGCTCGGATATTCCTATTCAGGATAGAGTGAAGGGGAAGATGTATTTTAAAGTTACAAGTAGACAAAGTGGTGGAAGTAGCAATGGCATTATAAAAGTAAGCCCTAATAT
>NZ_JAQIFT010000040.1:0-269021 GCF_027857615.1 Holtiella tumoricola
CTGCTCCTAAGATGGATTGTCAAGATTAAGAATTTTGGTCTTGACAATCCATCTATTATTTCTGAATAACCAGTGAAATTATGTCAAATTCGCAAATTTGATGTTGTATATTGGCAGAAAAAATTATACAATTATACTGACAATGTTGTTTTTATTGTTGTTTAATTTAGGAGGTATAATTGTGCTATCAGTTAATGAATTATTAGATGTTGCAAAGTTAGAAATTTCAAATATTAAAACCAATGAAGTATTTCTAGTAAGAGATCTCTTTAAAGGCTATGAATGGAATAGAATATCTCGCAGTGATCGTCTTCTTATTGGAACTTTATTCCTCAATTATATCAAGAATGATGATATGGGGGTTGTGCCAATCGAAAAGACTTCATCAAGGCAGCAGAAATACAAAAAACAAGATGTTGACAAAGGAGGTAAGTAAAATGAATATTATTCCTTTGCCAACAATTGAAGCACCTCAAGATACTAGCCGTATTTTTGATGTATCAATTAATCCATTAGATCGATTACGTACAATTGACGCTGGGGAATTCGAAGATATTGCCTGTCAATGGGCTTCTGGTTATTTAGCTAACAGTGAGCATTATAAAAATGTAGCACAAATAGGAGGATCGAAAGATTCTGGCAGAGATATTGTTGCCTATTTGGACGAAGAAATGCAAACATTTGATATTTTTCAATGCAAACGATATAAGGACCCATTATCTCCATCTGTCTATATGTCTGAGTTTGGAAAGCTTTGTTACTACACGATGATTGGAAAGTATAATAAGCCAAGGAAGTATTTTATTGTCGCTAGTAATGGCATTGGGCAGGATTTAAGAGAATTGATAGAGCATCCTAAAAGAATAAATACCCAATTAATAAAAACATGGGATAAGTATTGTAAGCCTAAAAGGAAAATAACAGCTGACGGAGTACCATTGTCGCATGAATTGAAAGAGTATATCACCAATTTTGATTTTAGTATAGTTTCTGAAGTATCGCCTCAAACCTTGTTACAGCAGTTTGCTACAACAAGTTGGTATAAGTATCATTTTGGAGGTGGATTACGGAAAAGACCTCGTGTAAGGAAGCCTCAGGAAGAACTTGAATCGGACGAAGTAACGATGGAATATGTTTGCCAGTTAATGCAGGTTTATTCACAACATGAAAAGAAATCGATTAAAGATATTGAAACACTTAGTTCAATTAAAAAGCTACATGGACATTTTAAGCGACAAAGAGAAAGTTTTCACAATGCACGAGCTTTGAAACGCTTTAGTCGAGATGAGTTTATTAATGATGAGGTTTATGATGATCTAAAGAATCAAGTATATCATGGAGTTATTACTACCTGTGAGGCAACCTTTGATAAGGACTTGGATAGAGTAGATTCAACCATAGAACGAGCACAGATATTACCAATAAAGACATCAGAACTAGGCGATATAAGTATATTAGAGAAAAGTGGTATGTGCCATGATCTGGTGAATGACGGAGAAATGAGGTGGGTTGATAATGAGCGAGAAAATACAGATATTTAACTCACCAGAAGAAGTTGGAGTGAGAATTCTACTGATATTAGATATCTGTCAAAAAAGAATGAGTTTTCAAAGAATAATGTACTATGACTATTTTTCATTACATTTAAGAGATTTGGATCAAACACAGGAGAGTTTACACCCAGATAACCCTAATCACTCTTCAGAAATAGCTGTAAAGAGGGATATAATTAATAAAGGACTAAACTTGATAATTGCCAAAGGTCTTGTTGGGGTAAAATATACAAAGACAGGAATTTATTATCAAGGAAATCATTTAACACACCACTTTATTTCACTTTTTGAAAATGGTTATGTTGAAGAACTTAAGAGGAATATTAGTGTTGTCAATGAATTCTTCTCAAGCTATACGGATAAACAGATATATAAATATATAGATAGAAATATTGGAAAATGGGCAGGCGAATTTGAAGAAAATATCTTTGTAGGAGGTGATTAATATGGCAGATGTAGGACTTGAAATAAAAATGCTACTTTTGCAAGGAACTAAGAAAGTGGATGCTTTTTTGAATTTTACTACAGGCTTAAATGTAGTTGCTGGTGCATCAGATACTGGAAAATCTTTTGCATATGAATGTATCAATTATGTTTTGGGATCATCTGATCTACCAGAGATGCCTAATGAAGCTGATGGATATGAATGGGCATTATTAGAGATTTTTGATAAAACATCACGACAGAGTATAACTTTGAAGAGAAGCCTACTAGAAAGTCAAAAAAATGATATTTATTATTTTTGTGCTGATATTGCTCATTTGGACAGTACAAGTCCTGAAACATTATCATCTGATTCCAAAGCCAAAAATAGTTTATCAGCTAAATTGCTTTCACTATGCAAATGTTCCTATAGAAACATACTTCGAAATTGTTCAAGAGGAGAAACTGGAGCTTTCACATTCAGAAAGTTTGTTTACTTAACGATGATGAATGAGACACGCATTGTTCAAAAAAACTCTCCTATTTTTATTGGGGATACAAAACGAGATAAAAACTCAACACCTGAAGTCTCCTCTTTCTTTACTATACTATCTGGTCTCGACTATGAAAAGTATACTAAACCAGAAAGTGTTGAGGTAAAAAAAGCACAAATTAAGGGAGCAATTGATGAGCTGACCTTGATTTTTAGTGATTTACAAAAAGAGATTACAGAGGCTGAGGAGATGTTAGATGATTACGCACCTCAGCAGGTTTCTGAGATAATAAAAGGTATTGAGAATTCGATAAAACAGCAACGAACTGCTGTAGAAGAGTTTGAAAAAGACCGTGAAAAAAGTTTGATGCAACTCGGCTTAATAATGAGAGAACGAGGCAGAATTACAGATAATCTATTGAAATTTAAACTGTTAAAGAAAAATTATCAGTCAGATATTGAACGTTTAGGATTTATTGAACAATCACATGATTATACTGGACAACTAGCTGATGTTAAATGTCCTATATGCCATACTACTATGAAATCTACTCAGGAAAACAAGGAAATATATTTTATTGCAATAGATAAGGAAAAGGCAAAGCTTAATGCACACTTAATTGATTTACAAGAAACAATCGATGACTTTGAAAAGGAATTATTGGAGATTGAAAAAAGTGTTGTAAAGCAGCAGGAAAACATTAAATCTATTGAACACAAATTGGAGAAGCAGGCAGGACAGATTTCAAA
Source organism: Holtiella tumoricola (assembly GCF_027857615.1). NCBI lineage: Bacteria > Bacillati > Bacillota > Clostridia > Lachnospirales > Cellulosilyticaceae > Holtiella > Holtiella tumoricola. The sequence goes on from NZ_JAQIFT010000040.1 coordinate 3,220, forward strand.
TGCATTAATAGAACATGAGCGTTATCAAAAAATACGAGATAAGGCACTTGCTATTCAAAATAATAAAAAGAAACTGTATGATACACAGAGCCGTATTCAAGAACTTAATAAGAGAATTGATAACACTAAGTCCACATCTAATAAAGTGGAAGTAAAGAAATTATCAGACGAGCTTATGAAAGAGTTTTGTGAAATTATACAAGGCTTACTAGAAAGCTGGAACTTTATTGATATTAGTTGTGAAAATATAGTTTACTTTAATAAAAAAGACAATGATGTAATTGTTAACAGTAAGACAAAAGCCTCTTATGGTAAAGGGGCAAGAGCAATTATTAATTCTTCTTTTATAATTGCAATATTGTTATATTGTAAACAGAATGGTCTTCCCCATCCTGGATTTGTGGTTTTAGATTCTCCGCTTACGACCTATAAAGAAAAGGATAAGCGCAATAATGAAAAAAATGAAGAAGTTAGTAAAAGTGTAAAGAATTCATTTTTTAACAACTTAGCTAAATGTTCAACAGATTGCCAGATTATAGTATTTGACAATGAAACACCATCTGAGGATTTGCGTGGAATTACATATCACTATTTTACAGGTAATCCAGATATCAATCGTACTGGGTTTATTCCGGCCCAATAAAGCCAGTAAGTAATCAAAATTATTTTATATAATTAATTTGGAGGGTATTTGATGAATGAGGCATCCTTTGAAGCAAGAGTAAACGAAGAAATTAAACGGATATTTCCGATGATTAACAAAGGGGATATTACCCACCAACAGCAGTTTCAGCTTACACTAGGACATAATACATATTTTTATAATGGAGTGAAAAAAGATAAGGCATTCGCACGCTTAGATGTTTTGATTAAACATAAAGGAGTCAATCTGGCGATACTTGAATTAAAGGCACCGGGTATAGCACTTTCACATGATGATGCTATCCAAGGGACCTCATATGCTAGACTCTTAGATCCTATGCCGCCACTTACAATTGTCAGTAATGGTGAAGATACCCGGTTTTTTACTACTTATGACCGCAAGCAGTGGATAGTCGATAATGTAAATGAGCATATAGTGCAATCTCTCTTTCAAGCTGCTACGAAATGCGCAAGTGCAGACTTGGACGAAGCTATCACAATACTTCTTGGTCGTGATAATGACATGTGGAGAGAGATATTGGCTAGATATACAAAAAAGGCAATTAAAGAAATGGAAGGTGATATTGATGACTTCACATACCAAGTTGCAAGAAATTTTCAACTGGAGCGTACAGTTGTAAGTCAACTGGTAGATAAAGCAAAAGAATATCCTTTAATTAGCTTCGTTGGGCCAATTTTAGCAGGAAAGACGAATGCCATATATCAGATGTGCAAGAAATGTCCCGATGATCTTATTCCAGTTTATATTGATGCTAACGTAAGCTATGATCCACTTGAAAAGATATCCAATTGGTTTTGCAAAGAAGTATTCAGAAGTTTAGGGGCAAATGAGGTAAAGCAATGGCTAATCAATGGGTATAGCGAAAGAAAGAAAAAAAGTAGAATAGTATTTATTTTTGATAACATCTGCTCTGTTGATGATAAGCTATTCTGGCGCGAAATAAACCAACTCAATGATATTAATCGAGAAAACTCATATTCGTTACTGCTGGTTATGAATGAACATACTTACGATTGCATAAGCAGAATCAATTGTGGACCAGCTAAAAACGCAATTGGTAAAGCTCCGATGGTAAAACTCGATGCTTTATCAGATGAAGAGTTCTATAATGCCATGGATTTTTTCATGCATAATAATGGCGTAGCATTTTATCAAGGATCACAATGTAATGTACAATACAGAAATCCTCGTATTTTAAGGGTATTAGCGTCCAGCCTACCTAAAAATAACGACAGTATAGATGATAATTCTGATACAAAGAAGGTTTTTTTTCTGCCTAGTTATATGAATTACTCTGTATTAGAATCGGTATGGTCCAAAATAGTGACTAATGCAGAAACACGAAGTGATTACCGTATATTTGCAGAAGCCATGTTTAATGATATGAATAGTAGGACAGCTGATCCTCGTTTAGCAATCCTTTCTGCAACAAGAGGAGTTATATCTCTAAAAGTTGCAGAGCAATTCATGGGAACTGAACGCATAAATAGAATGAAAAGCGACGGACATATACATCAACTAGTTTTTGATGATGGCAAAGCATATTTATATCCTAGATTTCCTGAGGCTATTGCAACGGCTGCCGGGTATGTACTTAGAGATAAAATTATTGAGATTATCGATAGGAGCAATGTCGAAAATGCATATGATTTTATAATGAAAAATATAGATTGTATTCCATATAGTGATGTGGCTGCCACAAAAGCAGTGCTTGGTGTCTGCATAGAGCGGGAGGTCCTTTGGAAACTGCTTTGTCTACTTATAAAGGATTCACCCTTAGTGAAGCAAAATAATGATTACGGCGTTTTTGGTTTATATTTTTCAGACATTGGACATATAAAATTGTCTGGTGAAATTGAAGGCACATTAATTTCAAATTTTAATCCTTGGCTTCTTTTATCGAATCTTTCTACTGTTCCAATGGCTATGGAAAATGGCTCAAGAGATATACAGTTAGAAATATTTAAGGTTATTGGTTCATTCAATAATATTCTTATAAAACCAGAGGACATGCCTTTTCATAATATGGCCGGTTTTCATACCCATAAATATAAAGATGGAGAATTCATTTGTGGTAAAACTGGAATTGTCGAACCAATAACTTATGCTATGCAATGCTCCTTTGCCAATATGCCAGAGAAAATGTTGCAATTATCTAAAGAAGCAATAGAGAATGATGAATTTTTCTTAGTTATGCGTCTAAATGTTGCAGCACGATCCATGTGTACTATAACGGATCCTTTGATATCCCAATGTGCTATAAAGGCTCATGAGATGTTGAAACAATATATATATGATTCCATAAAAAGAAAATGTACTATTGATTGAAATAATATTAGTGGCCTATGAAATTTTTCAAGGATTAATTTTCTAAAGAGAGGTAGTTATGGATGAACAAAATAATATAGGAAGTAGATTTTAAGATTGTTGAGACAATTTCGATTATAACTGAAATTACTTATTAAAAGATTTGAATAACTCCAATTCTACAGTGATAATAAAACTCTGGAAAAAACCTCCTGAAGTTATGGCGTAGGTATATTTAATATGTATGTTGGAAGTACTGTATCTAAATTAGTTCCATTATTGGAGCAGATAGCTAAAAACTTGATTGATTACATTATTGATTCAAAATATGAGCGTAGGGAATTTATACACTTTAATTTTTGAACAAATTGAGGAAATATTACTCTTTTTTTTATAATTTAAAAGAGTAATGCTTCCCACAATCTTTATGAAAAATGAGAGTAGGATATCTGAGGTAAAACTATATATAAGAATGGAGTATAAGTAATGCCGAGGTAAAAACGACGTACTTAGGAGGTAAAAATTTATGGCTAGATGTATATACTGTGGAACTGAATATAACTTATCAGAATCAGATATTATTCCGGATGCATTAACAAATGCAAGAATATTAAATAGAAATGTATGTAAAACTGAACATAATAATAAATTTAGTGATTTGTTTGAATATAAGATAATTAGTGAATTGGCATTTCTCACTAATTCATTAGATATAAAATCAAGTAAAAGCAGTTCATACCCTAAGTATGAGGCGACATATAATATTGCTGGGTTGGAGTATCCAGTAAAGCTATCTTCCGAAACTCAATTGTTTAGGGGAAAAAAGCTGAGGAGTAAAGATGGTAAGCATCTTATGGGATTACTAAGTGATATAGAGGATATTGCTGAAGATCCAAACAAAGTTGAACAAATTGATATTAATAAGCTTGAGATTGAAGAGAAAATACAAATTAATACTAGTATTTTTTATAGTCAAGAAATGTTTAGAATGGTTTCAAAAATTGCATATGAATGGTATTGCTTAAAAAATGATATAAGTGATAAATATGATGACTTTATGGATATAATCAACTTTATTACTCATGGTATTGGACATCCTGTATATATAATTGAAGATGCGGGGATTATAAATTATTTTAGGCAAAATACAATATTTGCAAGCCATTGTATAATTGGGTACTTAAGCCAAGATAATAATGTGTATGTGTTATTAAGCTTATTTGGTGCAGCTTTATATAAAGTGAAGGTATGTAAATTTAATCCACAATTATGTAAGAACACTTGTATGCTACAGGAACTTACAATCAACAGCGAAAGAAAAGAAATATTATATGGAAATCCAGCTTCTTTATTACATGATGTTCAAAATAGTTTTATCCCTAATAAAATAATAAATGGAATTACAGTAATGATACCAATAAATCCTTTAGATACCTCACTTCAACAAAAATTATTTCTAAGTAGTATATATCAACTTATGGAAAGTGGACAAGTTGTAGAAACTAGAGAACCTACAAAAAATAGCCTAGGTATTATAATGAATAATATTGAATATCTAATGAATCAAAGTATCATTCATAAAAAAGCATTAAAAAGATTTGTTAAAGAGCATATAATAGATTCAAAAGAATCTATTATATTAAACCCAGAAGGTACTAAAAATAGAAATGTCTTTATGTTCTATATAGTTTATTTAATTGGTAAATATTTAGAAGAGATAAAAGATATTAAGCAAATCAATCAATTAATTGAGGGACACCTTGGTAAACAAAATAGTGAATATATTATTAATGATGATTTTAGTGTAAAACTTAAAGAGCGTATTTTAAAAGATAAAGATTATAGTGTCGTATTAACCCAGGGAGCAAGACTAATTATGGATTGGTAATAAGCAAGTGATAAATAAGTTTTATAAGAGAGGACTCCATCGTTATTAGTGTATATATTTAGCTTAATTTATAATGTGAAAGTAGGCATTAGATAGATTGAAACTGGATGATTGGATCCAATGAATGTAGATAAGAAATTAAAGAAGCCTGTTCCCACTCCCCTACTCTTAATGAATGTAGGGTAAAGAATACCATGAGTAAAGCTGTTTTCTGGGGGAGTGCTTATGATGAAAGAATAATAAGAAATGAAGTTGATAAAATTCAGATTTATGTTGCATATATTCTAATTTCCTGCACAGGTGAAATATAGGAGAATAGGTCATTATGGAATGATTGAATATATAGTATAAATTTTCGCTTTTTGGTTTAAACCAATTGAATTCGATAGTTTTAACATAGTGTTTATGTTAATTAAAGAAAAGGACTTAGGAGGAAGCTCTTTTTGATAATAGATTATATAATTAATAATCAGCTGTATATTGATAAAGCAACGTATATAGCAATAGTAGGAAGCCAAATTGCTATATACGGTATTTTAATGACCTTTTATCAGTTTGTAGCCTCATTTCAAGGTAACTCAGATTCAGTAACTAAGTATTTGGGGGTTAATTTAACGGAGTATTTTGTAAAGAAGAAAGTCTCATCGTTTAATTTAATTGTTTCCAGACCCTATTTTTATATTTTGTTTATATTAGAAGTTTTATACAAACCAATACTTAATATATATGATAATTATTTTCCAGAGAATCTAATATGTATTTTGAACTTTTTATGGTATTCATTTGTGATTTTTTATTTTGTAATATTTATAATTTTATTTTGGCAGTGTACACAAAGCATTTTAATCTTGAAAAGAATATCTCTCCCTAAAAGAAATGGAACAATAATTCGTGATATTAATAGAATCTTTCTAAAAAAAACATTGAAAGAACGCATGTCGATTAGAAGTATAGATTTGTTAAAGTATGATATGAGATACTTAAAAGAAGCAATTAAAGAAGATAATAATCCTAGAATGCTGCAAAGCCTATATAATGATTTAATAATTGAGATTTTTGATTCGTATATTAGTAATAAAAAGAAAGAGATAAATATAATAATTGAAAAGAAAAAAATTGTAAAAAATCAAGTGGAATGGGTTTATAATGCCCAAATGGAATGTGATTTATTAAAAGAAATTTATAATGAAAACTATTTTATTATTGATGAAGAATTAAAAAAATATATATGCGTATTACATCTAAACTTAATAAAATTACTTATGATAAGAGCCAGTGCAGAAGGATGTGAACATATTAACCAAGAATTTTATCCTCAGGAATTATTTGTATTTGGTGAAAAAAATAGCTTATTAGACTGTAAAGATTGGGAAGAACTTACTATCAATATTTTTAAAAATTCAGATTTAGAAATCAAAAAACAGCTAATAAATAGTTTATATAATGGATATTGTAGTACTGGAACTATGTTCCAAGAGTATTGTAATCAATGTATTTTACATCTAATTCGTATGAATATAGATGAGATATTTTCTGAAAATAAGTCGCAGAACGAATTTGCCCAGATATTTGGTAATTTGATAAGAACAAAGGAATTCAATAATTATTATGCAAACATAATACGCAATAAGCTAATATCATATAATGACAGAGATGCAGTAGAAATGGTTAAATTACTTAATAAAGAAAATTGTACATATGTATTTTCGTATATAATAATTTACTATTCAATATATAAATTCAGGTTTGATTGGGAGTATATCAATATAGCCGTAATGAAAGCATTATGGAATAACCATGGTAATATGAATGAAAATTATGATAAATTAATAAAAGAATTTAAGGAATCTAATATAGAACATCGATTTTCAAAAAGCATGTATGATAAACTTATTGAATACCTTCAAAAACCATTGACTGGTTCATTATTAAATTCTATATATGAAGAAGATATTATTAATATGTTTTATATCACAATCATAAAACTATGTGTTCTTGAACAAAGCTACAATGATTATGAGAATAAAGCTAATGATTATCCACTAATTTATTTTATCAATGAACTTTCAAATTATAATGAATTAATACAGCATAATAAGGTAAAAGAAATGGTCCTGAATATGCAGTATAGATATTTTGAAAAAATAGAACATATTCCTCAAAAATTAAATATTTCTCTTAGAAATTTATTACTTACAAATATAAATATTACGTCAGAGTTTTTATCAGTAGAACCTCGATATACTTACAATAATAGTATTGGACAGTATGCGTTAATTAAATTATCAGAAGCGAAAGAGAGAAATATTATTCCAAAAGAATTGATTAGAAAAGCATATCTAGCAAAAAACATATCTATTGATGGATATATAGATTTCTTAGATAAAGAATGTCATTTATGCGGGTGTGATTTAAACTATGTTCAGAAAGAAAAAATGAAAGAGTACTTATTAAATATTATCTGATGAAAACTACTTATCTATAAGTTAGATAATTTTTGAAGTACAAAACCATCTTCTATCTTGTTTTCTAAGTATTATTATACATAATTAGCATAAATAGTAATTATAAATGGAGGAACTGCACGTTGGATAATAAAACATTAATTCATATAGATACTTATGATATTATGCAAAATGATTATAGAATTGATCCCTCAAAAATAGTTGAGAGCATTATAAGTTATGATAGATTAGTTTTTCAAATTGGTAATCCTAAGATAACTATAAATAAAATAGTAAATCTATTTTCTACGGATATTCTTGAGGAATACATAAACAACAAAATTATTACATTTTGCCAAACGAATAAAGAATATAATTTAAGTACTGGTGGACTTGGTAACTTTATAGTACCAAACCCATTCATATATCATACTGAGAATTTAGACAAAACATCATATAGAGATGAGGCTATTCTAGAAGAATATTTATGGAAAGCAATCGATGATATTGATATTAGCCAAAATAGGAAAAAGAATTTAAACAAAGCAATACTAGATAATTTGTTCATAATACCATCAGATAGAATTAATGAAAAATTGTGTTTGCAAACAGTTCTAGAAGAGATTAATGATATACAGCTTGTGAAAAGAATTATTGAAAAAAATAAAATTTACTTTAATAAGAAATATTTAATTGAAGAATTAATATATACAGTTACATTAACTGATAAGGGGTTTCATTTTAAAATCAATAAGGAGGATTTTGATGAAAAAAATACGATTTACACCATCTTGTACATTATTTTAGCAATATTAATATACACCAACATTTTCATGAATTCTTCAAATATTCTAAGTTCTACTGGAGTATGGGTTGATAGAAGTACTTCAGATGTAATAGAAAATAAATTTTCAAGAATATTGACACATTATGATAAAAGTAATGAGGTATTCAAATATTTGATGACAAAAGAAAGAGTACCTGATATTGGCGAATTATATAAAAGAGGAAAAATCAATTTTAGGGACATAGATAAAATTAGATTAAAATCAGAAAATTTACGCAAATTAATAGGGAATTTAAATCCTTCGGATAACATTGAGATTTATAATCAATATCTTGATTTTGTGCAAAGCAATATTTCACCAAATGAAACTATACCAATTAAATTATTAAGGTTCTTAATCTTTTCAGTAACTGGTAGTTATTTGGGAGGCAATTTAGGAAATGCAATTGGCGGAATAGTAGGGAATCTTATTGGTAGTTCTTTACCTTCAGCTTTTGATTCATTCTTATTGCCTCATTTGCACTATAGACCTATTCAATATATAAGATTTAGTGATATTAAAAAAGATTTGTAAAGTGTAGAAATATATTTTTAAAATATTTTGTTACATTTATTTTGACTCTAAATATACTAAGAAAATAATATGTCGAATAGTATCATACCTTTTAGGTTCTTCAAACAATGAGCTCTTAAAGAAATTGAATATTTGGAAAAATTGCATAATTGAAATAGTATGCCTAGTTTAGATACGAGATTTTCAGATGCAAAAGATGAACTTTGCCAACACACAGTAATGACAAAATTGCGGTTGAAAAGCTTTGAGACGCTTTTGAAAGGTTAAAAACATATTTTTTAGACTTTAGAAAAAAAGAAATCTATAAATAAAATTATCAAAGATATTGCTAGCAATAAAAAATAATATATAGATTTATATGAAAAAGAATTTATTGAATTTACTGCGATAGGAAATAACTTTAAAATTTGCCATCATAAAATTAACAAAATAGATATAGAAGATAATAGGCATTATGGTTATTTCTATAAGCGTTGCCTGTCGTTGATTTCATTTGTAATTCAATATTTGGGCGATTAACTGTTTGGAGGGAAACATAATGGAATTAAAACATCTTATTATAAAGAATTTTAGAAACTTTAAAAATCTGAATATAGATTTAACAAATAGAAACATTATTTTTGGTCTTAATGATATAGGGAAAAGTAATTTTTTAGCAGCATTACGTTTTCTGCTTGACCGTAATTTTCGCAAAAATGGGTTTATAGATTCAGATTTTTACAATAAAGACATAACCAAAGAAATTATAATTACACTTGAAGTAAAAGTTTCTGATGAAGAAGATGACGAAGATAGCAAAAAAATCTTTAAAATGATGAAGGGTGCTATTGATTCTAAATCCGATACAGTATTTTTTCAACTTAAAACTACTTTTGATAGCGAGAAATCAGTAGGAGAACCAACGATGTTTTGGGGAATAGATGTTAATGATCTTGAGGACATTCCAAGTAGACAGTCGTATTTTGAAATTGATAAGTACATCAATGTTATATATATAGATTCATCAATTAAGCTTGAAAGTACCTTTAAACAATATTCTAGGGAGATATTTAGAAAAGAATCGTCTTTAGAAGCTGATGAACGTAAAAAACTAGTTAATAATATAGATAAATTAAACACATGTGTATCTAAGCTAAATGCAATTAAAGAACTTAAATCTGATTTAGTTGAAGAGTATAAGAAATTTCGAAATGAAAAGGGGTTTGAACTAGCAATTAAATCTGAAATTGAGATTGATAATCTACATGATAAGTTGACTCCATATATATTGGATAATGAATGTAAAACATATCCTACTGCTGGTGATGGTCGAAAAAAAATATTATCTTACACATTATTAACACTTGAAAATAGAAGAAAAGAAGATGAAATGATAAATGTGTTTCTTGTTGAAGAGTTGGAAAATCATTTACATAGATCTATGCAATTGTCTCTTTCATATGAAATTTTTTCGGACAATTTATTTAGGTATTTGTTTTTAACAACACATTCATCTCTTATTGTAAGCCAGATGGATCAAGTAAATCTAATTAAATTAGTTAAAGAATGTGCCGTTGTTGGTAAGTCGTTTGCATACTCTGTTCCAAGTGATTATAAAAAATTAAAACAAAAACTTAATCAGAATTTAGCAGAAGCGATTTATGCTGATGTTGTTCTTTTAGTAGAAGGACCATCTGAAAAAACATTATTTGAAAGAATTTTGTACGACAAATGTGAAAGATATGAAAGCCTTGGTGGATATATTCTCGAAGTTGAAGGTATTAATTTTAAAGAGTATTATGATGTGTTAATTGCTTTAGGAATAGATGTGATTATAAGAACTGATAATGATTTGAAATTGTATGAAAAAACAAGTAAAGCAACTCTTTTAGGAGTAAATAGATGCTTGAATTTATTAGGAAAAGAAACGAAGCCTAATATTATTATAGATAATGTTTCAAATTATAAAACAAATATATCTGTCCAAATCGATAAGAAAAGAGAGGTTTTTGACCAAAAATATCCGAATATGATTAAAAACTTTACAAAGAAGAATATTTACTTATCACGGGTAGACTTAGAAAATGATTTATACGAAGCTATACCTAATGTAATGGACGATTTGTCAAAAGAAAACAATAGTTCCATGACTGGAGTTGATTATCTTCAAACAGCCAAACTGAAAAATATGATTAAATTATGTCAAAAATTAAATAAACAAAACGTTAATTCTATATATAATCATGATAGGTTTGAGTGCTTGAGAAAGTTGGTGGAATTATGTTGCCAGTAGATAAAGAAACCAGGGAAAAAGTTTTAGACTGTAAAGGAAATATTGTTATTAGTGCTAGCGCAGGAACTGGTAAAACTTATACAACAGTAGCAAGAATATTAAGGGATATAGAGAATAACAAAACCTTTAGAACCTTTGCTGCAATTACTTTTACGAGGAAAGCAGCTAAAGAAATTGCAAATCGTCTTGGAATAAATCGAGATGATGGTTTTGTGGGTACTAATGATAATTTTGTCTGGACTGAAATCATTCAACCCTTTATGTATGATGTTTATGGCCGTGATTTTAAAAAGAAAATAAATCCAGATTATGGTGATGCAAACCAAATAGAAACTTTTGATGAAGGCATTGAGAAAATTCGTGAAACTGGATTTATGTGTAAATTTAGTGATAATCATAAGAACTTTGCTTTTCAATTGGCTTTAGATATATTAAAAAAATCACATTCTGCAAGTAGATATATGAAATCAAAGTATTTTAGAATATATATTGATGAATATCAAGATAGTGATATAGATATGCATTCGTTTTTTATTTATTTATGTGATGAATTAAAAATACCATTGTTTGTAGTAGGTGATATTAAACAATCAATATATGGGTGGCGTGGAGCATATTGTGATGGCTTTAAAGGTTTATTTGAAAAGGATGGCTTTAAATTGTTTAAGCTGTGGCATAATTTTAGGTCTAATAAGGCTATACAGAATTACTCTAATATTTTTATGGAATCAGTTAGAGAACAATATACTAGAATTGATTTTAATGAAGAGGTCATTTTATATGAGTATAATAATCAAAATGATTCATGTAGCTACATAAAAAAATGGATTGATGAAAGTAAAAAATGTGCGATGCTTAGCTTTAGCAATGCCGATGCAAAATCCTGGAGTGATTATTTAAACCAAGTTGGGATGAATTTTGTTTATGTTCCACAATCACCTCTTGATGATACAAGACTTGAAAGTGAACACATTTGGATTGCTAGAGGAATTGCCAACTATATAATGATAAAGAGATATAGTGAGTATGATTTCAAAGATGAAATTCCAATTCCAGATGACTATAAAATATCAATTCTGAAAAGCAAATTAAAAAATATTAGCGACAGTATAGAAAAAAAAGATGATTTTTTTAAGGCAAGTTACGAATTGTATTCATATCTTAGCTACAATGAGGTAACAGAGAGAGTAAAAAATGAAGTAGAAAAACTTTATGATACAGTAATAGATGAGGAGTATATTCCAAGCTACAATTCCGAAAGTTATTTATTAACAAGTGGAACTATACATTCGTCTAAAGGTTTGGAATTTAGTCAAGTAATTATAAATGCAGGTAATTACAATTTCGATAATGATGGTATAAAATATTTGCATTATGTTGCTGTGTCAAGACCTGAAGATAGACTGTTAGTTTTATCTGAGCAAGGATATTATGCAAGAAGGTATTTAGGATACATAGATGAAGCAATTAGTGATTTAAACAAAATCGGATATGAAGTTGTTAGAGATGACATTATAAGTTTAGTAAAATAGAAAGTTTACAGCTGCAAAATATAATAGAATCAAAGAATTGTGCCCAATAAAGCTTTCAAGTAAGGCACAATTTGAAGGGGTAATTGTGTACAATATTAACATTAGATAAGATTGTGCACGACTACTGTGGCCTAAGTAGAATAAGCTGTTGGAAGCAGACATTAGAGGTTTAAAATCCAAATCTCAAGATTTATAAGTGTTTATTAAAGAGATACCCATCCGCCAAAGGACCATCAGCTTTCTACCACATCATTATTGTCTACTCAAGGCATGTGGAAACTATTGCTTATTTAGTTAAGTAATTCAACGGTTGTAAGGTTTTTAAAAGTATTATTGGGTAAAAAATGGATAGATTTAAATAATAAAAAGGATAGAATCAATCTACCCTTTTTATTATTTAAATGATGGATAAAGACTTATAGATAAGCAAGTATTTGATTTAATAAGGAGTTGGCTTGAAGGATATCTTTTAAAAGTGAAAATTGAGTTAAGGAGTCTTCAGCAATTAAAAATTCATTAATTTGATCTTTAATAAATTTTAAATAATCACTTGCAACAACTAAGGTTTGAAGTTTGGAATTTTGTTCTTTTTCAGATGAACTATTAATGGTTTCATGAACAAGTTTATTAGAGAAGTTATCAACATTACCTGAGTAAATAGAGAGTTGGCCAATAAGCTTATCATTGCTTTTTTGAGTCGTATTATTGGAGTAGCCTTTTTCTAAAATACTGAGGAGCTGTTTTTGATTCTCTCTAACAGTTTTGTAATACGTATCAATGGTTGTATCGAGCGAATTATTTTGTGTAGCAAAAGTCACAGAAGAAAGGCTCAAACAACATATAAAAATACCTATAAGGATGAAAAAATAATGCTTGTTTTTAAACATAATGGTACCTCAATTTTAATTGATTTTTAAATATATTATCAACCATCAAGACATTACATATGTAGATAAAAATAGATTTTATTTAAAATAGAAGTTATTGACAAAATATGAGAAGACTGATATGATTACATTAATTGAATAGAACATCTTCAGGGCAGGGTGCAATTCCCTACCGGTGGTATAGCCCACGAGCCGTAAGGCATGATTCGGTGTAATTCCGAAGCCGACAGTAAAGTCTGGATGAAAGAAGATAGATTATAAATGCTTTTTTTTGCATTTTCTTTTAGTATAGTATGCTCTGGAATGATTTTTCATTTCAGAGTTTTTTGTATTTAATACAAATGTGGATTATTACTAAACGCTTAAAAGCTATTTATAGAATTGTTGAAATGCCTTGAACCTGTTTTGTTCAAGGCATTTTTATTTTGGAGGAAAAGTGTATGACTGACCAAGAGTATATGACACATGCTTTGGAACTGGCTCGAAAAGGTTGTGGTTTTGTAAGTCCGAATCCTATGGTTGGAGCTGTGATCGTTAAAAATAATAAGGTCATTGGGCAAGGCTGGCATGAAAAATATGGACAGCTTCATGCAGAAAGAAATGCACTGGTAGGTTGTAAAGAATCCCCTCATGGTGCAACACTCTATGTCACTCTAGAACCCTGTTGTCATTATGGAAAAACACCACCTTGTACAGATGCTATTTTAGAGAGTGGTATCACAAGAGTTGTAATCGGAACACTTGACCCTAATCCACTTGTATCTGGAAAAGGTGTTTCAATCTTACAAGCTAAGGGAATTGAAGTGTTGAGCGGTGTATTAGAAAAAGAATGTCTAGAACTTAATCAGGTATTTTTTCATTATATCAAAACGAAGACGCCTTATGTGGTCATGAAGTATGCCATGACTATGGATGGAAAAATTGCAACTTCTACAGGTAAATCAAAATGGATTACAGGAGATCAAGCAAGAATACATGTACATAAAGAACGCCATCGCTATACGGGCATCATGGTAGGCGTTGGGACAGTAATTGCAGATAATCCTATGCTTACGTGCAGGTTAGAAAATGGATGTAATCCGATTCGTATTATCTGCGACACCCATTTAAGGACACCTTTAAACGCTCAAGTGGTAGCAACAGCTTCTAGTGTAAGGACCATTATTGCAACGTGTTGTGCGGAAAAGGACAGATACATGCCCTATGAAATAGCTGGATGTGAGATTTTACTTATTCCTAAAGAAGATAATCATATTGATTTACAAATATTGATGCAGCAACTAGGCATATTAAAAATCGATAGCCTTATTTTAGAAGGTGGCGGGACACTCAATGCTTCCGCTATGCAAAGTGGTATTGTCAACAAGGTGCAGGCTTATATTGCACCAAAGTTATTTGGTGGTGATGAAGCAAGGACACCTATTGGGGGTAGCGGTATTGATGAACCAACTTATTGCTTTAAACTGAAAAATCAAAAACTCACATGGTTTGGAGAAGATTTGTTATTAGAAAGTGAGGTGGAATATCCGTGTTTACAGGAATAGTCGAAGAGATTGGTAAAGTACAAGGCATACAGAAGAGAATGAAATCCTCTATCCTTATGATTACCGGGAATAAAATCTTTGAAGACTTGAAGATTGGTGATAGTGTATCTACGAATGGCGTATGCCTTACAGTGTCAAAGTTAGGGAATTGTACTTTTTATGCAGATGTGATGAATGAGACACTTTCTCGTTCTGCATTAGGAAACCTTACCATTGGAAGTTATGTGAATTTAGAACGTGCCATGGCGAGTAATGGACGATTTGGAGGACATATTGTTTCAGGGCATATTGATGGTACAGGAAAAATTGTATCTATTCATAAAGATGATAATGCTATTTGGTATACCGTACAAACGGATTCTAAGATTATGAGATATATCATTGAAAAAGGTTCTATAGCCATTGATGGCATCAGCCTTACAGTAGCAAAAGTAGAAAAGGATCATTTTAGTGTTTCAATCATTCCCCATACAGCAAAAGAAACCATACTATCTCTAAAAAGGGTAGGGGAACTTGTGAATCTTGAAAATGACATCATTGGTAAATATATTGAAAAGTTTGTTACTCCCCAGAGTAACATTACAGAAGCATTCTTATTAAAACATGGATTTTAGGAGGGTAATATGTTTGAGTATCATACAATACCAGAGGCTTTAGAGGCATTAAGAAAAGGTGAGATCATTCTTGTAACAGATGATGAAGATCGTGAAAATGAAGGTGACTTTATTTGTGCCGCTGAATTTGCAACAACACAAAATATTAATTTTATGGCTACCTATGGCAAGGGGCTCATTTGTATGCCAATGGATGAAGCACTTTGTGAAAAGTTAGGACTTCATCAAATGGTAACCAACAATACAGATAATCATACAACAGCTTTTACAGTGTCTATTGATCATGTGGATACAACAACGGGTATCTCAGCAGCTGAAAGAAGTATAACAGCATTAAAAGCCATAGATGAAGAGGCATGCCCAGAAGATTTTCGTAGACCAGGACACATGTTCCCACTTTTAGCTAAGAAAAATGGGGTGATTGAACGTAATGGTCATACAGAAGCGACAGTTGATCTCATGAAGTTAGCAGGATTAAAGCCATGTGGGCTTTGCTGTGAAATCATGAGAGAAGATGGACATATGATGCGTACACCGGAACTCATTGAATTTGCAAAAGATTGGAATATGAAGTTTATAACCATCAAAGCACTGCAAGAGTATCGTAAAAGATTTGATCACCTTGTAGAGTGTATGGCAACACCTAAGCTTCCAACATCTTATGGTAATTTTAGAGCCTATGGCTATGTGAATAAACTTAATGGAGAACATCATGTAGCACTTGTTAAAGGTGACATTGGTGATGGAGAAGATATACTTTGTCGTGTTCATTCAGAATGTTTAACAGGAGATGTATTTGGTTCTTCACGTTGTGATTGTGGTGATCAATTAGCTACTGCAATGAAACAAATTGAAAAGGAAGGTCGTGGCATTCTTCTTTATATGCGTCAAGAAGGCCGTGGCATTGGATTAATAAATAAGTTAAAAGCTTATGAACTTCAACAAGCAGGAATGGATACAGCCGAAGCCAATGTTGCTCTTGGTTTTGAAGAAGATTTGAGAGAGTATTATATTGGTGCACAAATTCTTAAAGACTTAGGCGTCAAAACCATGAGACTATTAACTAATAACCCAGATAAAGTTTATCAACTTTCCGATTTTGGAATCAAGATTGTAGAACGTGTATCTATTGAAATAGAGGCGAACGAACATGATGCTTTCTATCTTAAAACAAAACAATGCAAAATGGGTCATTATTTAAACATACATTAATAAAAAATTAAGGAGATTAAAAACATGAAAATCTATGAAGGAAAATTGGTATCAACAGACATTAAAATTGGAATTGTAGTCGCAAGGTTTAATGAATTTATTACAAGCAAATTATTAGGTGGTGCAGTAGATGCCCTTACACGCCATGAAGTCAGAGAAGAAAATATTGAAGTGGCATGGGTTCCAGGGGCTTTTGAGATTCCACTTATTGCATCTAAAATGGCAAAAAGCAATAAATATGATGCAATCATCTGCCTTGGAGCAGTGATTCGTGGTAATACAACACACTATGACTATGTATGTAGTGAAGTTTCAAAAGGCATTGCTAGTGTTTCTTTGAGTAGTGATATTCCGGTTATGTTTGGCGTAGTCACCACAGAAAATATTGAGCAAGCTATTGAGCGTGCAGGTACAAAAGCAGGAAATAAAGGTTTTGATTGTGCAATGGGTGCCATTGAGATGGTGAACTTAATAAGAGAAATAGAACAATAAGCATGCTGAACTTAGTATTTGACTATGATGGCACACTTCATAATAGTATTGAAATCTATGCACCAGCATTTAGACTGGCCTATAAGGAATTAGTTGAAAAAGGATTTGTAGAGCCAAGAGACTATTCAGATAAAGAAATAAGCTATTGGTTAGGGTTTTCAGCAGCTGAAATGTGGCATACGTTTATGCCCACATTAGAAGCATCTCAAAAACAAAATGCTAGTATGAGAATTGGCAAAGAAATGATTGGGCTTATCAAAGAAGGTAAGGCTAAGCTCTATCCACACGCATTAGAAATTTTAGAACAACTTAAAATAAAGGGTTATAACCTTATATTCTTAAGCAATTGTAAGCGTGCATATATGGAAGCACATATTGAGGCCTTTCAATTAGAACAATACTTTACTGGATTTTATTGCTCAGAAGATTATGGCTTTATACCAAAATACGAAATCTTTAATGTGATCAAGACACGTTATACAGGTGACTTTATCATTATTGGTGATCGATTTCAAGATATGGAGATCGCTCAAAAATATCAACTTGAATCAATAGGTTGTTTATATGGTTTTGGTGATGAAAATGAATTAGAAATGGCGACTTATAAGATACATAGTCTAGATGAAATAGAGCAGACGATTTGTCTATTAGAGTATCCCATTAGAGATCATACAAGCGTTTTTATAAAGGAGTAGCGAAGGCTACTCTTTTTTTGATGTTAATTTATTTTTGGCTATACGACACTATACTACACAAAATGCCCTATAAATTTGTTACAATACTACTATATTTTCAGATAATGCTTCAACTTATTTATAAGGACAAGAAGGAACTGGGGGATAGCCAATGTTAAAAGTATTTTTAGTCGAAGATGAATTTGCTGTACGCGAACGTATGAAAAAGAACATGGATTGGGAGGTACATGGGTTCTGCTTAGTGGGAGAAGCAGGAGATGGGGAATTAGCTTATCCTATGATTCAGGAATTACAACCAGATATTTTGATTACAGATATTCGCATGCCTTTTATGGATGGACTACAACTTATAGAACTCATAAAGCCAAGTATGCCTAAGATGAAAATTCTTATTTTAAGTGGCTATGATGAATTTGACTATGCAAAGGAAGCCATTCGTCTAGGTGTAACGGATTATTTACTTAAGCCCATTACATCTAAAAAGCTTCTAGAATCGCTAAGTGAAGTAGCCAATCTTATTAATAAGGAAAAACAACAAGAAGCGCACTATGAGCAGTGGCAGTTTGAAAACCAAGAAAAGCTTCAACTTGCTAAAAAGAAGTTTTTTTATGATTTAGTAACGGGTAGGCAAGGTATTCAGGCATTGATTGAAAAAGCTAAGGAATTGGAGCTAGATTTAACAGCCACAGCTTATAATATTATGCTTTTTAAAGTCTCATTTATAGACAAGTTATCCCTAACAGATGAAGAAGCTTTAAGACAAACCTTAAAAAACTATTTAAGCTTACAAAAACAGCTATTAGTATGTGAACGAGATGGGGAGGGCTATGCCATTTTATTAAAGGGCTCAGATGGAAATCTATCAAGTTTAGAACAAAATCTCATTACTCAAATTTCTGAACTTTTAAAAGCCTATCCTATTATGCATTATACATTAGCACTAGGAGAAAAAGTCAGTAGAATGAGTGAAATCCCTCATGCCTATGATACAGCAAGCCAAGCTTTAGCTTATCGTTATCTTCTGAATGACACACAAGTCTTACGCTATGATGCACTCAAAGATTATAATACCTTTGTTTCCAATCATTCTTTGGACTTACAGGAAGTTATCATTCCCAAAATAGATAAGAGGAAGTTAGAAAACTTTTTACATGACGGAAGGATTGAAGAGGTTCCTACGTTTATAAGTACCTATTTTAATCATCTGGATGAAAGTTTAGAGTCTTATTTGTTCCGTCAGTATCTGGTGATGGATATTTATTTTAGTATGACTACTTTTTGTGAACAACTTGAAATGCCACCAGAAAAAATTGAACAACTTTATGGCAATTTACAAAATGTAAATGGCTTTATGCAAGATAAAGCCATTTTTAAGCAAACCATTGAAAACTGGTTACTTCAGAGTATCAAACTTCGTGAGTCTATAAGTAGTAAGCGCTATAATGCATTAATCAATCAAGTTAAACGTTACTTACAAGATAACTATAATAAAGAAAGCTTATCCCTCAATCAAGTCGCCGAGTATGTAGGGATTAGTCCTAGCCATCTGAGTACACTTTTTAGTCAAGAAACAGGCCAAACCTTCGTCTCTTATTTAACGGAAATACGTATGGAAAAGGCAAAAGAACTTCTCCGTTGCACCAATATGAAGACGTTAGAGATCGGCTATGAAGTCGGCTATAAAGATCCACATTACTTTAGCTACCTTTTTAAGAAAACACAAAGTTGTACACCTAAAGAATATAGGAGAGCTTAGCATGAATTGGACCAATATGTCACTTAAAACCAAGCTCAAGCTTTTCATGTTTAGTGTACTGATACCTTTGGTGTGCTTAGTTCTTTATATGATTGTACGCTTTAGTACTTATACCGATCGCTATGTACCGATTATTAATGATATCAATATTGCCAATGCATTTGATATGCACTTTAAACAAGATGTAGACTATGCTATGTATCGTATTGCCATAGGATCTGAAAAATTCGAAAATACACAGATTGAACAGATTCTAAAAAGGAGTAAGGTTTATTTTAAACAACTTGAAGATGGAACAAATTTAGAAAAAAGTCGCAAACAAGTACGTATGGCTCAAAGAAATCTTGAACTTTTAGAGAAAAAAATCTATCAAATCAAAGCCAATTGCGAAGAGAGCGGGCACTATGATGAGAATATGTTTATCTTAGAAAATGATATTTACGTTTTTACCGAACTGATTACAGATGAAATCGAAGAATATGTTTATTATGAAGCCCTAGAACTTGAAAAAGTAAAACATGCTATTGAGAATGATATTAATCATATGCTCCAGATTATTTTACTTATTTTTGCATGTGTACTAGTGGTTACATGGCTGCTTATCATAGTCATCTCAGATAGTATTTCTAAACCACTTCAACACTTGTGTGAACTGACTAAGCAAGTAGGGGAAGGAGACTTTAGTATCAAACAACCTAAAAGTCGTGGGGATGAGGTCATGGCACTGGAGCAGAGCTTTCATACAATGGTTGGTAAAATAGAGAGCTTAGTGGAAAATGTAAAGCAAGAGCAAATTAACTTACGACAAATGGAACTTAAGCTACTACAAGTTCAAATTAATCCTCACTTTCTCTATAATACGTTAGATGCCATCAGCTGGATGGCTGAAGATGGACAAACGGATGAGGTCGTTGAAATGGTTTCAGCATTATCTGAGTTTTTTAGGACAGGACTGAGTAAAGGACGTGACTATATTACCCTCAAAGAAGAAGAAAGTCACATTAGGAGCTACTTACAAATTCAGAAGTTTAGATATGCAGATATCTTGGAATATGAAATAGACATTCCTGAAGTTATTGGTGACTTTATGCTACTCAAATTAACGTTGCAACCTCTTATAGAAAACGCACTTTATCATGGCATCAAACAAAAAAGAGGTAAAGGGAAAATTACAGTAACGGCAGACTATGATGTTTATTCCATATTCTTAAAGGTGAAAGATAATGGGATTGGTATGAAAGAAGATGAGTTGCAAGCTTTAAGAGAGCGTGTAGAAAGAGGTAATTTAGCCACATCCGATAAAGGTTTTGGTCTTGCTAATGTCCATGAACGTATTAGACTAAATTATGGTAATGATTATGGTTTAGTGATTGATAGTACCTATGGAGAAGGAACATGTGTAACCGTTTGTCTTCCGTCTCGTACAAGTCTCCCTAAAGAAAACTTACTTTTTCTATAAGAAAACACACCTTTTGTTAAAAAATTACCTAAGCTTTAAAAAATCAATAAAAAATTGAAATAAAATCAAAATATATTCTGTATTAAAAAAATTTATTTCTCTTTATAATAAGCTCATAGAAAGTGATCAAAGGTAGTCAAAAATTTGAGGGGGTATTTTAGGATGAAAAGAAAATTTGTAAGTATTTTGTTAGGTATGACAATGCTTATGGGTTCATTAGTAGGCTGTAGTAGTGCACCAGCTGGAACGAGTAGCAATACCAACGATACACAAACAGAACAATCAAGTAGTACTCAGACCGAAGACACTGCTCAAGAAGAAACACCTGCTCCAGCAACTGAAACAGAAGATGAACCCATTACAATTGGTTTTTCACAAGTAGGTGCTGAATCCGACTGGCGTGTTGCTAATACAGAATCTATGAAAGGTACACTTACACAAGAAAATGGCTTTAACTTAATTTTTGCAGATGCACAACAAAAACAAGAAAATCAAATTAAAGCTGTACGTGACTTTATCTCTCAAGAAGTAGATGTCATTGTTATTGCTCCAGTTACGGAAACAGGTTGGGAAACAGTACTTGGTGAAGCAAAAGATGCTGAGATTCCAGTTATTATTGTAGATAGGATGATCGATGTATCCGATGATTCTCTTTATACTTGTTGGGTAGGATCAGACTTCTATCAAGAAGGCCTTGATGCTGTAACATGGCTTACAGGCTATATGGATTCTCTTGGTAAAGGTAGTGATGCGTTAAATGTAGCTGTTCTTCAAGGAACCATTGGTTCATCAGCTGAAATTGGTCGTACAAAAGGTGTACGTGATGGTTTAGCTAAACATAGTAATTATCAAATTGTTCTTGAACAAACAGGTGAGTTTACCCAAGCAAAAGGCCAAGAGGTTATGGAATCATTCCTTAAATCAGGTGAACGTATTGATATCCTCATTGCTCAAAATGATAATATGGCTTTTGGTGCCATTGATGCCCTTAAAGCTGTTGGTAAAAAACCAGCTGAAGATGTAGTTATCGTATCTTTCGATGCAGTAAAAGCAGCATTTGAATCGATGATTGCTGGTGAAATGAATGTTTCAGTTGAATGTAACCCACTTCATGGACCACGTGTAGCAGAACTTGCTAAAGCCATCATGAAAGGTGAAACAGTAGAAAAAATTCAATATGTAGATGAAGGTGTATACCCAGCAGATACAGCTGCTCAAATCCTTCCTGAACGTGCTTATTAAAACTGAATCTTAGTAAAAGTGTGAACCATGAACCATGAGAAGGTTCTCGTTCACACTTTTTTTATCCAATTTTAGAAAGGGTGAATAATGTGCCAGAGCAAATGAATGTTTTAACCATGACCAATATCAGCAAAAGCTTTCCTGGGGTTCTTGCACTTTCTCATGTTGATTTTTCTCTAAAGCAAGGTGAAATCCATGCCCTAATGGGTGAAAATGGTGCCGGGAAATCTACACTTATAAAAGTACTTACAGGTGTGGAGGAGTTTGAAACAGGAGAAATTCATATTGAAGGAATAAAAGGTGCCATTATTAATAGGTCACCACAAGAAGCTGGACTAAATGGAATTAGTACTGTTTATCAGGAAGTCAACCTTTGTCCTAATCTATCTGTATCTGAAAATATCTTTATTGGAAGAGCGCCAAAGAAGTTTGGGCGTATTGATTGGAAGACAATGCATCAAAAAGCACGTGACATTCTTAAAAACTTGAATATTGAAATTGACGTTACCAAAAGTCTTGAAAACTACTCTGTAGCCATTCAACAAATGGTTGCTATAGCAAGAGCTATAGATGTATCTTGTAAAGTACTCATTTTAGATGAACCAACAGCAAGTTTAGATGATCAAGAAGTAAAAAAGCTCTTTCATGTCATGAGAAAACTTAAAAGCCAAGGTGTAGGTATTATTTTTGTTACCCACTTCTTAGAGCAAGTTTACGAAGTCTGTGATCGTATTACCGTACTACGTAATGGGATGTTAGTTGGTGCTTATGAAACAAAAGAGCTTCCTCGTGTACAGTTGGTTGCTAAAATGATGGGAAAAGATTTTGATGACCTTGCAAGTATAAAAAAAGAGCATATCTTATTCAGTGGTGATGCTCAAAAAGATGTTGTCATAGAAGCGAAAGGGTTAGGATGTACGAGTAAAATTCGTCCATTTGACCTAAGCATTCATAAGGGAGAAGTGATTGGATTATCTGGTCTTTTAGGTTCAGGTAGATCAGAACTTGCAAGAACTTTATATGGTGCTGATCGAACAGATGAAGGCAATCTGAAGGTCCATAATACGCCTGTTCATGCACATACGCCTCTTCGAGCCATGAAAGCAGGTATGGCATTTTGCCCTGAAAATAGAAAAGATGAAGGGATTATTGCAGACTTGTCTGTGCGTGAAAACATTATTATTGCCTTGCAAGCCAAAAGAGGTGTTTTTAAACTCTTAAGTCGCAAAGAACAAGAAGCCTTTACAGATGAATACATTGAACTTTTACAAATTAAGACAGCAGATCGTGAAACACCGATTAAGCAACTGAGTGGTGGCAATCAACAAAAGGTAATCTTAGGACGTTGGCTTTTAACCCACCCTGACTTTCTCATTTTAGATGAACCGACTAGAGGGATTGACATTGGAACAAAAACCGAGATTCAAAAACTTGTGGTCAAACTGGCAAGAGAAGGGATGAGTGTCATGTTTATCTCTTCTGAAATAGAAGAAATGCTTCGTACGTGTAACCGTATGGTAATTTTAAGAGATGGTCATAAAGTGGGAGAGTTGGAAGAACATGAGCTCTCAGAAGAAAATGTAATGAAAGCGATTGCAGGAGGTGACAAAGATGAGTAGGATTCAAGAAAGTATCAAAAAGGCAACGAAATATCATTTGTTTTGGCCGCTCATGTGTTTAGCTATTGTATTACTTTTTAATCTGATTAAAACACCCACTTTCTTTAACATCAGTTTGCAAAATGGTGTACTTTATGGTTATTTGATCGATGTTTTAAATCGTTCTAGTGAGTTGATTATTCTTGCTGTGGGAATGACACTGGTTGTTGCTGCATCAGGAGGGACAGATATTTCTGTAGGTGCAGTAAGTGCTTTTTCTGGTGCTGTTTGTATCTTTGCGCTAGGAACAGGTAACACCTATCAAGTGCCATACATTGTGGGCATCCTTCTTGCCATGTTAACTGGCGCACTTTGTGGCGCATGGAATGGTTTCTTAGTTGCTAAGATGAAAATTCAGCCAATGGTAGCGACACTCATCCTATTTACTGCGGGTCGTGGTATTGCCCAACTCATTACAGGTGGCAATATCCTTTATGTAAAAGTAGATTCTTTCAAAAGACTTGGTGCTTTTTTACCGAATGTTCCGATTCCAACGCCTATTTTTGTAGCGATCCTTGTTGTTCTTGTTACTAGTTTTATCTTAAAGAAAACAGCACTTGGTCTTTATATTCAATCTGTAGGGATTAATGCTAAATCAGCCAAACTTGTAGGACTTAACGCAACAGTGATTCAATTTATGTCTTATGTATTCTGCGGACTTTGTGCAGGGATTGCAGGACTTATTATTACTTCACGTATTTATTCCATAGATGCCAATAATGCTGGACTAAACATTGAACTGGATGCAATCTTAGCTGTTGCATTAGGTGGCAATAGCTTAGGGGGAGGTAAGTTCTCTATCGCAGGAAGTGTCATTGGTGCCATTACCATTCAAGCGCTTACAACCTCTTTATATGCCATGAAAGTGACTGCTGATCAACTCCCTGTTTATAAAGCTATTGTTGTTATTATTATCGTTACACTACAGTCACAAGAATTTAAGAAATTGATGAAACGTCTTCGTAATAAATGGAGTGTAAAAGGTGTTGAAGGGCAGGTGGAACAATGATTAAGAAAATACGTGAACGTTTAGATGGGAATAGCTTTTTATTACTTATTACTATTGTACTTTTTATTGCACTCTATATTACTGGAATGATTCTCTTTAATAACAAAAACTTTGGAAAGCCTCAAGTATTCTTTAACTTATTTATTAATAATGCCAGTCTCATTGTGGCTGCTGTTGGCATGACTATGGTTCTTATTACTGGTGGTATTGATATTTCTATAGGTTCGGTTATAGGAATGACTTGTATGATGCTTGCTTGGATGATGGAAAAGCAAAGTATACCACCTTTATTAAGTATTGGGATTGTTTTAGTGGCTGGTGCATGTTTTGGCCTTGTGCAAGGATTTTTTGTAGCTTATCTCAAAATACAACCTTTCATTGTTACCTTAGCGGGGATGTTCTTTGCAAGGGGGATGACTGCTGTCATTAGTTCAGATATGATTAGTATTACTAATGAAACTTTCCTTAAAATGGCCAATTCCAAGATCTATTTACCTTTCTTAGCAACTGTTAATAAAAAGGGAAACTTAGTTTATCCTTATATTTATCCCAGTGTGATTATTGCCATTGTTATTTTAATTATTGCTTTTATTGTGTTAAAGTTTACCCCATTTGGTAGGTCTATCTATGCTGTAGGTGGAAATGAACAATCTGCGCTTTTAATGGGGCTTAACGTACGGCTGACAAAACTTAAAGTCTATGTATTAAATGGTTTCTTAGCTGGACTTGCAGGCTTTGTCTTTTGTCTCAACTCCTGTGGTGGATTTGTTGAGCAAGCACGTGGCTTTGAAATGGAAGCTATTGCTTCATCTGTCATCGGTGGCACACTCTTAACAGGTGGTGTAGGCAGTGTGGTAGGAAGTTTGTTTGGTGTACTTATTAAGGGAACCATTGAATCCATTATTACTTTCCAAGGTACACTTTCTTCTTGGTGGACGAAGATTGTTATTGCTGCACTTTTATGTTTCTTCATTATTTTACAAAGTATTTTTGCTAAATTAAAACTGAAGAAAAAATAGTAGTTCATCCTCAAAGTAAGTTTTACTTTGAGGATAATTTTTTTTATTAAAATTATGAACTTGTATTTAAAATAAATAAGCTATATTATATAGTTATATATAAAAAAAACTAGAGTTTTGAAATTTCTTATAATATTTGCTTTAATTATGCTGAAAAGGGGCATTTGTAGTATGAAAAATTTCTTAAATGTACTGAGTGAAAGTGTATGTCTAATAGATGAAACTGGAAAAATTAGCTTTATAAATTCAGCCTTTTTCAATATATTAGGCTATCAACAAAATGAAGTTGATTTTTCCAGTGTTGTACAAAATATATTTATACAAGAGAACGAAATCAATAATAGCATTATTGCTTACTCCAAATCGGGGCAACGATTAAAAGGTTCTTGTCAGTTTGCAACCGTTCCTTTAGAGGGTATTAACTATAAAGGTTGTATCATCAAATGGGTTCAAGAAGATAAAGGTGAATTTTTAGAAGCTTTTTTAGATGCAATAGAAGAAAGTGTATCTATTAAGGATTTAGAGGGTTATTACGTTTTTGCTAATCAAAAATGTGCTAAAAATTATAAAACGACGAAAGAAGCAATCATTGGTCAAACATCAGAAGCCTTTTCTACAGCTAAAGAAAGTAAACGCCTTAGTGAAAATGAGGCCTATATTATGCGTACAGGCGAAAAACTTACGCTAGAACGACGAGAAGAAAAAGCTGGGCTGGTTAACTATTTTGAAATTACAGGGATGCCCTTATGTGGCCCAAATGGGAATATAAAATATATAGGTATATTCAAAAAAAATATAACAGTTACCAAAAACCTTGAGCACTTTGTATCTGAAAGTGAACATCTCTTTAGCAAGGCAAAGGAAAGCTATTTATACGATCAAGAAATTGATGTGGGAAGTGATGAACCACTAAAAGAATTGGGCAATTTGCTCAAATATTATTTTAAAACAGACTATTATGATATATGGTTGTACAATAAGAAAGAACAAAATATATATGCTTATTTTAAAAATGGAATGTTAAAAGATTATAAAACGAATAATTTCACTTTTCCTATGACTGATGAAATGCTTAAAAAGTATTCAGAAGAAGAGGATGGGCTTATTAAAGAGACATTTGAAGTACAGATTAGTGATAACGAATATATTTATAGAAAAGAACCTTACTATCTTATAGAATCTAAAATTGTTTATCGTGGTGAGCTTTTAGGTATACTTGTCCTAGTGTATGAAAAATATCCACAGCATTTCTACGCTAGGCGTTATTTAATGGGTAAGATTTGTAATCAACTTGCATTGATTATTAAGAATAGAAATCTAACAGAAGCACTTCATTGTGCAATGGTTACAGAAAAAACTTTACTTCAAGAAAGAGCTGAAGCTGAGAAAGCACTTCAACTTGAACGCATGAGAAGTGAATTTTTTGCCAATCTATCTCATGAATTTAGAACACCTCTAAATATTATTTTATCAGCCTCTAAGCTTTTAGAATATACCCTTCAAGAATATCCTAAAGATCCAGAAATAGAGAAGTATTTAACCTATATCTGTAATATTAAGCAAAATGGCTATCGTCTTTTGAAATTGGTCAATAATCTTATCGATATAACACAAATTGACTCTGGTTACTATAAAATGTATTTTTCCAATTATAATATTATTTATATTGTAGAAGAAATTGTAGATTCAGTAGTCAATTATGCTGAGAGCAATAATATAAGTATAATATTTGATACAGAGGTAGAAGAAGAAGTCATTGCTTGTGATCCAGAGAAAATTGAACGAATTATGCTCAATCTTCTTTCCAATGCCATTAAATATGCCAAATTACCCGGACATATTAATGTTCTCATTTCATTAGAACAGGATTATATAGTTATTGCAGTTCAAGATAATGGTGTGGGGATTCCACCAGATAAGATTGAAACGATCTTTGAGCGTTTTATTCAAGTCAATGACCTACTTACTAGACCTAAAGAAGGAAGCGGAATTGGGTTATCTTTAACAAAAGCACTTGTAGAAATGCATGGTGGTAACATTAGTGTCTTAAGCACTTTAGGTGAAGGGTCAACCTTTGAAGTACGTTTACCTAGAATTCAAGTGAAAGAAGAAAAACGATATACTGAATCTGAAAGATTTGGATTTGAATCAAATCTGGAAAGATGTCATGTGGAATTTTCTGATATCTATACCTTTTAAAAAAGTCGCTACACGCCATGTGTAGCGACTTTTTTGTTTATATTTCATTCTATTTGTTATTGATTAGAGTATGAAATACTTCCAATTAGAAAATACTATAGGGATATGAAATTAACGGAGTGATTATATGAAACGTCAATCGATAGTAGGCTATACCACCTTGGTCATTATTATAGTGAGCTTTGTTTTTCTCTACTGGATGCGCACTAGGCCACCAGAAGTTAATGCCATACTAGAAAGTAAGTGTATTCCAGTAACGACCTATACCGTCACTGAAAGAGAAATTGCAACCTATCAAAACTATTCTGGTAAGCTACAAAGTGGTGAAGAAGCAAAAATTATCCCACAGGTTCTATCTAAAGTTGTTGCGATCCATGTAAAAGAAGGCGATCTTGTAAACATTGGAGATGCCCTTATGGATTTAGATACAACAACGCTTAATAACCAGATACAAAGTGCCTCTGAAGGTATTGAAAAACTAAAATCTTTTAATGAGACACTGGAATCTGGGGGTGAAAAACTAGCATCTATACTGCAAGACATTGATCATCAAATAGCTGACATTGAATCCCATTTAGATCGACTAGAAAAAGAACAATCCACTATGTATGCAGGTACAACCTATAAGAAAAATATGACAGCCTTAGAAAGTGAATTGGAATCACTAAAAATGCTTAAGCAAACCCTTACTGCGATTACACCTAATACAACAGATTCTATAGACCGTTTGGATGCTTTAGAAGACGGTTATCAAATGCTTATAGGGATGGAGTCTCAATATCATCTTACGTCTCCATTAAATGGACGTATCGTTGCAGTCAACGCTAAAACAGGTGAAGTGCCCAATTTTTTAGCCCCTTCTTTTATTATCACAGGAACAGAAAACTTAAAACTTAGCCTAGCAGTTCCGAAAGAACATTTGACTTATTTTCAAGATGTAAGTCCCTTAATAGTAGAGGTATTTACCTTAAAAGGGGAACCTTTAAATCTTGAAGGAAGGGTAGAAGAGGTCCATAATGAACCAGATGCAAAAACAGGGCTTTATGCAGTAAACATTGTCATGCCAAATCCAAACCTTCCTTTAGATACAACGAGTTTTGGGAAAGTGCATATTCCTTTACTTACTAAGTCAAACGCCTGTGTCATTCCAAAAGATGCCATCATGCGTACACAAAATGAAAACTATATTTACATTTTAAGCTCAACCCTTCCCAATACCGTAGAAAAGCGTACAGTTAGAATTGGCATAGAAAATGATGATGAAATTGAAATCATTGAAGGGCTTATAAAGGGCGATATCATTATTTTAGATGGAAATGCCTATCTTCAAGATGGAGATACTGTAGAAGTTGTTTCACCTCTAGAAACCCATTCCTCTACAACATGGTAAATTTAGAAAGGAAAATACTATGAAGCTAACAGATTTAAGTATTAAAAGGCCTGTGACAACCTTTATGGTTCTATGTATTATTTTACTTTTTGGTTTTATTGCCTTTTTTAAACTTAATATTGATTTACTCCCTTCTTTTGATCTTCCTATGTTGATGGTCATGACCCATTATACAGGTGCTAGCCCCAGTGAAGTTGAAGACCTGATTACAGAACCCTTAGAAGGTGTACTTGCGACGACAAATCAAGTGAGTAGCATAGATTCTATCTCATCAGAAGGTACTTCCATGATGATGCTTTCTTTTGCAGAGGGAACAGATATGGATTTTGCCGCTCTTGATGTCAGAGAAAAGGTTGACCTGATCAAGCCCTTATTGCCAAATAGTGTGGCATCCCCTATTATTATGAAACTCAATCCTAATATGATGCCTATTGGCCATTATAGTATTACCCTTAATGCACGTAGTCTGAGTGAAACGACGGACTTTGTAACATCTACACTTGTTCCCACTCTGAAACGTATACCAGGTGTTGCCAACATTCAAGTAACCGGTGGCGTCAATAGAGCACTTCGATTAGTTGCAGATATAGATAGACTTAGTACGTATGGACTCAGTTTAAATCAGCTCAACCAACTGATTAGAAGTGAATATCGTACTTTACCAGGCGGGGTGATTGAAGAGAGCAACTCTAAACTGAATATTCATGTTCAATCGAGTGCACTTACCAAAGAAGATCTGAAGCATTTAGTTGTAAGTAACCAAGACAGTAGACCTATTACATTAGATGAACTTGTAGAATTTGAAGAAGTTTATGCGGAAACTTCAAGCTATGCCAACGTAAATGGTGAGCCTAGTATTTTATTCTCTATACAGAAAGAGTCTACAGCAAACACTGTAACTGTTTCAGAAAAAGTTGAAAAAGTGTTAAAACAACTCCAAGTAGACAACCCTGGACTTTCCGTAGATGTCTTATTTAATCAAGGAGTGATCATTAATGAGTCCATTAAAGCGATTGGAAGCAATGCTTTAATAGGTGCTTTATTAGCAGTTGTTATTCTCTTTTGCTTTTTAAAAGATTTCCGTACGACTTTAATTATGGCTGTATCCATTCCTATATCTGTTATTACAACTTTTGTCTTTATTTATTTCTTTCATCTTACACTTAATATGATTTCATTAGGTGGTATCGCCCTTGGCGTTGGCATGCTTGTTGATAATGCCATTGTTGTGATTGAAAATATTCATCGTTTAAAGCAACAAGGGCTTTCACCAGCTGAAGCTGCCTATAAAGGTACAACAGAAGTAGCACA
The DNA here is from genome assembly GCF_027857615.1 of Holtiella tumoricola. Lineage (NCBI taxonomy): Bacteria > Bacillati > Bacillota > Clostridia > Lachnospirales > Cellulosilyticaceae > Holtiella > Holtiella tumoricola. The sequence goes on from NZ_JAQIFT010000040.1 coordinate 34,175, forward strand.
AGCTGTTACAGTTTCTACATTGACAACCATTAGTGTCTTTCTACCTGTTGTGTTTGTTCAGGGGATTTCTGCCCATATCTTTAAAGAACTTGCATTTACTGTTACCTTTTCTCTTGTAGCTTCCCTTGGTGTTTCGTTTACAATTGTGCCACTTCTTGCAAGTCGCCTTTTAAGCGTTGAATCATTAGAGAAAAAGCACTTGATTTTAAATTCACTACGACATAAATATAAACAAGTCCTTATATGGGGATTACACACTAAGAAAAAGGTGACTGTTCTTGTACTCCTTGTACTCATAATGGGTGGTTTTGCACTTCAAGGCGTAGGTTTTACCTTTTTTCCATCGGCCGACCAAGGTATTGTTTATATTACAGTCAATCTTCCTAAAGGAAAGACAGATACTGCCGTACGTCTCGTATGCGACGAAGTCTTGCAGCGTATCAAAGGGATTGAAGATATTGAAACGACTTCACTTACAATGGATAAGTCAAGTAGCCGTGCAGATATTATGCTTGTTCTTGACCCTTTACAAACGAGAAAGCTTACGGATAAGGATGTAACAAAGGCTATTATGGAGACAACTAAAAATATTCCAGGAGCCAAAATCTCAGCATCTACAGGTGGAAGCCTAATGAGTAGTGGGAATAACGGTATCACCATTAATATACTGGGAGAGGAGCTAGAGGAACTTGAAGTACTTGGGGATGCCATACAAGGCTTATCTAAATCTATAACGGGTGTTATGGAAGTTGCTTTTAAAGAAAGCCGAAGTGCCCCCTCTGTAGCCATACAAGTCAATCAAAGTGAGGCAAGCCAATATGGATTAAGTAGTGCCCAAGTTGCCAATGCCATTCAAAATGCCATGCGTCCTATTTCTGTTATGACATTAGAGGATGAAGAGGGACCTATAGAGGTTGTACTTTATAGTCAAACAGCTTTAGGAAGTGGATTGACTGAAATCCAAAACTTAACATTAAGTTCTCTTAAAGGAAGTCGTGTACCTTTAAGTGCTGTAGCGACTTACCAAAGAGAAGAGGGTTATCACCAAATTGAACGGTCCAATCAAACCCATTTACTTAGTCTTGATGTAATCATAGAAGGACGAACCATAGGACAAGTTTCAAAGGATCTTGAAAATGTATTTGAACAGTTAAATATACCAGAAGGATATCATGTGGTACTGGGTGGACAGGTGGCACAAATGAAAGACTCCTTTAGCATGCTATTTATGGCATTAGGGATTGCAGTATTATTGGTCTATATGATTATGGCTGCTCAATTTGAATCGTTTATTCAACCTTTATTTATTATGATGATTGTACCTATTGCATTTGCGGGAGGTATTTTAGCTTTATTTATTGCCAATGTCCCTGTTTCTATGCCTGCTCTAATAGGATTTATCGTATTGTCAGGTATTGTTGTAAACAATGGGATTGTCCTTTTAGATTTTATAAATAAACTTAGAAAAGAAGGGAAAGGTGTAGAAGAGGCTATTATAGAAGCTGGAATGACAAGACTCCAACCTATTTTGATGACCACTTTTACAACAGTCCTTGGACTTTTGCCTATGACCTTAGGAATTGGTCAAGGGTCAGAAATCCAGCTTCCATTAGCCTTAACGGTTACAGGTGGATTGCTACTTTCTACAGTTTTGACCCTTATCGTTATTCCAGTCATTTATGATCAATTTGTACAATAACTTTAGAGATTATCTAGCTAGTCTATAAAATGGATAGTTTATAAAAAGAGTAGAAAAGGTGGTATATGGAAATGACTCTATGTCATTTCCATATACCACCTTTTAAGTTGATCGTTAATGTGTATGCATATATACATCTGGATTTTGTTTATCTTCAACCCAATAGAGTTTATCTGCGACAAGCACTTCTTCATTTAGTTTAACAGGTACAACGCCTCTTGATTGAGCAAGTTCGCTGGTTCCTAGTATAAAGTCTCTAAAGACATTATAAGAGCCATCATCAATTAAGTGACCAAAGTGTCTATAAATAGGTTGGCCATCTAGCATATAATCTTCAAATTTGAAGATATTACCGATGACTTCAAGAAGAGGTTCTTCTTTAATCCATTTAAACATGGTTTGGCCTGCACGAGGCGTTTGTTTGCCTGTACGACCACCAATTTTAACCCAATAGTATTTTTGAGGGTTACGGCTCCATGCTTGTGTTGGGCAAACTTTAACGCAAGCACCGCAACCAATACATTTTCCCGGTTGTTTGATCGCTTTACCATTTTGTGCGCCTAAGGCTGCTGTTACATGTTGCCCACATTCACGGACACAAGCACCACAGCCAACACAACGATTATAGTCCCAATCAATTTTAGACATACCCATAATACCAAAATCAGCCATATTGGCTTTTGCACAGTCATTAGGGCATCCTACAATGACAACTTTTAAATGATAATGATTTGGATAAATAATTTTTTCTACTTTTTTTGCTAGCGCAACTGTATCGATATTGCCAAATGGACAGTGGATACTTCCTATACAGTTAATAATATTACGTGCACCAATACTTGCATAGCCTTCTTGGGTTGTATCCAGATCAATACCACATACATCAACTTCCATTGTCTTAATAATAGGTTCGAGAAGCTTATTGACTGCCTCAACATCTTTATAAGAGATGTTAGGAATAGACAGTTTTTGTCTTGTTTGCATATGGATTTGCCCAGAACCATATTTATCAGCTATTTCTTGTACAATAGGAAGTAAACTTGATGGAAATAAACTTCCAGGAATACGAATACTTACCATAAACTCACCACGAACTTTAGATTCACGGTATTCATTACTTCTAAGTTTTGCAATATCAAGATTTCCAATCATCATGTCACCTCCTAATCTATAAGCTTTTTAGCTTGATCATATCTAAAGATTGGTCCATCTAAACAGACATATGTTTCATTAATTTTACAATGGCCACATTTACCTACTGCACAGCTCATATTACGTTCAAAAGAAAGCCAAATATGATGATCATTAATACCATAGTTACTACAAGCAAGTGCGGTCATCTTCATCATAATTGGAGGCCCAACAATAACAATATGAAGGTCTTGATATTTATCTTTATCTTTTAATAGAGGAAGTTTATCTAAGTGTTCGGTTACACGTCCACCTAAATAATGACCTACATTATCAGGTTCATCTAGTGTAATTTGAAGAGATAAACATTCTGACCAACGTTTGATATCCTCTTGAAAAAGGATTAAAGATTCATTTTTAAACCCAAATAATACGTTAATATCTTTAACCAGCTTCATATCATTAGCAATTGTATCCACCATAGAGCGTACAGGGGCTACACCAGAACCACCTCCAATAATAATGATTCTTTTGTCTTTATAAACTTCAAAAGGAAAACCGTGTCCATAAGGACCACGTAAATAGATATTATCACCAGGTTTAAGTTCAAAGAGGGCATCCGTTACTGTGCCTACACGTCGAATGAGAAGCTCAATGATACCTTCTTTTTTATCAAAACGACTTATAGAGATAGGTGCTTCACCAACTTTTGATAAGGAGACTTGAACAAATTGTCCATATTGAATTTCATCAATATGATCGAAAGTTACACGGAACAAATACTCTACAGATGTTTGTGGAATAATTTCTACAAGTTTATAGGCTTTGGGTAAAAGATTATTTTTCATGGAGATATTCCTCCTTTAATACTTTGGTTAAAGTATTAACCGCATCAATATAGGAGATATATTTAGGACAACTTTCTTCGCACCTTCCACAACCTACACACATATTCCCTTGATGGAAACGTTTTCTGAAGTCATAAACTTTGTGTAATACATGGAAACGGCCTCGTTCTCTTTGTGTATTACGGAAACTATGCCCACCAGCCATGTCAGTAAATTTTTTAAAGTGGCAAGATGACCATACACGTCTACGTTCACCAACTGTTTTATTTTCGTTATAGAAGAGGTCGGTTGTTGTAAAGCATGTACATGTTGGACAATTTAAGTTACAGCGCCCACAATCAATACAACGATCATAGGTTTCCCACATAGGATGTTCAAAGATTGCTCTTGGCATATCATCTACATCAGGTGGCGTAACGGTTACATCATTATGTTGTGGAAAAGTAAAGGTATAATCAACTTGTTCACTTTCAACACCTTCAAGATAGTTTGTAAAGGTATCGCCGTTTAGCTCAAGATAAATTTCTTGATCTTTAACAGTCATACCCATTACAAAATCGTCAGTTTGGTCACCTCCCATAGATTTACAGAAACAACTTCTAAAACTATGTGGACACTCTAAAATAATAAAGTGTACTTTTTCACGTAAGCGATTGTAGTAGAAGTCGGGGTCACCATTTTTTTGATAGAGTGTATCTAGTCGGTGAATACCTGTAATGTCACAAGCACGTGCAATAACTAACTTTTCTTTAGAAGGAAGTTGAGGTACACGATACCCTGTTTCATCGAAATAGAGAATAGTTTGGGTAATTGGGAAAACCACTTCTTTTGCAGAGCTGTGAGAGCGTTCAGTCAGTTCCATCGTGCTATAGTCATGTACTTGATCATAGCGAATATAATCTGTATCAGCAAAGCTACCTTTGCCAATAAAGCGTTTAGGTGCCCAGATTTCATATTCATTTTCTAGAGCTTGTAGGAGATCGTTAAACGCTTTAATTTTGAGTTTATAGCCCATCTGTTATACTCCTTTTCCATAAAATTTACTTTAAAGGTAGTATGTCCCAAAATATCTTATTCATTTATTCTTTTAAAAAAAGTCCTACCTTTATGTCTTTACCAATTTGTGTTATACTACATCAATCAAAGGATTTATTGTAGTAAGGAGAAATAAAATGATCGTATTAGGTAAAGTACAAACACTCAAAGCTGTAAGAAGAACAGATTTTGGAGTTTATTTAAAAGAATTAGAAGAAACAAGTGAAGAAGAAGTATTTATTCCTCGTCAAGAAGTCGCACAAGATTTAGAAATGGGGGCAGAACTTTCTGTTTTTGTCTACCGTGACACAGAAGACCGCCTTATTGCTACTGTGCATATTCCCAAATTAACACTTGGTAATGTAGCTAAGCTCAAAGTAGTTGATGTCACTTCTATTGGAGCGTTCTTAGAATGGGGACTTCAAAAAGACCTCTTCTTACCATTCAAACAACAAGTGGGTAAACCACAAAAAGATCAAGAAGTACTCGTTGGTCTTTATATTGATAAAAGTGACCGTCTCTGTGCAACAATGAAAATTTATGACATGTTAAAATGTGATGCACCGTACAAGCAAAATCAAAGTGTTAGTGGGATTGTTTATAGCATTAAGCCAGAACTAGGGGCTTTGGTAGCTGTTGAAGATGGTTACCATGGTCTTATCCCTACTAATGAAATGATGAATTCTATCCGTGTAGGAGATCAACTTAACGTGCGTGTTAAGAACATTCGTCCAGATGGTAAACTGGTTTTAAGCTTACGTAAACAAGCTTTCCAACAAATGGAGGATGATGCCACTAAAGTTATGAACCTACTTGAAGCTCAAGGTGGTACATTGGCTTTAGGAGATAAGAGCTCTCCACAAGAGATTAAAGCACAACTTGGCATCAGTAAAGCTTCTTTCAAACGTGCTATAGGACGTCTTTTAAAAGAAGGAGCCATTTCACTTACAGACACAGGTATCAAACGTAACTGGTAGTCCATTTAATCCCGTATTTGAGATAAGTCTTATAAAGACTTACTGAAATACGGGATTTTTCTATATAAGAAGATAGATAGATGCTATAATATTATATAATTGTATAAAATTTAAGTCGTTTGCTAAGAATAAACGGAGGTAGTTATGGAAGCAACAAAAAGTTTTTTATTACTTCAAAAGCTTTATGAAACTCATGATTTATCGAAGGAAGAATGGCTTTATCTACTTGAACATTATACGGATGCATTAGCATGTAGCGCACGTGAACTTGCACATCAAGTAAGCACACATTATTTTGGAAAACGGGTTTATTTAAGAGGGCTTATTGAGTTTACAAATATTTGCCATAGGCACTGTCTTTATTGTGGACTTAGAAGTGAAAATGAAAATGTCGTACGCTATCGCCTAGATCAAGAGACCATTCTTGCATGTTGTGAAGAGGGGTATAAGTTAGGTTATCGTACCTTTGTTCTTCAAGGAGGTGAAGATACTTATTTTACGGATGAGCGTATAGAAGCATTGGTAAAAGGTATTCATGAGAGATATCCTGATTGTGCAATTACCCTCTCAATAGGTGAACGTAGTTATGCGTCTTATTTACGATTCTACCAAGCGGGTGCAAGACGTTTCCTATTGCGCCATGAAACAGCTTCTAAACAGCTTTATGAATCCCTCCATCCTCATATGAGCTTTGAACACCGTATAAAATGCTTAAAAGATTTAAAAACTATAGGCTATCAAGTAGGAGCGGGATTTTTAGTAGGCGTACCAGGGCAAACTATGGAGGATTTAGTAGAGGATTTTTGTTTCCTAAAACAATTAGATCCCCATATGGTAGGTATTGGTCCTTTTATGCCACAAAAAGATACACCTCTTGGTAACTTTACGAGTGGAACAGCTGAGTTTACAACCTTCTTATTAAGTTTGATTCGTTTGATGCTTCCAGATGTATTATTGCCAGCGACAACAGCTCTTGCAACACTTGATCCTAAAGGTGGTGAAATGGGGCTTTTATCAGGCGCAAATGTTGTTATGCCAAACTTATCCCCTATAGAAGTAAGGCACCAGTATGCCCTTTATGATGGAAAAGTCTATGTGGGAACAGAGTCTGCACTTTGTCAGCAACAAATCTTAAATAATATAGAAAATGTAGGATTTATACCTGATTTTTCTATAGGTCATAGTCCACGTTGTTGCTAACTTATATTTGACATACTCATCAAATATGCTATAAAGGATAAGACGGAATAATTATACATAAACAGCATAAGGAGTAGACATTATGAAAAAAAATCAATCCATGCAAGAAATTATCATCTTAGGATTTGCCTTATTTGCCATGTTTTTTGGATCAGGTAACCTTATATTTCCACCTTTTCTAGGACGCTTAGTCGGTGAACAATACTTAGTTGCATGTATAGGCTTTATCGCTATGGGTGTCGGTTTGCCACTTTTAGGTGTTATGGCAACAGCTAAAGCTGATGGTCAGTTTCACCTTGTTGCCGAACGTGTTGGAAAGGTATTTTCTATTGTTTTAATGACAGCACTCATTTTAGCAATAGGACCATTTCTTGCAATCCCAAGAACAGCAGCAACAACTTTTGAAATGAGTATTAGGCCTTTTTTACCAAACTTAAGTCCTGTTATTGTCATTGCACTTTACTTTTGTTTAACATTATTTTTTGTTTTTAAACCTGGAAAAGTGATTGATGTCATTGGGAAGTTTTTAACACCAGCTTTATTAGTTATCTTAGCTATTATCATTATTAAAGGTATTTTCATTCCAATTGGTCCTTTAACTGAAAATACAATAGAACATGTCTTTACAACTTCTCTTATTGAAGGATACCAAACCATGGATGCTCTTGCAGCGGTATGTTTTGGCGGGCTGATTGTTGCTAATCTTAAGCAAAAAGGTTATTCAGATACATCGAGTATTATTAAAGCAACACTAAAATCTTCTCTGATTGCTTTAGTAGGATTAGGACTTATTTATGGAGGATTAATCTTTGTTGGCGCCCATACTTCAACTCTTGTAGGTGAGTATGAAAAAACAGCACTTGTTATAGAAATTACACGTCAAATTCTTGGTGAGATGGGTGCAGTTTTCTTAGCTTTAGCAGTAGGACTTGCTTGTTTAACAACTTCTATTGGGCTCACAACAACAGGTGCAAACTATTTTTCAAATCTCTCTAAGGGAAGACTCTCTTATAATCTTGTAGCAGTCTTAATCAGTTTATTAAGTTTTGCGATTGCCTTACTTGGAGTAGACAATATTGTTGGTTTAACCGTTCCAGTTCTTAAGATTCTTTATCCAATGATTATTGTATTAGTCATCTTTACATTAGCAGGAAAAGTAGTAGATGATGATAGAATTTATCGTATCACTACCTATGTAACACTTATTGTCTCTATACTTGATGTACTAGGACAAAGTTTTAAAATCGAATTCTTACAAAATATTATAAGCTATTTACCTTTTGCAGCCTATGATTTTAGCTGGCTTATACCAGCCGTAGTTGCTTTAATTCTTACCAAATTCTTTGTAATATTTAAAACAAAAAAAGCATAAAATTAAAAAGCAGTTTAAGCAGTTTAATAAACTTTGAAAGAGTTTTTAAACTGCTTTATTCTTGAAAGTTGAATAAACATTTTTCTTTTTTATCATACTAGTGGAGTAACCCTTTCCGTTAATTCGTGTGAAATAATTATTGACATCTCTTAAGTTGTGCATTAGTCTAATAAGGTTAAAACAAGAAAGTTAGAGGACGAAACATGAATCAACAAGACATTATACTTAAAAAAGCCTTTCATGAGGAAATGATCGCACTTTACAAACGTATTGTCAAAGAGCTTAAATATAAATCACCACGTTTGCTTGAAATGATTAATAAGTATGGTGGGTATGAAGCAGCTATTAAAATTCTCCCAACAGATGCCCATACATTTGATTTTACTTTACTCTGGGAGCAACAGCGCCTAGATCTATCTATTGAAGCCTTAGTGACTAAAGAAAAATACCAACCCCTTTTCCCAGATGATGTCGTAAAACTTTGTCAGCGTAGATTGGACGAATATAATTACGCACCTAATCATATTGAAGAAGAGGTAGAAGAAGAGATTACACCTTTTGTAGAAGACTTATCCCTTTTAAAAGAAGAGCTTCTTAACATGCCAAAAGAACAAGAGCCAGAGCCACTTATAAGTGAAGATTATATGGCAAAACCTATTTTAGCTGCTGATTGGGCAGACCTTTTTATGAAAACAACGATTTTCACCAAAATGAATCAAGACCTTATTCTAAAAATGTATAGTTTAGGAAGTCTTAATATCACACCAGAATTATTAGCGGAATTAGAAGGGTACTCTTCTAAATACCCATTTTATGAAGTTATTCTCTCTCTTTGTAAACGTATCAAAGCTGCCCTTAAAATTGAAGTACCAAAAAATGATGATGGTAAACTTCTTTGGTGGCAGTTACTCTTTACAGGTTATTATGAAAACAATCAAAAATTCTGTTTTAACCTTCGTATTGAATTAGACCAGGCACTTACAATGCTCATGGAAGAAAAGATGATTACACAAGTAGAGCGTGAACAGGCTCCAAATTATGAAACTTTAGAAGTTGAAGCTATTTTCCCACCAACTCCAGTGGACCTAGAAAACGAAGAGGCTAAAGCATCTAAAAAGTCTATCTTTAGTGAAACAGGTCAATTACCTTCTTTAGATGACTTTATTGACTTTCTTATTGATGATACGCCAAAAGAGGTTAAACCTGCACCAACTCAAACACAAGAACAGCCTCAAACACAAACACCTTCTAAGCCTCCAATGATGGCATATCACAGTGATACACACGAAAGTGAAGCTTTTGAAAGTGAAAAGCAAGATGAAATTGTAGCTGATGAAGTAGCGGTTGAAGTTGAAAGACAAGAAGAAATACCAGTCATACCAACAGCACCAGTTAAGGTTGAACCTATTACTGAAGTTCTACCAGAGTCCACAGCAGAAGAAGTCTCTATAGATGTAGTCCCTAAAGAAATAGTATCTGAAGTAGCCCCTGAAACGAATACTATATGGGAAGAAAAGAAAGCCGAATGTCTAAGCTACTATGGTGCAGTATGTGACCTTTGTGGTTTTGACTTTGGATATACTTATGGTCTAGAGTTTGAAGGACTGATTGAAGTGCATAACTTACAACCTGAAAAAAATCTAGAATCTATTGATCCTCATCAAGACTTAATCCCTATTTGTCGCAACTGTAAAACTGTACTTCATGCAAGAACACCACATTTTACAGTAGAAGAAGTGAAAACTTTTATTGCAAAAGCTCAAGACGCAGAATAATTCTGCGCCTTGTTTGTTTCTCGCTCTTCCTATGCTATACTTAATATTAGATTTTGACTATTATACATAAGTGAGTTTGAGTAGGGAGGGATTATCATGAGAACAGCACTTATTACAGGTGCAACTAGTGGAATAGGACTAGCTTATGCTCAAGCATTTGCCGAAAGAGGTTATCAACTTATTCTAACAGGACGTAGGCAAGAAAAGTTAGAAGAAATAGCACATACCTTAAGTCATACCTATCATATTCCAGTTACAATTTGTGTCGTAGACTTTAAAGATACAAAGGCATTTGAACGCTTTAGTGATTTTATTAAGGCTCAAAAAGATATTGAGATTCTTGTTAACAACGCTGGTTATGGATTAAAAAAATCTTTCATAGAAGATGAATTAGAGACTCAACTTGAAATGCTTCAAGTTCATATTACAGCAAGTGTAACCCTTGCACATCTTGTTGCAAATCAACTTAAAACAGCACATAAAAATGGGTGTATTATTAACGTTTGTTCCCTTGCTGCGTTTACACCATTACCTTCATCGGCTATGTATTGCAGTACCAAACAATTTCTTATTAAGTTCTCTGAATCCTTAGCAATGGAACTTAAGCCTTATAATATCCAAGTACAAGCACTTTGCCCAGGGTTTGTACATACAGATTTTCACAGTCGTTTAGATATCTCAGAAGAAGCATGTAAAAACTATGGTATTATTACTTGGGGAACACCAGAAGAAGTTGTTAAAGCTTCTTTACGTGGCCTTATTCATCATCAGGTGTTTGTCATTCCAGGCGGTTTCAACAAACTTTGTTACAATCTTCTAAAATGGATACCACGCCCTCTTTATTTAGAACTTGTAGGTCGTTATAGTGGTCAGTTCAGTTCAAAAAACAAAGAGTAGGCATAATAATCCTCCTTTTTACACATTTTAAAAGTGTTAGTGCGATAACATTATAAAATGTACAAAGGAGGATTTATTTTATGCACAAACTTATGCTTAAGCTTTTTATACCAATGATTCTTATTTTTAGTAGTCTTACTGTCTATGGTGCTGAGCCTACAAAACCCTTTATTGTATGTATTGATCCAGGGCACCAAGCTAAAGGGGATGGCAAAAGTGAACCTATAGCACCTGGAAGTGGCAACTGTAAAGCACGTGTTTCTTCAGGTACAGCTGGTGTAGGTACTAAGAAGGCTGAATATGTTGTCAACCTTGAAGCTTCAATGATTCTTAAACAATTGTTAGAAGAAAAAGGGTACACCGTATATATGACACGTGAATCTCATGATGTGAACATAAGTAATGCGGAACGTGCAACTTTTGCCAATAATAAAGGGGTACAAATGACCATTCGTATTCACTGTGATAGTATAGGGAATGGTGGGAAAACAGGTGCAACACTTCTTGTACCTTCAAAAGAGAGCCGTTATACTTCAAATATCTATGAACCAAGTTTTAAATTTGCTTCAGTTTTAAAAGAAAAGTTGGGATCTAAAGGGGTTAAAGTGAATGGAATTTTTGAAAGGGCAGATATGACCGGTTTTAACTGGTCTAAGGTACCTGTTGTTATCTTTGAAATGGGCTTTATGAGCAATTACAACGAAGACCGTATGCTTAGTGACCCATCTTACCAAAAGAAATTAATGGAAGCTGTTGTTGAAGCTTTAGACACTTATAAAGAAGCTCTATAATTTTAAAGTTATATAAATTGATAAAAAGTAGCCTTATACTGATAGAGTACAAGGCTACTTTTTTTAGCAGTAAATTTTAATAGTGCACATCAATAAGATGGAAAGTAATTGATTTGTTACTCCAACCTAAATCATAAGGGACAAGAAGTCTATCTGTATTATGACAAGTGACAAGTGGATAACCTTTAGAATCTAGTCCTGTTACAGTAGAAACATGGGTAATACGTCCTTTCTTTTCATAAGCTACAATATCACCTGGTCTTAACTGATAAGCAGCTTTATAGACTTCTTTATAGCTACCTTTAGCAATGCAAGAACCACGACCACTATTCACAAGATAGTTTTTAAGAGCTTGAGCATTGACCCATGCTTTTGTACCATCATTAGTATAGTTCCAAGTATTATTTTTTTTGAACTTACCCCCCTCATGAAGTATCTGAGAGGCAAAGTTTGCGCAGTCTCCTCCACGAGGATTACAATTTAAATAGTTTTTATTATATTTAAATAAATACTCGCCATCTCCAATTCCACAATATTTATGGGCATAATCAATGGCATTTTGGGTACGTTCATCAGGTGTGTATTCAGGCGCTTTATGATCTGCAATATAACTTTTCATTTCTGCAGATTTTTCCTCTGTAATATCTAGTGAATCTGCAAAAGGATCTGTATACCATTCTTTCACAATAAGATAATTTTCACCATGTTCTTTGAGATGGATATAGTGTGATGTTCCAAGTCTAAAATGTGTAATATTATCAGGATCATCATTATAACTGTAACTAAATTCTGTACTTATATTACAAGTCATCCCATATAAGCCATCTCCACGATCACGTACTTTACGCATATGGAGTGTAGAGTGAATATCTTGGAAAGTAACGCCTTGCTTATCTGCCCATTTATGCAAATATTCGCTTTTAATCTCTTCATTTTCAAAAGCATAAAGCCCTGTTTTAATGCTTGTATTATAGAGACTTTTTAAACCTTCTACATTAGCATCTAACATATAAGCATTACGTTTTGTAATAATACCTTCTAAAAGATCTTTAAACTTAGCGGTAAGCTCCTCTTCGGAAAGAGTAGGAGGCGCTTGGGGAGTAGCTTCTTCCTCTTCGGGTGTTTCTTCTTTTAAAGATGGAAGTTCGATCTCAATAGGTAAATCTTCGGAGTAATTAATTGGCTCTGCATAAAGTTGTGAAACACTGCTTGCTCCTACCCACAACAATGTTAGTAATGCCCAAATTTTTGAATTCATAGAGAAAAATTTCATAGGCATACTCCTTTCTCAATCATAACTGCTTACTTTATAGGTTTTGTAGATTTAATTATTTTATAGATGGAAAATATGTGAAGTAACCTTTTTTATTAGGAGTAGAAAGGTTATACTAAATAGTGGTATAATAAACGTCGAATAACTAATGAAATTGGAGGTTAATCATGGGAAAAAGACAAGAAATAGAAATTTCAACGACTGAAGCTAAAAGACAAATGGATATTATTTCCCAATTATCACATCATATACGAGACAAAAATCTTAAATTCTGTATTACAACATTTGGTTGTCAAAAGGTGTCAGTAAATACGATTTCTTAGTCTAAAAATTAATAATTGATATGTGTTTATAAGTATATTAAAATAAAAAAAGAACCCTAGTGATTGGCGGTACCCAGGATTCTTTAATATAAATATATTCTATGTGGTATGTATTATATCATGCATCCTTTAGAATATAAAGGGGGATTATAGAAATGAATATAATATATAGCGAATTTTACAATGTAGACGTAAAAAATCAAAAGATTGAAAGCAAAGAAATACCAGATGATTTTCAGCAATATATTAGTAAACTAATAGAATCTGTTACAAGCAATACACGAACTCGTCAATATAAAACGCGTTCAAACACCACAGAGGTCATTAATTGTATAAATACAATGCTGCTAGATGTAATTAATAATACCCATGAAAACTTTTCAAGAACGCATGAATTTATTATTTCAATAGTTAATAGATTGTTAAGATGTGAGTTAGAAGCTCAAGAACAAATCAAAGGCACAGGGAATACAGTTTTAGTTGGGAGTCTAATTATTTCATTAGTAGAGATGGATATAGAAGACAAACAAAGCTATATGTGTATAATATCTAAAGTTGATAATAATGGTTTTATTGACATTACAGATTTAAAACGTAGACAAGGATTCTCAAGTGAAGAGTTTCGTATTTGGAGGAGTACGGTTATTTCGTTTGAAATAGAAGAAGATATGCTGATATTGGATGATATTTATGTTTATCTAGACAGGTCAGTATCTTATTGGTGTAATACATTTCTGGAAATAGACGAAAAAATAAATGATGAAGTAAATACAGATTTAGCATTTAAAAGTGTGCATACAGCTTTAGCTAGATCTTTAAAGACAAATGCACCAACAGATTATACGATATTAAAAAATCACTTAATTACGTATATGAGAAGAGATGTTCTCATAGACTACGATGAAATGATTAATTCTATGTTGGATGAGTATGTTCCCTATCAAGTGGAGGCAGATAAGTTAGCTAAACTCAAGAGTAATTTATTGAATTTACCTGCGTCTAAAGGATTTGAAAAACAGTTTAACTCTATACCAAAACGCATAAAATCTAGAATGAGAAGTGTATATAAGGTTAGCCAAGGTATTACTCTTAAGATAGATTTTAATGCTGAAAATATAGATGAAATGATATCATCAGAAAATGGTCATGATGGACACCACTATCTTAAGATAAGAGTTGAAGATGAACAAACATATCGTTCATTTATTAGAAATAGAAATTAAGTACTTAAAGGAGGCCAAGGGATGAATTTATTAGATGAATTATTGAGTTTATTTAGTATAGATGAAGTATGTGTTTCTGAAAGAATATCTATATTAGAGGCCTCCTTTAAAATATCTAGAGATGATGTTCCTACATATAGGTGTGTTAAAGAAGTTATAAATAAATTCCCTAATAGAGATACGGTAACAATTACTTTAAGTGATATACTTGATAATTTCTGTAGAGTAAATAGCTCAGAGGAAAATGAAGACAAATTCTTAAGGTTTGTTCAAGAGTTAGAAGATGAAGATGAAGTAGATATTAAAGTTTCTATTGAAAAGACAATATCAAACAATATACTTTCTGTTTATAATTTTAATAGCTTTAGTAAAGAATTGTTAAATGGAAATTTAGTAAACATTATAGATAGATTTTCTTATATCCTAAAACAAACACCATATGTTGTATTTGAAATGTTTGATAATCAGCAATCCTTTTCAAGTGAAACAATGGTCTTTAGGTCGTACTCTCCATCAAAAACTATATTTGATTTTGATAGACAGGACAAATTGAATAGCTGCAAAGCAGGTGCATATTTTTATGGAATAGAAGAATATCCATTGCTACCAGAGGACTTTCATTTAAATTGTACCTATGAAGGTAACCCGTTTAATGGATATTTTAGTAAGATAGAAACTATTTTTGCCTTAGCATATATAAGTAATTCGGCCAATATCATTAATAATATATTCAACATTCAAATATGTGGACAAAGAAATTTTTCCATATCTTATGACTTAAGTAATGATAATATGATTACACACTGTAAAGAGTTATATTCTATTTATAAATGGATTTATACAGATGGGAATGTCATTGACAAAGCAATTTTAGCTAGAAATGTTATAAGTTTACATTGTAAATTTGTAGATTTACTTGCATTGGATGATACCACATTGTCATCAATTAAATCAAATTATGCAATGTATTTGAAAAATAATATTGAGCAGTATATTGAAGTTAAGAATAAGGTATCAGATTATATATTTGATTTTTGCAATAGAATAGGGGAAGTGGTTGTTACAGTTATACATAAATTTAGAAATAATGTAATAGCCATCTTTACTTTCTTACTTACTGTTTTTTTTACTAATCTAGCTTCAAGTGATATTATAGCAAACATATTTTCATCTGAAGTTAAATTTGTAATCAATATAATTATTGTGGGATCTATTATATATCTAGGATTAAGTGTTTATGAAATAATAATAACTATGAGTATACAAAAAGAGGCTTATGAAAAGCTTAAAAATACTTATGGAGATTTATTAGATGATAAAGATCAAAAAGAAATTTTTAAAGAAGATGAATTTATTAATACTAAAATAAAATCAACCTGGAAACAAGTAAGGGTGTTAATTGCAATTTGGGTAATTACATTAGTAATGCTAGGCGTTATTTTTAATTTTAAAATTATAGGAAAGACTATTATATCCAATAAAAATTCTCAAAACAATTCAATCACTACAACTACTCAAGTACAGGTAGAAAAACAAGAGCCATAGGGTAATCCTATGGCATTTTCTAATATATAAATCTATTAATTAATCCATTATGAAATAGTATACTTATTACTTTTCCATCTTTTACAATAATCTCTTTTATGATCGAAACTATAAAATTTCTTAAAGTCCCCTTATCTATCCTTTCTAGTAATTCTTTTAATTGTATCTTTTCTTGGTTATTTAGTTGGGTGAGTAACATAAAGTTAGAAAGCTTTTGTAGGTCGGTTATATCAGAAGTAGAAGTATGATTAGAAGAATGTTTCAATTTTTTATTAGTGGCATCAAGCTCATCTTTTAAGGCTTTCTGTTGGACTAGAAACTCTTTTTCAGATATGCCTTCTTCATCAAATAGATATAGTTTTTTTAGTCTTTCTAGAGCACGTTCAAGCTTTTCTTTTTGACCAATTAATAATTCATAGTCATAGAGCTTTGACTCCATTCCTTCAAGGTTATCGAGTTGCTCATAAAACACATCTTTATTTTGATTATATAAAACAGACATATAGGTATCTTGTAAATAGGTCTTATCTAAGCTTTTTACTTTCTTTAATGAATCACCTGATAACAATTCCTTTTCAAAAGACTCTATGCTTGAATGAGTATTAATATTATTTGTTGCCCTCATAAAGTTAGCAAGATAGGTAAGTACAAAATTACCTATTTTATCATCATTTCCCATTTTAGATTGACAGCCTAGTGCACGCATCCTACTTTGACATCTATATTTAGAAGGAGCATAGCCATCTTTTCTAGCACGATCTTTACTGGCGATAAATGGCCTGCCACATTCAGCACACTTTAAAATATTACTAAATATATGTGTATGCACATTCCCTCTAAATTCACTTGTATTCCTTTCTGCATTTGTATCCATAATCAAATTACATTTATTCCATTGTTCAACAGAAATAATAGCAGGGTGATTATCATCTATAATGATCCATTCATCTTCAGGTTTAATCTTTCCACGAGCAGTTTCACGATAATTATATCTATAGGTACCCTTATAAAAAGGATTTCTAATAATATCTACTACTGTCTTACTCGTCCATTCCCCACCACGTTTGGTTTTAAACATATTTTGGTTTAAAAGTTTCATTACTTGAAAGGCTGATTTTGTATCTTCATAGGTGTTAAAAATATATTTTACGATTTTCGCCTCATTTACGTCCACTACGGGGAATTTACTATCTGGTGGCATAATATATCCTAAAGGGCAGTTTGCGCCATTCCAGAGCCCTTTTTCTGCCCTAGAGAGCATAATAGAAGATACCCTTTCAGCAGTCAACTTTCTTTCTAGCTCAGCAAAGACTAGTATTATTTTGAGCATGGCCTCTCCCATAGCAGAAGAAGTATCGAACTGTTCATTTTTACTAATAAATGTAACAGAGTATTTTTTAAGCTCATCATACATATCACTAAAGTCTTTTAGATTCCTACTAATACGATCTATTTTCCATACTAGAAGATGAGAGAACTCTCCTAATCTAATCTTATTAAACATAGATTGAAAAGCAGGCCTATCCGTATTTTTAGCAGAGTACCCCGCATCTTCAAAGACCTCAAAATCAGAAATACCTAAAGCATATTGGGCATAGTTTATTAATTCTTGTCTTTGAAAGGGCAAAGAATCCTTATCTATTTGATGATGTGTACTTACTCGTATATAGAGAGCGGCTTTCATAAAAATCCTCCTTTATCGAATGTATGTTCGTATAAACATTAAAAATAATAGAGCCAAGTGCTCTTTATGTATTGTTATAAATCAAAACCCTCTTTTATATTTGAATATGCATTTAAAATTTCAAGTAATTCACTAGGTAAAGAGTTTTCGTAAGCTTGAAAATAAGAACGAAGAAGAAGTACTGCAAAATAATTGGCTTCTCGTTCATATATATTGTTAGTGATAAAAGTTTCGTGGGAATCAGTGTGATAAATACCCTTTTCATATTTCATGATATAAGTATTATTAGAATGCATAAGCGCATGGCCTAGCTCATGCGCTATAACAAATAGCATGAGAAATTCATTAAGTAATTGATTAATAACAATGTATTTTATTTCATCAATTTTAATAAAGTATCCTTTTGTTTCCTCATAAAAGTCAAATTCCACATGAATATTTTCAAATTTAGCTAAATCCATAGGATTACTAGTTCCATGTTTGTGAACTAGCTCCCTTACTAATTCTCTTATATATTTCATGATGTTACCCCGTTATCATTTGTAAAAATTAATTATTTATCAGATTGATTTTGCTTTTCTTTAGCGTCCCAATAAAGTTCACTAATTTTTCTATAGATAGCATCCCTATCCTTTTCGGAAGCATCCATAAATTGAATACGTACGTTTTCCATGAAATCATCATGTTCTTGCTGTTCTTTTTGAACAATATCTTTTTGGATGACCCTTCCTAGCAAAAAATCAGTTGTTACATTAAAGTATGCAGCAAGATCTTTTATTACTTTTTCATCTTTTGGGAAACGATTATTGGACTCATAATACCCTATAACTCTATCAGATATTCCTATAACTTCTCCTAATTGTTTTTGAGTAATACCTTTTTCTAATCTTAACTTTTTTAATATATCGCCGAATAACATATTCTATCACCTCAGAAAAAGTATAACATATTGTTCGATAAACAAAATAATATCGAACAAAAAATTCTAAAAAACTATTGACATAGAACAAAATGTTCTGTATTCTAATTATAGAACAAAACATTCGATTAAAGGAGGTAAGGATTTTGGTAGAATGTAAATTAAAATTTTATCGAAAAGAGTCAAAGCTTACGCAAGAAGAATTGGCTGAAAAGGTAGGAGTACATAAAGATTATATTTCGATGATTGAGAGAGGGAAAAGAACTCCTGGGTTTTCACTATCAAAAAAAATTGCTGATGTATTAAATGAATCAATAGAAAACATTTTTTTTAAGGAATAATCGAACAAAATATTCGATTGCCTTGTAAACAAGGAGATATTATGACAATAGAACAATATTACAAAAAAATAGGTGTTAAAAATCATGATGAATTTTTAGCATTAAAAGAAAAGATATGGAGCAATGCTAAAAATGATTGTAATGAACAATTTAAAGCTTTGGGTATAGAGAACTTTGAAGATTTTATCAAATGGTATGACAACAATTACAAAGGCATCCCTATTGGGGTATTTGTAAATCCTGTACCTGAACAATACAAAGTACAATCTGAATAATAACAATTAGGTAATTATTTATTTGACTATAGTCTATAAGTTTTAAATTAGCTAGGGAATACAAAGTACAAATCAATCACATTACATATGTACAGATTAATGTACAGAAAGGATGAAAACAATGAAAGTAAATGGATTTAGAAAAAGACTTTACGAAGCACGTAAGGCTAAAAAATTATCACAGCTAGATGTTGCACTTGAGCTTGGAGT
Source organism: Holtiella tumoricola (assembly GCF_027857615.1). Lineage (NCBI taxonomy): Bacteria > Bacillati > Bacillota > Clostridia > Lachnospirales > Cellulosilyticaceae > Holtiella > Holtiella tumoricola. The sequence goes on from NZ_JAQIFT010000040.1 coordinate 53,693, forward strand.
TGAAAGGGCGCGTATTAGTGAATGGGAAAATGGAAAAGTTGATTTAAGAATTGAAACAGTAATTAAGCTAACACGTATCTATGAAGATCCAGAGGTATACACCTTGTATATGAGAGAAGAACATGGAGCTGATGATTTGGTTCCATCTTTTCCTAATACATATCAAAACTTTAATGACTTAAGATTGCTAGCATTAGATATGCAGAATGAATTTAATGATGTTGTAGAAGAAATTCCTAAACTAATGAGGATTTTCCGAGATGGGAAGATAGATGATAGTGAAAAGGTTGATTACCAACATTCATTGGAACAGATACAAGAACTATTTGCAGTAATGTTCCCAATAATAATCAGAGAAGGAATGCAAAAGAAAAAAGCCCTCCAAGACGGCAATCTTGAAAGAGCTTATGTATAAAACAACAAATTGGTGACACTAGTATAGCACGTTTTTATATTGGTGTCAAAGGGAGAGAATTGAATAATGACAGTCAGAGAAAAAAGAGCACTTAAAAGAAATCTTAGCAGATGGTTTGACCAAGCTATGAAGTGGGTATTAGAAGTTTCAGTAATAATTGTAATGGGTACAAGCTTCATGCTAGGGCTTTGGTGCTGTATTTAATAAATATTAAAGGGAGACGTATTATGAAGAATGTATCCATTGGAGAATTAAAAAAAGAATATTCTCAAAAAGAAATAGGTTTTTATACTTTAAAAGATCCTAAAGAGCGTATGGAGTGTTTTAAAGAACAAAAAGAGATACTTGAATTAATCAGTAAAAAGGAAAAAGAAATTGCCTATCAATTTGCTGTAACACTTCAGGAATTAGGAATAACAACAAATGAGGCAATTTCAATTTTAGATAACTCTAAAGAAATTATACTAGGTAGCTTGTTTAGTATAGTGTCTAATGATTAGGTTTTACAGGCTTATAAGTTGCATTCGGGTTTGAATCGTTAAGAATAAGAAGCTGCATCTTTTCAGCATATCTGCAACGATTACCAACATTAGCACCAGCTAAACAACAGTAACTTAGCGCACCATAAGACTTGCAGACTAGAGAGACACAACAGTCCTTTTCATATTTTTCTTGTTTTGATTCATCTACATATGTATGGTCGAATAAATCAGTTTCAATTAATTCATGCGGTTGTTTCATTTCAACACCACCTTTCATTTTATATTAGTCAAGCTACTGCGAATAGCTTGTACTAATATTATAAATGGATTGGTGTACAAAATAAAAGGGTTGCTTGAAGCGTCAATAATAGCTGCGATAGGTACAAGCTTTATGCTTTATCTTTGGTGTTGTATTTAATATATAAGTTTTAGGAGGCTTACATTATGAAAGAATTAGTAGGCACAACATTGCTTGCATTAGGTGTTATAATAGGACATTTTTCATGTAGGCTAGGACAAGTTATTAAACGTAAGGAATTAGAAAAAGGTAAGAAAGGAGGATTTTTGCATGAGTAAATTGCTATTTGATGAAGCACCATTAGTAGTTGATACAGTATTGGCTACTAAGATAGGCGTAGATGCAGCATTAGTACTTCAACAGATCCATTACTGGATAGAAATAAACCGTAAGAAAAACAATAATTTTCATGAAGGATCTTACTGGACCTACAATTCAATTAAAGAGTGGAATAAGTGTTTTCCTTTTTATGGAGAGAGAACTATTCAAAGAATTTTTAAAAAACTTAAAGATTTAGGCATATTAAAAGTAGGTAATTTTAATATAGCTAAATTTGATAAAACCAGTTGGTACAGCATTGATTATGATAGGTTAACCCAAGTTGTTGAAGGAAACAAAGAAGAAGTTGAACCATCACGACAAAATGGCGTAATCGAAGAAACGAAAAGTGCAAACGATGGTGACAAAATGGCGCAACGAGAACGACAAATTGGCGTAACGACGGCGACAGAATGGCGTAACGAAGACGACAAAATGGCCGAACCTATACCAGAGATTTCTACAGAGATTTCTACAAAGACTTCTACAGAGGCATCATCGGCATCTAAGTTAGATGATGATAGAGGTAAAAAGAATAGAGAAGGTGTACAAAAAGTATTTGAGTTTTTTGAGAGCAATTTTTATCTACCAAAACAATACGATGTAGAAGTTATGATCTCCTGGTGTAAAAATTATCCCATCCCAATTATTTTAGAAGCTATGAAAGAAGCTAAAAGATATAATGCTCGAAATTTAAATTACATAGAGTCCATTCTTATTACGTGGACAAATGAAGGTATTGCGACAGTAGAAGCTTTAGAGAGTTATAAGATAGCTAAGGTGACTAAAGGGGGGAAGAATGATGGAAGCAGTAAATCAAATATTAGTGCAGATGGATCAAACGATAAGTACTCCAACGTTGGACTTAGTCTGTAATATATGTCCTAAATGTGGAACACCTACTGAGCACATTGTTAAGTTATTTGGCAAAAAGAAAAAAGTAGGGGTGAATTGCAGGTGTAAAGCGTTAGAGCTACAAGAAAAAGAGGAATTAGAACGTTATCAAGAGCAGATGAGAAAATTGGAGAGGTTAAGAGCGTGTTCTCTTATGGATGAAAGCTTTAAAAATAGCAAGTTTGAGAACTGGGAGCATACAGCACTTAATCAAAAAATGTTTGAATTAGGCAAGGAATATTGTGATAACTGGGAAAAAATGAAAGCAGAAAATATTGGAATGACTATTTGGGGTGATACAGGTATAGGCAAAACTTATTTAAGTTTTTGTATCGCCAATGAACTGTTATCAAAAGGTGTATCTGTTATTGCAACAAGTAGCATTAATTTAATTAATCAAATCTATGAAAGCTATGGCAGAGTTGGAGCACTTGGAGAGGTTGAAATTATAAGACAGTTTGAACATGCAAGTCTTGTAATTATAGATGACCTTGGGGCAGAACATAATGGCAAGAGTGGAAAAGAAAAACAGATTATTTACTCAGTTATAGATGCCAGAGTAAGGGCAAAGAAGCCACTTATTATCACAACCAATTTATCTACAGAGCAGCTAAGAAACAAGATGGTAGGAGTAGATGGTGTTGAACGAACTTATGACCGAATGATGGAAATATGCCCACCGGTTAAAGTGAAAGCAGAGCCTCGTAGACAGGCTATAGGGGTAAAAAAGACAGCTATATTAGGGAGCTTATTGAACTAGGGAGGTAAAGTAAATGAATATGACATTAGGATGCAGAGAAGAAGTAAACAAAGTGTGGTTTTATTATCTCATGGATGGCACAAAGCTAACCAAAGAAGAATGGACAAGCATTGTTAAAAGGCATATCAAAGAGTATGGGAATGAAGAAGTTCTCAATAAGCTTATGGGCACAATTAAGTTATGGAATAAAAAAGATTCTATTGAAGATGTAGCCTTACATGTTTATGCAGGACAGTATTGTTCAGATGTGCAGCAAGTAGCAAGAAGAGTAAAAGGGATAAAGTATGAATCTAGCAAAGTAGAATGCGAGCAACTTAAGTTAGCATAGGAGGCGTAACATGGGAAAAAGAAGAAAGTTTAACCAGTTAGATTATGTAACAGGTGAAGTTATTAAGACTTATAGCTCAATAAAAGAGGCACTTGAAGAACACAAAATAGATAGAGCAAGATTACACAAAATGCTTGCAGATAATGATGGCAAGTTTGACAAGAGGCATTTGAGGTTTGCCTACGGCGATGGGAGTAACAGACCAATCAAAAGATATGGTATAGCAGAGATTGAGGATGGTACAAATAAAATCATCAAGCAATATGCAAGGATTGAAGAGGCGGCAGAAGCACACTATATCAGCGAGAAAACAATAAGAAATGCCATTGCGTATAATGGTGGATACGTGAAAACCCTTGGCGTTAGCTTTAGGTACATAGTGGGGTAAAGGATATGGACAGAGATAAGGCGATTAGAATCTTAGAAAAATACGATGATACTTATGTATATGAAGATCTCACGGATAAGGAACTTATAGAAAAAATATGGCGCGTGACAGGATGTTCTGCAGATATGCAAGGAAAGATTCCGTGGTGTGGGAAAATAAGTTGCGCTGAGTGCTGGACAAAAAGGTTAAAGGATAAGGTTAGTGTAAGTAGACTAATTGATTAGTCTAAAAATACTAACCAACAAAGTATAACATGGATAAACAGTATTGCAGCTATTTAGCACAGTGTAAATTAAAGTCAACAGAGTACAGAATCATCCTTATGCTCTTGGTTAAGTCGTATACATCATCACAACTTGTTAAAGAACTTGGATGCATGAAAAATAACACAGATAAATATATTAAAAATCTTAAAAGTCATGGATTGATAGAAATAGATCGTATAGAAGGGGCTAATAAATTTTATAAGCCTGTTACAGATATTAAAAAGCTAACGGCAATTATGCCAGGTCAGATGAAGATTGAGTAAAACAAATTAACTTTTGGAAGGAAATAAGAATGAAAGAAGTAAAAGAAAATCTTAAACAAACAATTTGTAAAAGCTGTGAATGGGTTCAAAAAGAACTAGATAAAGAACAAATGTCTCCAGAAGTAGTTGCAGCTATTCCAGAGACATTGAAAGCAATTAGTTCATTAGTAATTACATTAGATAATATGAAAATACGTTAATCATTTAATGATGTTTGGTTACAAACTTGAGATAAGATTGCTTGATACATAATCCCTACTTGTTTACCAACAGCGTTATTGTATGTATCGCATGAATTATCTACAGAAGGACGCATAAATAGGTCTTTCTCTATGAGCTTGAGGCAAAGTTCTTTAGCAATTTGCTCTTGGTTTTGAGTGATTTTCATACAAGAACCACCTTTCTTTTATATTTCAGCTCCGTACAACTGATAAATAAATTATAAGGTGATTTAAAGAAAAGTTCAAATAAAGTACTAAAATCAATTTTTGGTGGTACCAGCATTAATGTCGGTACCAGAAGGAGGAACTAGAATGAGTATTCTTTTTGATAAAGTCATTATGCATACCTTAGATATGGGGTATGGTCAGCCTATACTTTCAAAAGAGTGTTTAGCACTAAATGATGAGGTAGAGGCATATATCACAACGTACATAGTAGATTTATTTAATAGTCATAGTGTTTCACATGCTATTTTTGAAGAAACTTCATCTTGGGCAGAAACAATTAGAGTAAATGTACCCGACTTCTATAGTTTTTCTTGTGAATTAGCAAGTCAATTTTTTGCTTATATGCAAACGTTAGAAAATATTCCTAATGGGGATTTAATCGTTACAAGGTTTAAACGTGACCAGGTACCATATATAGCATTTTTTAAGCTGAACTATAAAGAAGCATACACACATGTTATAGATCAAAATGGTACAGGTACTATTAATCAAATTATCAAGCATAAGACTATATTCCCAGAGACTTCAAGTAAGATTCAAGAAGCTGCAATTATTAATTTGGAAACGTGTGAAATTCTTCTCTTAGATGGACATAAAGAGTGCTACTTACATAATTTACTTGGAACAACAACGACGCTATCTACTAAGCAAAAAATTAAGCTGGTGGAACAAGTCATTACAGGAGCAATTGAAGAAAACTTTGATAATAAGTTAGAGGGACTAGCTTTTGCTAAAACCAATATCGCTAAGAGTATAGATCATACAAGTAGTATTCGTGTTAGTGATGTATTGGAGGAAACCTTTGGAGAACATGAACACATTAAAGAGCAATGCTTATCTATATTTGAAGAACAAGGCATTGCAGAAGAGGTAATTGAAATTCCCAATGCTGAAAAAGTAGGTAAAAAATATACCTCACATAAAATCAAAACGAATACAGGGATAGAAATTAAATTACCTACGGAGATGCTCACTGATCCTAATAAGTTTGAGGTAGTTAATAACCCAGACGGGTCAGTTGAAGTAAGGTTAAAGAACATAGGAGCATTGATTAATAAGTAGAAAATAATTTTTGGTGGTGCCGGCATTAATGTCAGTGCCAGGAGAGGTGATCCGATGAGAGAGATTAAGTTTAGAGCATGGGATATTATCAATAAAAAGATGTTGCAGTATGGAGATATAATGCATTTACCAATGTGGGAAGTGCTACCAGGGACACCTGAACAAAGAGCATTTAATACAATGCAGTATACAGGGATTAAAGATATGAATGGCACAGATATTTATGAAGGTGACATACTATTGTTTACAAGTAGATATGGAGAAGAATCAATATGTTATGTTGTATTTGAAAATGCAGCATTCACTATTAAATGGATAGAAAGCACATATTTTAGAACTGATTTAGATTATTGGAGCGTTAAGGTTAAGGTGGTCGGAAATATTCATGAACACAAAGAGTTACTGAAAGTCTAAAATCTAAGTTTTATGGAGGTGGTGAATATAAAGGCATGGATAAAAATACTTTATGCAATGTTTAACGAAAGAGAGTATCCCTTCAAATTACTGGTTTCTAAATATCCAGAACGAACAAAAAGAGATATGATACTTTCTTTTGAAAAAGGGGGTATAACACCTAATGATGTTGTGAAGTACTTACCTCTTAAAGACGTGATTGGTAAGGAATTTAATAGTTTTGAAGAGGTATTTGAGTTAGATATAAGAGGTTTTGAACACGGGGTACTGATTGGAAAATCAAAAGAAAAACAGCAACTTGGTATAGAGGACTTTATAAAGTTTGAACCGAAGGTAATAAAATAATTTTTCTGTTCAGTGAGGAGTGAGGCAATGACATATACAGAGCACGAAGAAAAAGAACGTAATCAGCAGTTGAAAAGGTGGCAGAAACATCAACTAACTGCCGTTAGGCAGAATAATATAGACAGATCATATGAAAGCATGTCAGAAATTGATAGAAGTGTATGGGAGAAGATAGCCAACGCTGAAACGTATAAAGATGTAAATTGGCTAGTATGGAAACAAGCAGAACGGGTTATACAAAAATATTGTACTTTGGCACGATAAAATCATTCTTGGAGGGAAATGAAATGACAAATGGAGACAGAATACGGAAGATGACAAATGAAGAACTAGCATCATTTATCTTTAATGCAATCGAAGATACTGAATGGAATGAAAATGGAAATAACAATTATGAAGATGATTGGCGTGAGTGGATAGATGCACCGTATTTTAATAAATAAAATAATTCTTTGAGGAGGATGAAGATGGACGGAAAAGTAACCATTAGTATTAATGATTTTGATGAGTTGAGGGATAAGGCCAAGCAATTTGACAAATTGAAGCGGGAGATACAAAACAAAATGTATATGCATTTCAATGATGAACAAGAAGAATGGATATTATTTGTTGATAAGAAAAAGATTGAAAAAATACTTAAAGAGTATAATCCAGAGTTTGAAGTTGAAGAGGATGACATTGTAGAAGTTGTATGGCAAGAGTAAATAAAATAGTTTTTTGAAATAAAGAGACAAGTCTGGTTAATAAGACAATAAAATAAAAATGGTGCTACTATGAACACCATTTCTAATTCTTTTTAGGCAGTACAGATATCACGCCTATTCCACCTATCAATAAAACAACACATCCTAAGCTTTTATAAGCATCTATGGAAGCACTTATTTTATCTGTATTAGTTTGATAGCTTAGGCTAGTACTGCCGTTTGAATTTTTAGTAGTTATTTTTTTTGTTCCAGCATGGGAGCCTAAATCATAACTACTAATAGTTAGAAAAGAACCTAATAACATTAATAGTATAAATATATAAATTGGTTTTATGTATTTCAAATTTTCACCACCTTTCATTGCATTATAGCATGATCTGGTAGTTAGAAGAAGTTTCTATACAATAAAATTAGTTTTTGGGAGGATAAAGGCATGAAAGGAATAATGGAGTTTATTGGGGCTGGAACCCAGTTAGTTGGAAAGATTAAAGAGTTTCCTAATAAAGCAGAGTTTGCAGAAGCTTGTGTAATAGAGCATGGAGATAGACTGCCAGAAGTGATAAATCAAGATGATATATATCAAGCAAGTGTAAGGTATTATCCATATGGAACAGAAGATACAAGATTAGAGCATGGAAATGATGGAGTTTACTTATTTGTAGATAAAGAGGCACCAGGAACATTTAAAGTATGGATGATAGATATAACTCAATAAAAATTGATTTTGAAAGGAGAAAGAAGTAATGGGTAATCAAAAAGTAGTAAGAACAAGTAGTATGATGGGAATAGCAAGAGGCGAAAATATCGCATATAAGGAACTAGAGAATTTATTGGAAGAAGGGTATAAGGTTGTAATGTGTAATCCTATAGGCAATTGGTTGGAGTACATATTAGAGAAAGAAGATCAGCCACAAGAGTATGTAGTAAATGTAGATTGTGAAGTAATACCAGGAAAAGTTGATGTGGATAAAATACATACTAAACTTGTTGAACGTATTAATAAGCAAACTGTAACGTAATTTGAAATTTATGGAATAGCCTATAAGGGAAAAATTAGGCTATTCCATAAGGATGAATCAACAAATGGTGCTAACTACATGAAGTATAAGATCCATTAATTATTATGTATAAAATTAATAAGATGTATTCAAGACATTAAATAAAATTTGCTTTTGAGAGGAGGTTTAATAATGAGTAATTTAAAATTATCAGTTGATTTATTAGGTCTAGAAAATGTTAAAAAAGCATATGCAATTGCAAATAATGCTATTTATTTTAATGACAATAGCGACTATTTATCAGCACTTCATGAAATATGTACAGTGCTTAACCCACAGGTTGATCTAGAGCAAATAGGGAATAGTTTTATAGATGATGAAAACTTATGAAACAATGTGAAACAGTAAGAAACCTTAAGAAATGCGATGAAATCATATGAAATGATGTGAAACGATGGATAAGTTAGATTATGCAATACTTAATGTATTACAAGAAAATCAATGTTTTAGAAAAATACAAGCCATAACAAGAAAAGGTATTATGGATGTACTTGAAGTAAAAAAAGTAACATTACATAGAAGATTGAAGACACTACTGATAGGTGGGTATATTGCTAAAGGATTACATGAAGGCCGTGAACATACTTACTATATAACTGATACAGGATCAAAATTATTAGAGGAGGAATTAGGATGAATAACAAAATAGGATTTATTGCAGTTGGACAAGCAGGAGGAAATATTGGGAGTAAATTAGAGGCAGTTGGATATGATGTGCTTTTCTTAAATACTTCAGATGAGGATTTATCAACACTTGAAACTAAGTTCAAGTATCACATTAAGGGTGGAGAAGGATGTAATAAAGACAGAAATAAAGCAAAGGAGCTTGTAATAGAGGACTTTGAAAACATTGGGAAAGAGATTGCTGATAAGGTCAATAAAGATTTTATCTATGTAATCTTTAGTAGTGGTGGAGGAACTGGATCAGGAGCATCACCAATGCTAATAGACTTATTGATTCAGCATATGGAAAAGGCTGTAGGAGCAATTACTATTATCCCAGGAGAGAATGAACCATTAAAGACACATATTAATGCATATGAGTGTTTTAGAGAGCTAGAAGAGATAGATGGTATAGCAAGTACAATTGTTCTAGATAATAATGCTTGTGAAAATAAATTAAGCATTAATAAGGACTTTGTGGAGCTCTTACAAGGAATGTTGGATATGCCAAACCATAAAGATATTAAAGGCAATATAGATAAAGCTGAAGTAATGGAAATGTTAAGTTCAAGAGGAATGTTAACGATTACAAAGGTTGATAAGGAGCAAACAAACTTAGCAAATATAGTAGCGGGGATAAAGTCAAATATATATGCGCCTATTGAGGCAGATCAAGTTATTAAGTATGTTGGTTTATTAGCTGCTAAATGTGTAGATATTTCAGAGCTAAAGAAAGAAGTAGGAAATTACATAGATGTATTTCAAGGATATGGGGAAGAAACAATTTGTGTATTAGCAGGGTTAAGTTTACCGTTTACAAGGTTAGATCAAATTAAGAATAGAGTGATTGAAAACCAAGAATCAATTAAGAGAAACTTACAGGCTACAAGTGAGACAAGACTTAAAAGCGATATTAATTTTCTTGATGGATTTACACCTCAAACGAAAAAGCCAAAAGTAGGGGGAGCTGCTGATATATTTGCTAAGTACAAAAAGAAATAATTGAATAAGGACCAGTACACTTGGATTAAATTTTTAATGATTTAGTTCAAGTGTTTTGGTGCTTATTCAAGCAAACAAATGAAAGTTTGATATTGGAGGGATTAGGATGAAGAATAAGATGATAAAAGAAACAAAAGAGAAACTTAAAAAATATGGGAGAATGAAAGATTTTATACTAGTAAGACGAAAAGAACTTGAAGTGCAAGAACGTTTATTAAGTCTGGAAGAAGATGAATTATCTAAAAAAAGGATTCTAAGACAGATTGAAAAATTACAACTTGAAATTGAAGAGGTAGAAAAAGATATTATAGCTATAGATAAAGGGCTAAGTCATTTGAACCCTATTTCATCTAAAATTATACATATGAAGTATATGAAAAATGAAAAATGGGTTGCAGTAGCTCTTAATGTAGGATACGGGCAAACAAGATGCAGAGAGCTTGGAAGAGATGCAGTAATGATTATAGGTGAGTTTTTATATGGGATAAAAATTAATCAAGATTTGCCATTAGTAAGTGGAGCAACATATTATTATGCATAAGGGGGGCCTATAATGACCAATGAAGAATTAGTGCGTGAGTATCAAGCAGGAAACCATAAGGTCATGGATAGTATTATTAAGCAAAATGAAAAAATGGTTAGAAAGTTAGTATCAAAGTTTTATACAGATAAAATTAATGCCATAGATGCAGAAGATTTATACCAAGAAGGCTGCATAGGACTTATGAGAGCATGTGAAAAGTATGATTTTACTAATCAAAGTGCAGCTAAGTTTATACATTATGCAGTGTATTGGGTTTATGAAGGAATATATAGATATATACAAAAAAATAAAACTAATGAAGAAATAAGCTTAAATGTAAAGAATGAAAGTGGAGAAGAAGAAATAATAGATAAGATTATAGATGATGAAGAGTATTTTGTAAAAGCTGAAGACAGTATGTATTATAAAGAAGTAAGAAAGGAGTTAGGAGAGGCACTAGATAATGAATTAACTTTAGATGAAAAAACTATTGTTAAATTACATTATGGGTGGGATAGTAATCCATTAAGTATAAAAGAGTTATCGTATACATATAGAATGAATACTGATGAAATTGTAAAAATAAATAGAGTATCATTAAGTAAGCTAAGAAACTCTTCGTGGGGAAGGAGAGAACGTTTATATAGAGGACGGTATTAAAAAAAGCGACATTTTAGCGACACTTTTGCGACAGAAAAGCGACACTTTTTAATATAAAAAGTTGCTATTATAATAGTGTAAGCAACAAAGCACTTTTCCCCCAAGTGCAAATCATCCTAATATCAAAACGATAGGACAACCTATCAAATATCCGTTTTAAATACACCTGGTGATATGATCTAGGTGTATTTTATTTTAAATAATCCTTGTTCAAAACGGTGTGTAATAACCCAATAAAAAACTGTTTTGTAAAGGAGAATATAACAAATGATGAAACCACCAATACCTCGTATGGGAGGAAAATCAAAATTAAGAAAGACTATTTTAGAAAGAATACCTGAGCATACTTGTTATATAGAACCATTCTTTGGAGCTGGATGGGTATACTTTGGTAAAGACCCGAGTAAAGTTGAGGTTATTAATGACGTTGACAAAGAACTTATAAATATGTTTCGTATGATTAAGCACCATGCACCAGAGATTGAGAGAGTACTAGAGTATGAGTTTTCTGGTAGAGATATGTTTGAAGAATATAAGCACTGTACAGTTGAATATCTTACCGAGATTCAAAGAGCAGTACGCTTTCTCTATCTCATCTCACAAAGCTTTGCAAGTAAGGGTGAAACCTTTGGTTATGGAACAACAAGTAAGCCAGCGCCACAGATATATTATCAAGGCGTACTAGGTAATATAAAAGAAAGACTTAGAAATACATATGTTGAGAATAAAAGCTTTGAGGATATTATCAAAAGATATGATAGACCTCATAGCTTTTTCTTTTGTGATCCACCCTATTTTGAAACTGCAGGTTATGGCAATGAATTTGGAGAGCAAGAGCATCTTTTGTTAAGGGATACATTAGCTCAGATAAAAGGCAAGTTTATGGTTACAATTAACGACCATCTAAAAGTGAGGGAATGGTACAAAGATTTTAAGATAGAAGAAGTACAAGTATCTTATTCAATAGCTAAGGAACAAAAAGCTAGAAAAGAGTATGGTGAGTTAATTATTACAAATTATTAGATAGAGGTGGAGCATATGACATTAAGTGAAATAAACAAACAAATAGTAGAACTTAAAAAAATACGTGACATCTTACTAATACCAATAGTAAACGAGCAACACTTTATATTTAGAGCGTATATAGAGACTGAATCCTTAGAAAGAACAAGGAAGCTTGTTACAGAAGCTAATATAAGAAAAGAAGATGGTAACAAATATCAAGTCAATGATATTAGTGTCTTTATATCTAAAGAGTGTATATGTGTAGATAAAGTTACTCAAGAAGTAGCAAGGGCTATTTTAAAGAGGAATAGTATAAAGAGGTGATAAGATGGCTTCTCCAATTCGAAATCCGAACAAGGTAAAGCAGATACTAAGTGTGTACCGTAAAAGAAATAAACGAGATTATATGATTTTATTTGTAGGATTTTATACAGCTTTACGAGTAGCTGATTTAGTAGAACTTAAAGTAAAAGATGTAAAAGGTAAGAGAATCTTAAAAGTAAAAGAAAAGAAGACAGGCAAATATAGAGAGTATGAAATGCCACCAAGTTTGGTACAAGCACTTGAGAAGTATTGCAAAGGAAGAGATGGAGAAGAGTACTTATTCTTATCTAGACAGTATGCTCCTAAAAGGCTTAACAAAGAAGGAGATTATTTTGAAAAGGGTAATACTCCAGTATCAAGACAAAGAGTATGGCAATTAATGAAAGAGATTGAAAAGGAGTTTGGTCTTGAAGATATATCTTGCCATACATTAAGAAAGACATTTGGGTATCAACATTATAGAATGTTCAAGAACTTAGCAACATTAATGAAGATATTAAATCATAGATCAATAGAAGAAACAAAGATATACATTGGCCTTGTAGATGAAGAAGTAAACCATGAGTTAAGACACTTTGATTATGCATGAGTATAACGTTTTTGTATAATGTAAAACTCAAGAAGTATATATTTAATAAGGCTAATAATATCAAGGGGTGTAGGGCTTGCATCAGTTTAACAATCCCTAGGTAAAGTAAAACTCATAATATCTTCTAGTGAGTGGGAAATATCCATTGATAGATAAGGGATAGAAGCAGTTGAGCAGTGGTTAATGTATAAGAAAAGCAGCAGATGCACTCATTAAGTATTGTGCAAAATGAATAGGTACTTTCTAAGGGGTGGGGGTATATGCGGGTACCACGACGCCCGAGGCTTCTGTCATTATAAAAATTTTGAAAGTAGGTTAATATGAGGAATTTATAGTATTGAAACAAAAATCTTATAAGCTTTGTGGCTCTAAGGCTACAGGGTGGGAAATATTGAGTTTCAAATTAACCCTAAGAGAGGAGGAATCATATGGCAAAGGAAGTAGGCATCAAAGTGATTGAAGGTAAGACTTGTTTATCGACTGGAATTATAGCAGAGGCTTTTGGTGTGACTAAAAAAACGCTAAACCAATGGGAGAAGAAAGGTTGTCCTAAAATATCACATGGTTATTGGTATCTACCAGATGTGCTTAAGTGGCGTGATGAAGCCAATAGGCAAATGCCAGAAGATGTTGATATAGAGACTATGCCTATCACTTATCAAAAAGTATTCTATGAGACACAACTTAAAAAAGCACAAACTGAAAATGCAGATTTAAAGAATGCAATTGCTAGAGGAGATTATCTATTAAAGAGTGATGCTATAGCAGAGCTTGAAAGATACTTTATTATCTTTAAAAGGTCAGCGCTTGGTTTAGTGTCAAAGATAGGTGTAGATATTGCACCTTATGTGGATGAGGTAGAAGCAAGAAGGGTGGAAAATAAGATTAGAGAAACTATAAATAGTGCGTTGGAGCAGTTTGCTGAGAATGGCATTTATAAAGAAAAGTAAAAAGGTCAACATTCCTGACTGGATTCTTCAAGCCTTAAAAGTCTTAAAACCACCCGAAAAATTAACAGTTTCAGAATGGGCAGATAAGTATCGCATACTAGATGCTCAAACAAGTGCTGAACCTGGCAAATGGAATACAAGTAGAACAGAATATTTAAAAGGTATTATGAATGCTTTTACAGATGTAGAAGTAGAAAAGATTGTATTTGTAAAGCCTACACAAGTAGGTGGAACAGAATGCCTTAACAATATGATAGGTTATGTAATTGCACAAGATCCTAGTCCAACTATGATTGTTTATCCTACAGAAAAGCTTGCAGAATTTACAAGTAAGAAAAGAGTTCAGCCTATGATAGCTCTATCTCCAGTATTAGCAGAAAAGTACAGGGAGAATGAGAGTAAACTATTGGAGCTTAACTTTAATGGAATGTATATTGTACTAGTTGGTTCTAACTCTGCATCTGACTTGGCTAGTAGACCAGTAAGATTTATCTTTTTTGATGAGGTAGATAAGTATCCTACAAATGCAGGTAAAGAAGCTGATCCTATTTCTTTAGCTAAAGAGCGTACTAGAACATTTCCTAATACAAAGAAAATCTTTTTAACCTCTACACCTACATTAAAGAGAGGGCCTATTTGGCAGGAATGGCTTAATGCAGATAGTCAATATCAATATTATGTGCCATGTCCTCATTGTGGTACATATCAAAAGTTAATCTTTAAGCAAGTGAAATGGAAAGAAGATACAAAGTCTCCGAAAGAAGCTAGAGAAACTGCTTATTATGAATGTGAACATTGTCAAGAAATGATTCAAGATAATCATAAGCCACAAATGATTAGAAATGGTGAATGGAGATGTATAAATGGTAATGGTAAGCGATCTATAGCTTTTCATTTAAATGCAATATATTCCCCTTGGGTACGTTTTGGAGATGTGGCCTATGAGTTTGTCTCTTCTCATAACTATCCTGAAAAACTAATGAACTTTATTAACTCATGGCTTGGAGAGCCTTGGGAAGATACAAAGAGTAAATTGGATAGTGACATTATATTTGAACGTCAATCTGAATATACAGAAGGTATTGTTCCAGATGAAGCATTTATTTTAACTGGTGGCGTAGACGTTCAAAAAGATTGTTTCTATTTTACTATTAGAGCGTGGGGGCCTTATATGACATCGTGGAATATCCTTCATGGTAAGGTTGAAACGTGGGAGCAAGTAGAGTTTATTATGAATCAACGTTTTAGTAAGCAAAATGGAGAGTCTTATCTAGTTAATTTAGCTTTAATTGACTCAGGGAATGATACAGAAAACGTATATCAGTTTTGTCTAGATAACCAAGATTGGGCCATGGCATGTAAAGGTTCATCTAATACTATTGTAGCTAAATACAAGCTTACTAATATTGATAAGATTGATAGTAGTGCATATGGCATGAGGTTATGTATTGTAGATGGTAGTCAATATAAAAATATGATTTATGCAAGAATGCGTAAAGAAAATGGACTAGGCTCATGGATGGTTTACGATGGTGTTGATATGGACTATGCAAGACAGGTCACAAGTGAGGAGAAGGTTATTGAAAGGAAAGGTGGACGAGACGTAGAAGTTTGGAAAACAAAAACAAGCCATGCTGATAACCATTATTTAGACTGTGAAGTGTATGCAGCGGCAGCAGCTGATCTTTTACATGTAAGATATATGATGCCAGAAGGTGATGAGCAAAAGGAAGAGGAACAAAGCCAAGAGAATTGGATAAATAATGATAAGGAGTGGATCTAGATGGATAAAGTAAATAGATTAGAACAACTAAACGGTGCTATTAGTGCTATTGAAAAAGGAGCACAAGAATATCAAATTGGCTCAAGACGTATTAAAAAAGCAGAACTTAGTGTACTGTACCAGGAAAGAAGAAGATTAGAACAAGAAATAAGAGATCAAGAAAGTTATGGTGGTGTTACTGTAGCTTGTTTTGATAGAAGATAAGAAACGTATTTGAAAGGAGGTGAGAAAATGAACTGGCTTGATAGAGGAATAGCAGCTATATCACCTAGATGGGGGTATAATCGTATTGCATGGAGAGAGTCTTTAAGGTCTTATGATGCGGGGACTCAAAGTCGGCTTAATACCAACTGGACAACTGTTAATGGAACAGCAGAACAAGCGAATCAAGTCCATCGAGATGTACTTAGAGCAAGAGCAAGGGACTTAGAAAGAAACTCTGATATTTTAGAAGGACTTATTAATCCATTTGAAAGAAATGTCATAGGTACAGGTATTATGGCCCAAGCAAAGGTAATAGATGCAGAAGGAAATGAGGATGAAAAGCTAAATACTGAAATTGAAGAGTTGTGGGAAGAGTGGTGTCATGCAAAAAATTGTGATGTGGCAGGAACACAATGCTTTGATGAGTTTCAAGCTATGGCTGTAAGAAGGAAAAAAGTAGACGGAGGAATTATATTCATCAAATGTTATACAGATGATGGAATAATTCCTTTTTGTTTGCAAGCGAAAGAGGTAGATGAACTGGATACATCTTATTCTTTAAGTAAAACTTCAGAGGGTAATAGGATTATTGGAGGGATTGAAGTTAATCAATACAATAGACCTATTGCCTATTATTTTAAACAATATTCGCCAGATGGCTATTGGACAGGAGGTACAGAACGTATTGAGGCAAGTAGGGTAATCTATTTATTTAGTAAGAAACGTCCTACACAAATTCGTGAAGTAACAGAGCTGGCCAGAACTATGCCAATAGTTAAAGAGGTTAATGAGTTTGTAGAAGCTATATCAGTTAAAGAGCGTATTTTAGCTTGTCTATCTGTATTTATTAAAAAGAATTCGCCATCAGGAGCAATTGGTAGAGGTGGTGTAATAGATAGAAAGAGTGGTTATCCTGTTAGAACTATAAGTCCAGGTATGATTCATGAATTACAACCAGGAGATGATGTTACTACAGTTAATCCAAGTGGCCAATCATCTAATGCAAAAGAATTTATTATGACACAACAGCGCATAGCAGGAGCAGGACAGGGGTTAAGTTATGAAGCATCATCTAGAGATATGTCACAGGTTAACTATTCAAGTGCAAGACAAGGACTGTTAGAAGACCAAAGAACCTATCAAATGGAACAAAAATATTTAATAGACCATTTCTGTAGAGAAGTGTATATAGAATTTATCATTTCGGCAGTATTAAGTGGGAAACTACATATTAAAGATTTTTGGCAAAATCAAAAGAAATACCTTAAGCATGATTGGGTTACACCAGGATGGAGTTGGATAGATCCATTAAAAGAAGTAAGAGCTAATCAATTTGCTTTAGAATCTGGAATGGATACCTTGGCAAATGTTTGTGGTTCACGAGGACTTGATTGGAAAGAAGTCATGAAACAACGTGCTAAGGAAAAAACTTTTGAAAAAGAGTTATTTCCAGAAGAGAAGGAGAGTGAAGAATCTAATGGAAAAGAAAAGACCTAATAATGGGTTAACACAACAAAGAAGTATTCCATTATCAATTAGGCAAGTAAATGAAGAAGAGCGTAGAATATCTGTTTCATTTTCAAGTGAAACACCTGTGAATAGATGGTATGGACAAGAAATACTTTGCCATGATGAAGGATGTGTAGATTTTACACGTTTAAATGAAATGGGTGTATCACTCTTTAATCATGATCGAGATAAGGTTATTGGTCGTATTGAAAATGCTGTATGTAATGATACAGAAAAAAGAACATACTGTGATATTGTCTTTGATGATGATGAAGAGAGTGAAAAGATTTATAAAAAGGTAAGAAGTGGAACCTTAAAAGGGGTATCAGTTGGCTATACCGTATCTTGTTGGGAAGAAGTAAGAGCAGGTGCTACTTCAATTAATGGTAGATTTGTAGGGCCATGTGAAGTTGCAACGAATTGGCAACCTTATGAAGTTTCAATTGTATCTATCCCAGCAGATCCTAGTGTGGGTGTAGGGAGAGAACTAGAAGAAAATATGCAACAAAAACAAGTTGAAAATATTGTCCTTTCAAATTTAGAAAGGCAAGTTCAAATAAATAGAAATTACCTGTAGGAGGAAGAAAAAATGGACAAAAAAGAGTTACTTAAACAAAAAGCACAAAGACAACAGGCACTATTAGATGCAGCTAAAAATGGAAACAGAGCTTTATCAGATGTAGAGCAATTAGAATTTGAGTCATTACAAAGAGAAATTGATACTCTGAAAAGAGAAATTGAAGAACAAGAAAGAGCACAAAGTGGTAACGATGATGTTCAAAGAGCATTAAAAGCAGAACGTGAACGCTATGCAGCTATTGTTGAAATTTGTGGAGTAGCTAGTCAAAGAGGATTAGAACTTGATATGCAGGATTTTATTAAAAGAGGATTAAGTGTAGAACAGGTCAATGCAGAAGTATTAAAAAGATTTATGAGTATGAATGAACCTATTTCATCTGGACGTTCAGAAGGTAATTTACATGTACATAAAGATGAAGCAGATAAAATGCGTGCAGCAGCATCAGATGCATTACAAATGCGTGCATTTGGAAGTGTAGAAAATCCAGCCGAAGGGGCTAGGGAAATGCGAGGCATGAAGCTACGAGATATTGCTATTGAATGTTTACAGCGTTCAGGTGTAACACATGCATATCGTTTAGATGATGATGAGCTCTTAAGACGTGCTTTAAGTCCAGAAAGCCAATTTGCAAGTATCCTTTCAGATACAGTAAATAAATCTATGGCAAGAGGCAACCAAATTGCTCAGACGACATTTGAACGTTGGACAAGTATTGGTAGTAACCCAGACTTCAAAGGGGCAACACATTATCAGATTTCTGAAGCTGGTGATCTTACAAGAATGAGTGAGACAGGTGAGTTTACATTTGATGAACTAAAAGACCAAGGAGTTAAAAAGTCTATTGCAACATTTGGTAAGAAGTTTGGATTTACACGTCAAGCTATGATTAATGATGATCTAGGCATCCTTACTAAAATTCCTATGCTTTATGTTCAATCAGCTAGACGTGGTATTAATAAGCTTGTTTATCAACAACTTACAAACAACCCAACAATTTTTGATAATAAGCCTCTATTCCATGCTGATCATGGTAACTTAGGAACAGCAGGTGCATTATCAAATAAGACATTGTCAGAAATGAAAACCTTAATGAAGCGTCAAAAAGGTATTGCAGGTAAGCAAGCTTTAAATATTGCACCAAAATTCCTTATTGTGCCACCAGAACTTGAAAATGAAGCATTACAACTACTTACATCTATGGCACTACCAGGACAACAAAATGCAGGAGTGAATAACATCTGGAGAAATGCATTGGAACTCATTGTTGATGCAGAACTTGAAGCAGATGAAAGTAATTTATTGAACTATTTCTTAGCAGCAGACCCAATGTTATCAGATACTATTGAAGTGACTTATTTAAATGGTGACGATATGCCTAAGCTTGAAAGTAGAATGGGCTTTGATTTCCTAGGTATGGAATGGAGAATTTACATGGACTATGGTGTAACTGTTACAGACTTCAAAGGTCTTGCTAAAAATAATGGGGTAACATTAGGTTAATAAAGGCTTAGAAATAAGCCTTTATATAAAATTTATAGGAGGTGCCGAAATGGCAAAAGCAAAATTTATTCAAGATGGGAAAATTATTTATTTTACAGCCACTGCAGAAGTTGGCTACAACGACATTGTACCAATTGGTGGGATTGTAGGTGTTGCAGCAGAAGCAATTCCAAGCGGTGGAACAGGTGGGGTAAGATTAACAGGCGTTTATGAAATGCCAGCTGCAGCAGAAACAATGGAAGTAGGAGATGTTCTTTATTGGGATAATAGTAATCGTTATGTCACTAAAACAAAAAGTGAATTGACTTGTGTAGCAGGCATAGCTGTTTCCAAAAAAACAAGTTCAAGTGCAGGAACTGTACTCTGCAGAATAGGATAGGAGGAAGAAGCATGATTAAACTTACTAATCCACTTAACAAAGATGGCATCCTTTATAAGAAGGGTGCTATTTTAACATTATCTTTAAAAGATGAAGAAGAGCTTGTAGCTAATGGGTTAGCAGAAAAGTATCCACTCATACAAATGGAGCAAGAAGCTAAATGCAATAGGTTAGATTTGGATGAAGAAGTGGCATCAGATGAACCAGAAAAAAAGGAAGAAGTTGAAACAGAGAAAGAAGATACAAAAACTAAAGAAAATAAAAAGACTTCACCACGTATAGGCAGAACATCTAAAAAGTAGGTGCATGATGAACTTAAAGAAAATAATTGAAGAGGACTTACAAAATGTCTTTTTTAATACTAATGAATTTGCAGAAATACATGTATTAGATGATAAAGAAGTTCCAATTATCATTGATGAAGATGAAATACAAAAGAGACGCATCCAAGCAGCAGAAGGAACTTATGTAGGAGAAAAACTAGTTTTAATCCAATCTAAATATTTCAAGAGGAAACCTGTAGAGGGTAGAAGTTTAAGATTAGATCATAAAGAATACTTTATTGTTTCATGTAAAGAAACAGATGGGATTTTTGAGATTACGTTAGGAGTGAATGACTCTGATTAAAATTGATTTAGATAAACACCTTGTAAAGCAAGCAGAAGAGATGTTATCAGAAGTTCCCAATGGTATGAAAAGGTGTATGAAAAATGCTATTAATAAAACTACACGTTCAGCAGGAAGAAGTCTTCATAATGAATTGAAGACTGATTATAATATTAAAGTTTCTGAGATTAAAAGGGGCTTAAATATACAAAGGGCTACATTATCACGATTAGAAGGTAAGGTTATTGCAAATGGACCAGTTACACGTTTAAAAAAAGGATTTAGGACAGATACCAAAACTCCTAAAGCATATGCAGCGTATATTAAAAAGAGGAGTAGAAAAAGCTTACCAGAACAAGCATTTGTGCAAACAATGCCTAATAGTGGGCATATAGGTATATTCGAAAGAACAGGTGGAAAGATGGGGAGTAACCCTAAGAGGGATGAAATTCGTGAGTTAAAAGGGCCTTCTGTAGCAGGTATGGCGAATTCAAAAAACATTTCTAAAGAAGTAAAAAAGGAGTTAGAAGTGAACTTTGATAAGAATTTTAAGAATGAAGTCATTAAATTATTAAACAAGTAGGTGCTTATCGTGACAGCGTATAAAGTAATGGAGCATTTTAAAGTAGTATTAGAAGAGGCTCTAGTCAATGTAGAATTGGAGTCTAAAGATAATATTACTAGAAAACCAAAAGTAGAATTAGGTTATCTAGAACCGTTAAAAGTGGATGATGATGAAAATAAAGATTTTCCATATGTACTTATTAGATATATAAATGGAGAAGATAAAGAAGAAGAGAGTGAGATGAATTTAAAGCTTATTATTGGTGTACATAGCCCAGATAGCAGGGGATGGGTTGATATTTTACATATTATTGAGGGTATCAAGCAATATCTTTTAAAAAAGAAAGTGTTTGATTATTACACATTAGAACATCCCGTTAAGTCATCTATTCCAGAAGAACAAGCATATCCTCATTTTCATGGTTTTTTAGAACTAAAGTTTAAAATTCCTAGAATTGAAATAGAAGGAGTTGAAGAACCGTGGCTAGCGTAAAAAGTAAAAAAGAAGTAGCTAAAAAGCCTTATAATAAAAAGGTTTATTGTGGACCTAATCTGCCAGGATTAAACCAATTTACAGTTATAGAAGGTCAAAACAATATCTTAAAGTTACATATTGAATCATGCCCTGCTATTAGTAAGTTGATTGTACCTATTGAAAAGTTAAATTATACACGTTTAAAACTTGCTGTAAAGGGAAGTTTTGAGCAACAAAAATACATAGAAATTATGAATTATTTAGGAGGTAGATAAGATGAGTGGATATAGACATGGTGTTTATGTATCAGAAATTCCAACAAGCATTATTCCACCAGTTGAAGCATTAGCTGGGTTTCCAGTTGTTGTTGGAACAGCACCTATTCATCTAGTAAAAAATCCAAAAGTGAATGAGCCTGTACTTTGTTATTCTTACAAAGAAGCAGTGGAGGCTTTTGGATATAGTGACGATTTTGAAAGCTATACATTATGTGAGTTTATAAAATCACATTTTACACTTTTTAGTGTAGCACCTGTAGCTTTTATAAATGTATTAGATCCAGCAAAGCATAAAGAAGTTGTGGAAGAAACAACAAAGTCTGTCGTTGAAGGTGAATTAATTATTGAAGAGCCTGTGCTTTTATCTACAGTTGTAGTAAAAAGTAGTGAAGGTATAGAGCAGACTTTAGGTGAAGATTATGAACTGGCTTTTAATGCCCAAGGGCATCTGATTATTTCCCTTACTAATGGTGGAACACA
Source organism: Holtiella tumoricola (assembly GCF_027857615.1). Classification (NCBI taxonomy): domain Bacteria; kingdom Bacillati; phylum Bacillota; class Clostridia; order Lachnospirales; family Cellulosilyticaceae; genus Holtiella; species Holtiella tumoricola. The sequence continues at coordinate 76,211 of NZ_JAQIFT010000040.1, forward strand.
AGAAATTAAAGTGGCTTATTCTAAACTTACTCCAGCAACAGTATCGAATGATGACATAATAGGGGGTGTTGGTTTAGAGGGGCAATTAACAGGGCTTGAATTAATTAATGAAGTTCTTCCTCGTTTTGGGCTCGTTCCAGGACAAGTATTAGCCCCTAAATTTAGTACAGAGCCAACAGTAGCAGCAGTTATGGTAAGTAAGGCAAGTAATATTAATGGATATTTTAAGTGTATGGCACTAACAGATATTCCCGTAGATGAAGTAACAAAGTACTCAGATGTAGCACAATGGAAAACTTCAAACAATTATGTTTATGAAAATCAAATTGTATGTTGGCCAAAAGTAAGACTAGGTGAGGCTGTTTATCACATGAGTACACAACTAGCTGGTCTTATGTGTAAAGTAGATGCTTCATATGATGGGGTACCTTATGCTTCACCATCTAATCACAACTTGCAAATTAATGGATTAGTAGGTAAGGATGGTAAGGAAGTTATCTTAGGTATAGATCAAGCTAACTATCTTAATGGCCAAGGGATAGTAACAGCTATTAACTTTAGTGGTGGTTGGAAGGCTTGGGGTAATCGTACAGCATGTTATCCACTAGTTACAGACCCCAAAGATGCCTTTATCCCTGTGAAGCGTATGTTCTATTGGATAGCTACAACAATTGTACAGACCTTTTGGCAAAAGGTAGATGCACCTATTACAAGAAGACTTATTGATACTGTCATGGATAGTGTAAACATTTGGCTAAATGGCTTAACAGCTAGCGAGTACATATTAGGTGGACGAGTTGAATTTTTAGAAGAAGAGAATCCTTCAACATCCATTATGGATGGGAACATTAAGTTCCATTTATATATAACACCACCATCACCAGCAAGAGAAATAGACTTTGTGCTTGAATATGATGTTGAGTATTTAAAAGCATTATTTGCATAGAAAGAGAGGTAAAAGTGTATGAGTAAAATGCCTGATAAACTTATTGCTTATAGAGCTTATAAAGATGGTAAAGATATGCTAGGAATTGCAGATGTAGAACTACCTGATATTGAAGCTATGTCAGATACTATAAAAGGTGCTGGCATATCAGGAGAAGTTGACTTGCCTACACTTGGGCATATTGGGGCTATGAGTATGACAATTAACTGGCGTAGCGTATGTGGTGATTTAGTAGCTTTATCAGCACCAGTTACACATGCTCTAGATTTTAGAGCATCACAACAAGTATTTGATAATGTAGAAGGTAAACTTAAGACGGTTGCAGTTAAACATATCGTACGAGCTATCCCAAAGAAAGTTACACCAGGTAAAATGGAAACATGCGCTAGCACAGAAAGTGGTAACGAATTTAGTGTGCTTTACTATAAGATGGTAATTGATGGGAAGGTAGCAATTGAAATTGATCCATTTAACTATATTTATATTGTAAATGGAGTAGATTATTTAAAAGAAGTAAGAAGAGACCTAGGCTTATAAGCGTAGGTCTTTTTGATAAATAAGGAGGATAAAAATATGAAAATGAAATTAAAGAAACCAATAAACTTTGAAGGGGAATTAATTACAGAATTAAACTTAGATTTAGATTGTTTAACAGGTAAAGATATGATAGATGCTCAAAAGGAAATTCAATCACTAGATGTACCTGTTTTAGAGTTTAATAAAGAGTATTTAGCGGTTGTTGCTGCAAAAGCGTGTGGTATGCCAACAGATTTAATTCCACTTTTAGGGATTAAAGATTTTAGTACTATAACAGTCCAAGTGCAGAATTTTTTGTTAGGAGAGGAGTCAGTCACAGAACCGACTTTAGAAGAATAGCTTTTGAAATGGCACAAGCCTCTTTTACACCAGTAACATATTGGTTAGAACAGACCTTAGATGAACTTGAAGCATGGATAGAAATTATGCAAGAGAAGAGGTGAAAATGTGGCAAGGAATAGGCAATATCAAATAGCATTTGCTTTAAATAGTAAGTTAGCTTCTGGATTTAATAAGAGCTTTAATAGTGCAACGAGAAGTATACAAAGTTTAGCTAAAACAGCTAAAGCAGCTATGGCAACAACCATAGGAGCTATAGGGGCTAAAAATACTGTTGGGATGGCTCTTACAGAAGCTATGAATCTAGAAGGGTTTAAGATGCAACTTGAAACAGCAACTAAGTCAGCTGAAAAAGCTGGAGAGATTATGAAGTGGTCTGTTGACTTAGCAAATCGTACACCTTTTGAAACAGGTTCGGTAGTAGAAGCAAGTGCAAGACTTGAAGCAATGGGTCTATCAGCTCAAAAATATTTACCTATGATTGGTGATATGGCTGGTGCAACAAATAAAGACCTTATACAGGCTACAGAAGCTATTATTGATGCCCAAACAGGAGAATTAGAAAGACTTAAAGAGTTTGGGATTAAAAAGGATGACATTGTAGCCTATGCATATGACAAGATGAACAAGACTCAAGTAGTTAACAATAAAGGACAGATTACCAATCAAGAGAAGTTTAATGAAGCGATGCTTGCTCTTATGAATGATAAGTTTAAAGGTGGTATGGAAAAGCAAGCAAGTACGATGAAAGGAATCATGTCTACCATATCAGGGGTTATGAAATCTGGCATGGCTACAATAGTAGGCATAACATCAGATGGTACAATTAAACAAGGAAGTTTGATGGATACACTTAAGGGAAAAGCTAAAACCCTAGCAGATACCTTTGTTAAATGGCAACAAGATGGAACATTTGAAAAGATAGGTAATCAGATTAATAATGGGATTTCAAAAGCTTTAGTAAGTACTAAGCAATTAAAAACTTGGGTTACAGATACCTATAATACAATTAAGGCAAAAGTTCTAGAAAACAAACCATTACTAGATAAGATTGCACAAGTTGTTGAAGATATTAAAATAAAATTTAGTAATCTAAAAGGTGGGGCATCTACTTTAGACTGGTTAAAAGATACTGCCTTACCAAAAGTAGCAGATGCTGTTATGTGGGTACTTGAAAAAGCTATAGATTTATATAATTTTATTAGCACTAATTGGAGTACTTTAAAACCAATTATTGTAGGTATTGGTGTTGCTTTTACGAGTTGGAAAATAGGATCTCTTATTGTTGAGTTTTATAAGATGGCTAAAGCAATGACTATAGCTACAATTGCACAAGGTAAGTTAACATTGGCCAAAGTTGCTGATAAGGCAGAAACACTTTATCTCAAGGCTTTATATGCTGGAGATTTCTTGTGTTCGTTACTTATGCAAGGGAAAGCAATAGCGGCAAATACACTGTCGTGGGCGGTTAATACAGCACAGATGGCAGCTCAAAAAGTGGGACTTATTGCATTAAAAGGTGTTCAACTAGCATCCCAAGGTGTAACAGTAGCTTTAACAGCAGCACAATGGGCATTAAATGCAGCATTTATTGCATCCCCTATTGGATGGGTAGTGTTAGGAATAGGTGCTCTGATTGCAGTAGGTGTCTTACTATGGAAAAACTGGGATACGATTAAGGCTAAAGCTTTTGAGCTTTGGGAAGGCATAAAATCAGCATTTGGTGGTGTAGGAACATGGTTCAGTGGTTTGTGGGAAGGTGTTAAATCTACTTTTAAGGGTTTTGTTAACTTTATTATTGGTGGATTAAATAAGATACCAGAAGGACTTAATAAGTTAATAGGTATTGGGCAAAGTGTAGGTATTAATATACCTACTATTCCAACAATTCCTATGTTTGCTAAAGGAACTATGAGTACACCTAAAGGAGCCTTTATAGCAGGCGAAAATGGACCTGAACTTATCTCGGGGGCACCTGGAAGAAGAGTCTTTACTAATGCACAAACTAAAGGGATTTTTTCAAATAGTAACAAAGACAATTATCAACTTGTTTATAACCCTCAAATTACAGTTAAAGGTGGAGATGTATCCGAATCCAAATTAGCACAAATTCTTGAAGCAGAGCGAAGAAAATGGATGGCGGAAGTAAAAGCAATGTTTAAAGGAAAGGATAGATTAGCTTATGGATAATACATATATAACTTCACAAGGTGATACATGGGATATGATAAGTTACAAAGTCTATGGAAATGAAAAGTATGTAGATAAGCTTATTCAATCTAATTTACTATATAAAGAAACTATTATTTTTAAAGCTAATGTTGAACTTAGTATTCCAGAAGTCCAAATTATACAACAAAGTAGTTTGCCACCTTGGAAAAGAGGTATAGTATGAGTAGAAGGGTAAAACTGTCTGTCAAGTATCAAGGAGTAGACATTAGTTTAGATATAAGTAAGTATTTGATAGGATTTACCTATACAGATAATGCAAGTAATGAGGCAGATAGCCTTGAAATTACATTAGAAGATAAAGATGGATTATGGCATGGAGAATGGTTACCTGAAAAGGGTGATCTTATCTATGCCTCTTTTAGTGTAGAGAATTGGACTAAGGATAATAGTGTTCAAGTACTACCATGTGGGGCATTCACATTAGATGAAATCAGTTTAAGTGGCCCTCCTGATACAGTTGCATTAAAAGGACAATCTGTACCAGTTAATTCTTCAATTAAACATACAAAGCAAACAAAATCTTGGAAGCAAGTTAACCTTTCAAAAATAGCGGGAGATATTGCTAGTGCTTCAGGACTTAGTATGATGTTTGAATGTAGTGAAGATCCATTTTATGAAAGTATAGATCAAGTCAAAGAAGGCAACATAGCTTTTTTACAAAAGCTATGTACAAGGGAAGGAATTTCTTTAAAAGTTACAAATAGTACCATTGTTTTATTTGAACAGAAACTGTATGAAGCTAAAGAGGCTCTTATAACCTTAGAAAAAGGCAAATCCAATATACTTTCATATAGTTTTAATTCATCAACTAATGACACAGCTTATGGCAGTTGTCGTGTACGCTATACAGACCCAGTAACAAGTGAAACAATAGAATATACAACAACAGTAGGTGAAGGTCAGCAGTTAGAGGTTAATGAACAGGTAAAATCTGTTGAAGAAGCCAAAAGATTATCAGAGCAGCGACTACGTGAGAAAAATTCAAACGAATATACAGCACAGTTTAGTTTGATGGGAGACACAAGACTTGTTTCAGGTGTAACCATTGAATTAAAAGGATGGAAAAAGTTTGATGGTAAATACATCATACAAAAAGCCAATCATGTAGTGATTGGTGGTTATAAGACTGATATTGAGTTAACCAAATGCTTGGAGGGATATTGATGAATGTAAGAATCGGTAAAGTCTCTAGTATAAATAAAGAAAAATCTACAGCACAAGTAGTCTTTAAAGAATTAGATAATATGGTTTCAAAGGATTTAATTATTCTAATCCCAATCGGTAATACATTAACTTCAGAAGACTTACCTAAAATTAATCAACCTGTACTTTGCTTATTCTTAGATAACTCTTCAGATGGGTTTATATTGGGCAGTTGGAAGGTGGACAAGATATGATTGGTGCATTAGGAGACATTATATTTAAGGTATCTATAAATGATGTAAGTACTTTTCAAGATTTTACACGTAGCAGTTCAGGAAGATGGGCCACTCATGAAGTTCATATGCAAAAGCCAAAAGGCGAGTTTTTGGGACCTGATTTAGACTCTATTTCTTTTAAGATGCAACTTGAAGCAACCCTTGGGAGAAATCCACGATATGATATGGAGAAAATTATGGAGTATTCAAGAACAGGTAAACCTTTATTGCTTGTTATTGGTGGCGACGCATTAGGTTATTATAGATGGGTTGTCGAAAGTTTAGAACAGGGCTATAAAAATATAGACAATAAAGGGAATGTATTATCAGCAGAGCTTACAGTAACGCTTAAAGAGTATGTAAAATAGGAGGTGTAGTATGTATGAGATAACAACAGATCATAAACCACTTAACATGTTGGCAAGAGGGGTAGAAGAGATTCTACAAAATATAGCTATTATCTTAACCACACCAAAAGGGAGTGTTACACTTGATAGAGATTTTGGCATTGATATGAGTGCATTAGACTTACCTTTAGAAATGGCTGAAAATATATGTACAGCTCAAATTATAGAAGCTATACAAGACTATGAGCCTAGAGTAAAGGTAGCAAAAGTTACTTATGAAAAAGAACATTTAACAGGAGTATTAAAACCAAAAGTGCAGGTGGTAATTAATGAGTATTAAAGATTTAAAACATATTAATTTTTGTAGTACAAATACATCAATTGTAGAAAGTGATATTATTAATGCTTATGAGGCAATAGCAAATAAAAAACTTTATCCAGGAGATCCTGTGAGATTGTTTTTAGAGGCTATTGCCTTAATTATTACTCAACAAAGAGTACTTATTGACTTTGGGGCTAAACAAAATTTGCTTGCTTACGCACAAGGAGATTATTTAGATCATGTGGTTGCATTAGTAGGTGTTGAGAGATTAGAAGCTTCACCATCCAGATGTACGGTGAAATTTACTTTATCTAATGCACAAGTAAGTAATATTGTTATTCCAAAGGGAACAAGGGTAAAAGCAGGAGAACTATACTTTGCTACTAGTCAGGAAGGTATTATTAGTCCTGGTCAATTAACTATAGAAGTAGTTATTGAGTGTATGACAAAAGGTCAAATAGGAAACGGTTTAGTCCCTGGACAAATTAATCAATTAGTAGATGTGTTCCCTTACTTTTCAAGTGTTACTAATATAAATACTACTACAGGTGGAACGGATAGGGAGACAGATGATGCCTTAAGACAAAGAGCATTTGAAGCTCCTAACTCTTACTCATGTGCTGGGAGTGATGGAGCTTATGCTTTTTGGGCTAAAACAGTTTCACCAGAAATAGGGGATGTAGCAGTTATAACACCAACACCAGGAGAGATAAATATTATTCCAATAGGTGCAAATGGAGAGTTATTATCAGAAGAACTTAGAAATAAGATACTTGAACGATGTAGTGAAAAGAATGTTAAGCCACTTACTGATAAAGTAGTAGTTGTAGAGCCAACTAAACAAAATTACACTCTAGAAATGACTTATTGGATAGATAGAAAAGATATAGCTCTATCTACAGTTATTCAAAATCAAGTTGATCAAGCAGTAGCAGAATATAAAATATGGCAACAAAGTAAGTTAGGAAGAGACATTAATCCATCAGAGCTTATTTATCGTGTGATGCAAGCAGGGGCAAAGAGAGTCAATGTAATAAGCCCTAGTTTTACATCTTTAGAGAGTACAAGTATAGCGTATTTAACAAGTAAATCGGTTGTTTTTGGAGGGGTAGAAGATGCATAGTATAAAAAACCTATCTATTAAAGAGTTACTTCCTTCAAGTATTTCATATGATAAGCAAATATTGGCATCATGTGAAGCAATTGATTTAGAAATAAGGAAATTACAAAGTACTATTCAAAAACTTTATATTTTACCAAGCATTGATACTTTAGAGGATGATAGGGTGGATTTAATGGCACAACAATTTGATGCTCCTTACTATGATCCTACATTACCATTAGGTACGAAAAGACAATTAGTTAAAAATGCAATTAATTGGCATAAGAAAAAGGGAACGGTTGCAGCTGTTGAAGAAGTGGTAAGTACAATCTTTGGTGAAAGTACCGTAGAAGAGTGGTATGAGTATGGTGGTGAGCCACATCATTTTAGAATAACAACCACCAATATAAGTACAGATGAAACTTTTATTAATAAATTTAAAGAGGCAGCAGAACACATCAAAAGAAAAAGTAGCTGGCTTGATGAAGTTATTGTATTACTTGCAAGTGAATTAGGTATTTATATAGGATTTGCATTACATACTGGAGATAGAATCACAATAAGACAGGAGGGATAAGATGAGTATTTCAAACGTATTTTTTACTAATAAAGGAAAAATACTTCAAGCCAAAGCACAAACTGGAACACCTCTACATTTTACACGTATAGCATTGGGGGATGGTGAACTCCAAGGACAAGCACCTCAAGCATTTAATACACTTGTAAATGAGAAGTTATCCGTTGATATTACGAAGCTTTTAGTTAGTGAAGATGGAACTGCTAAGATAGGTGGAGGTTTTAATAATAGTAGCTTAGCAATAGGGGTTTATTATAGAGAGCTAGGCCTGTTTGCAAAAAATCCTGATAATGAAGGAGAAGAAATTCTTTATTGTTATGGTAATGCAGGGGCATTAGCAGAGTATATACCAGCAAAAGGTAGTGAACTGATAGAGAAGAAAATAGACATTATAGCTATTATAGGAAATGCAACAAATGTATCAGCAACTATTAATAGCAGTCTGGTAGGTCTAGGGCCAGAAGATTTAGAACTACACGATAAAGATCCAGAAGCACATCAAGCAATACGTCAACTAATACAAGCAGAAGAAGATGCTCGTATACTAGGAGACTCACAATTAGATGCTAAAATCAAGAATTTATCTAGTCCATATGTTATACCAGAAGGCTCGGATATTCCTGTTCAGGATAGAGTAAAGGGGAAGATGTATTTTAAAGTTACAAGTAGGCAGAGTGGTGGAAGTAGTAATGGCATTATAAAAGTAAGCCCTAATATGGGGATTGAAATAAAAGAATAAGGAGTGAACAAGATGTCAGCATTAAAGAAGGTAAGAGTACAGTTATTAAATGAAGAAACTGGTGAGGTTATTGAAGGCGTTGATGTAATAACATCAGCAGATTGTGTAACTTTTGAAGATGGAGAGACCTTTCAACAAAAGCTAGATAGGGGGAAATTAACAGGACCCAAAGGTGCAACGGGAGCAGTTGGTCCACAAGGCCCTGTAGGTGCAACAGGCCCACAAGGTCCAGCTGGAGTTGCAGGATCTAAAATGCATAATGTTACTGGGACACCAGCTACATCATTAGGTGTAGTAGGTGATTGGGCACTGAATACATCTAATGGAGATGTATTTGAAAAAACAGCATCTACAACTTGGACTAAAAGAGGAAACTTTAGGGGAACAACTGGAGCACAGGGACCAGTAGGAGCGACAGGTGCCACAGGGCCACAAGGTCCAAGGGGAGAAACAGGACCGCAAGGGCCAGCAGGTGCAAAGGGGGCAACAGGGCCACAGGGGCCTAAAGGTGATCCAGGTGATGGCATTAAAGTTGGGACAACTACATCCAATGCAGTACCAAGAAAACTATTTTTTAAAGTAATAGAATAGGAGGCATGACATGGCTAAATTAAAAGGAGAACTTCAGGCTGATAATGGAGATGTGCTGCATCCTCATACATCTGCAGACGTTGTATTTATGGAGGATGGAACGAGTGCAGAAGAAAAAATTAAAAGTATAGATCAGAAAATAACGAGTATAGATGTTTCGGGTGATGTTAGACGGGTTGTCAACGAAAGAGTTAATGCAGATACTTCTAAACCACTTAGTACTCTGATTAATGAATGGATTACTTCAGCTAAAACTGCTATTTTAAATGCAATAAGTACTTTGACAACACATGTTACTAATCAGCATACAGCTACTAAGAATCATGTAACTTCTAAAGTAGATGCAGCTAGAGATAATATTAAGAGTCATATTACAACAGCTACAAGTGGACTGAAAGTATATCAACCACATTCAAGCAATGTATTAGCCACCTTATGTACAGCTTATGCTTTTAGTAATGGTGCTCAGAGCTACATGGGAAGATTTATTGCTAAAAGGTCAGGTGTAATTAGAGTTTGTTTCTTAACTACAAATGGTACAGATAATTCAAGAATTACTGTTTACACAAATCCAGATGTACAGGCTACACTATCATCTAGTCATGGAATAAATAGCTCTTATACAAGTTGGGAAGGACTTCCTTTAAATACTAATATACATAACGTAGGCTCACCAACGTATATGACTATGAAAACCGTTATGGAGATTTATCACAAAGCAGTGAATAATAATAAAAACTGTATATTTGATATGTATGTACATGAGGGACAATGTTTATATTTCTCAGGATGGTATGTAGGAACAGCTACACTTAAAATTTTAGGAACGGAGGTTGTACTATGATTCTTTATATAAGTGATGATAATGAGGTGCTATGGTCACATAGTGATAATTCAGTAAAAGAACTTGCATATTACATTGATGATCCAAAATGTATTAGAGTTCCTGATGATATAGTTATTCCTATAGTGCCACAAGATGACTTTATGTATAAGTGGGTCTACCACGAAGAATTGCAGAGTGTGACTTTAGAAAGACTTGGTAAGAAACCATTAACAGAGAAAGCGCTCATTGAAAGAACTTATGGATTATGCCTACAAAGTGGAGAAGATAGTCTAATGAGCATGGAATTGAGTTTAGATACAAATGGGAAGGTAACAACTGCAGGTGGCGATTCATTACTGCTCATGGAGTTATTAACAGCTATAGATGAAAAACTTAATCAGTTATTAGGCCAAAAGGTTTAAGATAAATAAAATAATTTAAAGGAGGTATCACAATGATTGATACAGCACAATATCCAGTACAAGTAAGAGCAAATGCAAGATTAGTAGATGCAGGAAGAAAGAAAGTAGAAAAGTGTCCAGCTGCACAACAAACAGAGATTTGTGTAGTACTAATTGCTGATTATGAATGGCAGTTAGAAGGAATAGGGGAAAAAGTTATTCCTGAGAAGTACCAAGAAGAAGTTAAAAAGGAACTTGGATTAACAGAATAAAAGAATGATTTGAGAGCACCAGAGATGGTGTATTTTTTATATTCAAAAATAAAGATATGTGCTATAATAGGCAAGTAAAATAAAACCACGCAGAGGGTGGCGTGGGGGTTGTATGTTACCCTCCTGAGGGCTATGGATAAGGTATTATCTCATAGGCCGAAAGGGGGTGTTATGAATGGAACATGTACTAATGATAGTATTGGTGATAGCAATGGTTATCTATCCAAGAAAAGGAATCTTTATAGATAAGTTTAAGTTAAAAACTTTAGGCTTACATATAGAAATTAGTGCAAAAGAAAAGAACGGTTCGCCCTCGAAAAACGACCGTTCTAATCATAAAAACTAATTTGTGATTTAAGTTCATAGCCCCAAATATAAAAACATTCAGGGAGCATCAGTGTTACAGCACTGGTGCTTTCTTTATACCCATATTATAGCACAATCTTAAAAAAAATAAACATTAAAATGAAGCACCCTAAAAATAGGGTGCTATTTTTGTATCTACGACAGGCTCGTCCAGTAGAAGAAAGGAGATATTGAGATGGATGTAAATATGGTACAAACATTAATTAACAGTTTAGGTTTTCCTATAGTAATGGTAGGAGCGTGTGGTTTCTTTATTTGGAAGATGTATCAAGCACAATTACAAGATAAGGAAAGACTTTATACAGAACTTAGTAGGGCGATTAGTTCCAATGATAAGATGGCTGAGATTATTAGTGAACATACTAATAAATTAGATGCTATTCAAGGGGATGTAAAAGAAATTAAAGAAAGAGTAGGTGCTTAATATGATTCAAATAACAAAGAAACTAATTAAATATAATCATAGTGGGGCTAATAAACCAATCTATATAGTTATTCATGAAACAGGCAATGCAGATATTGGAGCAGATGCAGAACGTCATTATAAATATTTTAATAGTGGAGATCGTGGAGCTAGTGCTCATTATGTTGTAGATGATAAGCAAGTGATACAATTAGTAGAACATAACGTGCAATCTTGGCATAATGGTAAAAAATACATTTCCAATCCTAAAGTACCACAATGTAATAATAGTAATTCCATAGGTATAGAAATATGTGTTAATCAAGATGGAGATTATAATAAAGCAGTAGCAAATGCAGTAGAGCTTACTAAAAAACTAATGAAAGAGTTAAATATCCCATTAGATAGGGTTATTAGACACCATGATAGTTGTGGGAAACAATGTCCAGCAAAGATGCTTAAAGAGCCTAAGTTATGGACAGATTTTAAGAAAGCTATACAAGGCATAGAAAAAGATGAGGATTATGAAAAGGCTATACAGGTGCTTGTAGGTGCTAATATAGTGGGTAGTCCTGCAGCATGGCAGTTAGATAAAATAAATATCAATAACGTACCATCTTTAATTAAGAAGATGGCTAAGTATGTAGAGGATAGGTCCTAATGGGCTTATCCTTTATTTTTTTGCCCAAATACTGATTTTGTAGGAGGGATATAATATGATACTATTTAAGTAGGCTAAAATATTAATGATGAGGAGAATTTAAATTATGTATGATATAAATGTAAAAAGGGTATATAAAAGCAAAAAATCTAAAATTGTACTAGGTATGGCGGCAGTTCTATTTTTACTATTTGTTAAGATAGGGGTTGCAAATGCTCATAAAATGGTGAGTAGTGGATATATTTTATGTGTAATATGTACTTATATCTTTTTAATAGTAATTGGTTGGTTTTCTAGACCGCATGAAAAATATCATCAAAAAGAGGCTATGAAGTATGGAATAACTGGTAAAATTATAGGAAGACTGTTTATTTTTAAGGAGAATGAATATCTAACAGTTAAACAATGTATGAATACGTTAATAGCACCGTTCTGGGGATTCAATATAATAATTTTAACTGTAGGAGTAATACTATATTTAATCGGTGGCAAGCTAAGTATCACTTTTACCCTTAGTTATTTTATGCTTAATCTAGGGGCGTGTAGTAGCGATATATATTTATATTTTAAGTTAATACATATTAACAAAACAAGTAAAGTATATATGAAGTGGGATCAAGAAATTAAAGGTGTTCCGCAGAACATTTACTTTAGTATAGTGGATGAAGAAAAGTAGTTATAATAAAAATATCATTTGGCTAGATAGTGCTTAACTCATCTTTGTTTTTTTCATAAGCATAGAGTATTGTTTATAAAGTTAGGAGTATAAATTGAACCCCAAATATTAGACAAAATATCTCTAACATTTGGAGTTCAATTCATAAGCCCTAGCTTTATTTTTTTTATCCAATTATGATATAATGTATACTGTATATTTAATAAGTATAAAGGAGAACTATTTATGGGCAAAAGACAAACTATTGAAATTTCAACAGCTGAAGCAAAAAGACAAATGGACATTATTTCCCAACTTTCGCACCATATAAAAGATAAAGGATTAAAGTATTTTACTCAAACATTCGGTTGTCAGATGAACGCACACGATTCTGAAAAAATCCAGGGTATGCTTACCCAAATGGGCTACACTGAAACCGATAAAGAGGCAGAAGCGGACCTTATCCTTTATAATACATGCTGTGTAAGAGAAAATGCTGAAAACAAAATTTTTGGTAAGCTAGGTTATCTTAAAAAACTTAAGCGTTTAAAGCCAGATCTTATGATTGCTCTTTGTGGCTGTATGATGCAACAAGATATTATACTTGAAAACCTTAAGAAAAATTATCGTCATGTAGATATTATCTTCGGAACTTACAATATTTATAAGCTTCCTGAACTTTTACAAACACGTTTTGAAACAGGTAAAAAAGTTATTGATATTTGGGATTCTCATCAAGATATTGTTGAAGATTTACCAAGTGAGCGTAAATTCCTTTTCAAAGCTTGTGTTAACATTATGTATGGCTGTAATAACTTCTGTACATACTGTATCGTGCCTTATGTAAGAGGACGTGAAAGAAGTCGTGAGCCACAAGATATCTTGAAAGAAATACGTACACTTGTAGAAGATGGTGTAAAAGAAATTATGCTTCTTGGACAAAATGTTAACTCTTATGGCAAGACTCTAGATACACCAATGTCATTTGCAGACCTTATTCGTGAGGTAAATAAAATAGAAGGTCTTGAGCGTATCCGCTTTATGACTTCACATCCAAAAGATTTAAGTGATGATTTAATTGCTGCAATGGCTGAGTGTGATAAAGTATGTAACAGTTTACACCTTCCATTCCAAGCTGGTAGTACAAATGTTTTAACACGTATGAATCGTCGTTATACAAAGGAACAATATTTAGAACTTGTTAGAAAAGTTAAGGCGGCAATGCCAGACATTGCATTAACAACGGATATTATTGTAGCCTTCCCAGGTGAAACAGATGAAGATTTTGAAGAGACTATGGATGTTGTACGTCAAGTACGTTTTTCAGGGGCATTTACTTTCGTTTACTCAAAACGTACAGGTACACCAGCAGCAACTATGGAAGATCAAATTCCAGAAGAAGTATCAAAAGAGCGTTTTAATCGTCTTTTAGATCTTGTTAATAGTACACAAGCAGAACATATGCAATCCTTTATTGGTAAAGTGACAGATGTACTTTTAGAAGAAGTTAACAAACAGGATGCAACGCTTTTAAGTGGACGTACTTCAGAAGGTATACTTGTTCATGTTAAAGCGGACCAAAGCTTTATTGGTGAAATTGTTAATATTAAAATCATTAGTGCAAAAACACATTATTTAATGGGAGAACTTGTAAGTGATGAGTGTGAATAAATTAAATGTAACACCTATGATGAGACAGTACTTAGACATTAAAGATGAGAATCCTGATTGCGTAATCTTTTTCCGTATGGGTGACTTTTATGAGATGTTTTTTGAAGATGCAGTAACTGTTTCAAGAGAATTAGAAATCACTTTAACTGGTCGTGATTGTGGCTTGTCAGAACGTGCCCCTATGTGTGGGGTACCGTTCCACGCTGCAGATAACTACGTTGCACGTCTTGTAGAAAAAGGATTTAAAGTTGCAATCTGTGAACAATTAGAAGATCCTTCTACAACAAAAGGCCTTGTTAAACGTGGTGTTGTACGTATTGTTACACCAGGTACTATTTTAGAAGGTAGTACGATTCAAGAAGGTAAGAATAACTACATTACATCTCTTGTACGTACAGAAGATCACTATGGTCTAAGCCTCTGTGACGTTACAACAGGAGAATGGCTTGTAACAGAAGTAAGCATTGACCAAGGTGACCATAAACTTATGGATGAATTGGCAAAATTCGCACCTGTAGAGTGTCTTTTAGATCACCGTGTTTATACTGATACTAAATTACCAACACATTTAAAAGACCGTTTTAATGCATTAGTAGAAGAAATACCAGACCATGTTTTAGATTATGATTTATGTGAAAAGTTACTCCTTAATCATTTTCATATTTTAGGATTAGATGGTATTGGTCTGAGTAACCATCCAGCTTGTGTGCTTGCTTGTAGTAGCTTATTAAACTATTTAAAAGAAACACAAAAGAATGAGCTTTCTCATTTAGGTCAAATTACATTCTATAATGTAAATGAATTTATGCTTTTAGATAGCGCAACAAGACGTAACCTAGAACTTACAGAAACACTCCGTGAGAAAAAGCGTAAAGGTTCATTACTTCATGTCCTAGATCATACGCAAACAGCTATGGGAGCACGTTACCTCAGAAAGTGTGTAGAACAACCACTTATTCATCAAGAAGCCATTAATGCTAGACTCTCAGCAACTGAAGAACTTAAAGAAAGCTTATTTTTACGTGATGATATCAAAGCCTCATTAAGTGCTATTTATGATATGGAACGTCTTGTTGGACGTATTGCATATGGTACATGTAATGCAAAGGACCTTATTGCTCTTAAAGAATCTTTACGTGTACTGCCAGAGCTTCACGGTCATTTAGAGACAACTACAAGTCATGCACTTCGTGCTATGTACAATAGTTTTGATGACTTAAGTGATTTATTTGAACGTATTGATGTCTCTATCATTGATGAACCACCTATTTCGTTACGTGAAGGTGGGCTAATTAAAGGTGGTTATAATCAAGAAATTGATGAGCTACGTGATGTCAAAACGCATGGTACCAATTGGCTGCGTGATGTAGAAACTAAAGAAAAAGAACAAACAGGAATCAAAAATTTAAAAATTAAATATAACAAGGTATTTGGTTATTTCTTAGAGGTTACTCAGTCTTATAACCATTTAGTACCAGATTATTTTATTCGTAAGCAAACTTTATCAAACTGTGAACGTTACATTACAGAAGAACTTAAAACAATAGAAGAAAAAATCCTAGGGGCAGATGAGAAACTCCAAGCTTTAGAGTACAAACTGTTTACAGAAATACGCGATTTTATAGCTGAACATATGGATCGTCTTTTACGTATGTCTCGTCTCGTTGCAGAACTAGATATGTTAACTTCTTTAGCGATTGCTGCGGAAGTGAATGGCTATGTCAAACCACTGATTGATGAATCAGATACTTTAAATATTGTGGGTGGACGCCATCCTGTAGTTGAAAAGATTATAGGACAGCATCAATTTATAGCAAATGATGTCTATCTCAATGAAACAGATCATCAAATTAATCTGATTACAGGACCGAACATGGCTGGTAAATCTACTTTTATGCGCCAAACAGCACTGATTGTTTTAATGGCACAAATGGGGTCCTTTGTTCCAGCAGAGTCTGCTCATATTGGTGTTGTAGATCGTATCTTTACACGTGTTGGAGCGTCAGACGATTTAGCCTCAGGTCAAAGTACATTTATGGTAGAAATGATGGAAGTATCTAATATCCTACATCATGCAACGAAGAAAAGCTTATTGATTTTAGATGAAATTGGTCGTGGAACAAGTACAATTGATGGTTTAAGTATTGCTTGGGCTATTATTGAACATATTGCAAACCATAATAAATTAGGCGCAAAAACACTTTTTGCCACTCATTATCATGAGCTTACTGAACTTGAAAAAACTATACCTTCTCTACGTAACTATTGTGTACAAGTTAAAGAAATGGGTGAAACCATTATCTTCTTACACAAAATCGTACCAGGTAGTGTCGATCATAGTTATGGTATTCAAGTAGCTCATCTTGCTGGACTACCAAAAGAAGTACTTGACCGTGCTCATGCCATTATGGCAGAAATAGAAGGTGAAAGTTCAAGAGATTTACGTGCTGTAGTTGAAACTTCTTCAAAAGCTGTGGAAGAACATAAATTACAAACGGAACAAAATACAGTACCAGCTTCTGCACACGTAGAAGCCTCACAAGCATCTCTAACAGCTGAACCTATTAGTCTAGCGCAAACTGTATCTCCCTCAGGACAAGTCTCCTTACTTGAGCCAGCACAAGCGACACCACCAGCTCAAATGAGCTTATTAGGAGGAAGTGACCTCCATGTGGAAATTATTGATGCATTAGAAGATGCAGATCTCATGAATATGACACCATTTGAGGCCATGCAACTATTATTTGAACTTAAAAATCAGCTAAATGGTAAAGGTTCTAAAAAGAAAAAATCTAGAAGGTAAGGAAGTGAGTAAATGACGCAAATTCAATTATTAGATACGCATACCATTAATAAGATTGCAGCTGGAGAAGTCGTTGAACGCCCTGCATCTGTTGTCAAAGAATTAGTTGAAAATAGTATTGATGCAAAAGCTTCTTCCATTACCATTGAAATTAAAAATGGTGGCGTTGACTTTATTCGTATTACGGATAATGGAAAAGGCATTCCAAAAGATGAAGTAGAAATTGCTTTTTTGCGTCATGCTACGAGTAAAATCACTTCAGCGGAAGACCTTGCCCATGTTTTATCTTTAGGTTTTCGTGGTGAAGCCCTGGCTAGTATTGCCTCTGTAGCCAAAGTAGAACTCCTTACAAAAACACCTAATGCTTTAACTGGCAAGAGAATAGAAGTAGAGGCAGGACAAATGCTTCATTCTGAAGAGATTGCCTGCCCTGTTGGTACAACCATTATTATGCGTCAGCTTTTTTACAATGTACCAGCACGTCGTGCTTTCTTAAAAGCAACGGCAACGGAGACAACTAAAATTGCAGATGTTGTTTATAAATTAGCTTTAGCACACCCAGAGGTAGCCATTAAATATATTCAAAATAATAAACTTGTTTTCCAAACAGCAGGTAACTATGATTTAAAACGTTGTGTCTTTAGCCTCTATGGCAAAGATACAGCTAAAGATACACTAGAAATGCAATACGAAGAAGAAGGCATTCAAGTCTCAGGACTTATTGGGCTACCTACTTTGACACGTGCTAATAGACAATACGAACAGTTCTTTATTAATGGACGTACAGTGAAAAGTAATTTACTTCAAAAGGCTACAGAAGAGGCCTATAAAACACTTGTGACTATTGGCAAATTTCCTTTTGTTATTTTGCATCTTAACTTACCACCAGAAGAAGTTGATGTAAATGTTCATCCGACTAAATTAGAGGTACGCTTTAGTGAGAGTGAACGTGTTTATAATGCTGTATATAATGGTATTCGTAAACATTTACAAATAGAAAACCTAATCCCAGAGGTTAAAAGCCTTACTTCAACCCCAAATTATAAACCTGCGCCTATTCAGGCAACGGGTGATATTAAAGTTGAAAGTTTCTTTAATAAACCTCAGTTTAATAAGTCCTATGATCCAAGTAAGCTGGTTGAAGCACCCCTTAAACAAAAGGATGATTTTAATACAAGCCAATCAGTCTATCAACCACTCTTTGGGAAGAAGGTAGAAGAAGTACCTATAAGTCCATCATCATCTACTTATACCACAGAAGCGTTAGAACAAATGCCTATAAATAAAGAAGAAACCCTAGCTTTTACAGATAGTAATAGGGTAAGTGAAACACCATTTGTTCCAATGACAGGTGAACAGTCAGCTTTAACAACACCTAGAACCTTAGGCACAGCACAGGTAACCAATGAGTTGCCTTTAACAAGTGAAACAACATTAACGGATGAATCAAAAAAAATCACATCTGTTGTAGAAGTTATTGAAACGGAACCGTATAAACCTGTAGAAGGTGTGGATTATCAAATTATAGGTCAACTCTTTAATACGTATTGGATTTTGGAATATGGTAATGAAGTGTTACTCATGGACCAACATTCAGCCCATGAACGTGTCATGTATGACCAGTATATGAAAGACTTTATAACGAGCCATGTTTCGACACAGATTCTTCTAATGCCAGAGACACTTTATTTACCAAGTCAAGAACTTCTTTTTATTGAGACACATTTGGACCTTTTACAAAAACTTGGTTTTGGTATTGAGCTCTTTGGAGAATCTTCTATTATTATACGTGAAGTTCCTTATCTCTTTAATCAGCCTATGTCTTTAACAGCTTTTCGTGATATGCTAGATAGTATTGACGTAAAGAAAACCTCTAATCTCTATGAAATGAGAGAAGAACATATTATTCAGCTTTCATGTAAAAGTGCAATTAAAGCACATGATCAGCTTACTAGAGCGGAGTGTAAAGCACTCATTGAATCACTACTTACTTTAGAGAATCCTTATACTTGTCCACATGGTAGACCAACACTTGTTAAACTTAGTAAAACAGATATAGAAAAAATATTTAAACGAATTCAGTAGGTGACACTATGAAACAAAAACTTATACTCATTGCGGGGCCTACAGCTTCCGGAAAGACAAAATCAAGCGTACAGCTTGCAAAACGAATCAATGGCGAAATTATTTCTTGTGATTCTATGCAAATCTATAAAGGTATGGATATTGGAACAGCTAAAGTTACACAAGAGGAAACAGAAGGTATTCCACACTATATGATTGATTTGCTTGATCCAAGTGAAGGATGCAACATTGCGTGGTTTAAGGACGAAGTAGAAAAAGCTATCAAAACCATTGCTGCCAAAGGAAAGATACCGATATTAGTAGGTGGAACTGGTTTTTATCTCAATGCCATCTTATTTGATACACAGTTTGATGAAACAGAAGAAGACACAAGTTATAGAAAAGAATTAGAAGCGCTTGCAGATATCCACGGTGTAGAATATCTTCATAACAAGCTAAAAGAAGTAGATCCAACAAGTGCTAAAGCCATTCATGCCAATAATGTAAAGCGTGTGATACGTGCACTGGAGTATTATGCACAAACAGGTACACCTATTTCTTCTCATAATGCATCTGAAAAAGAAAAGCGTGCAGCACAAGTATCACCTTACAATTATCAATTCTTTGCACTTGATATGAATAGACAAACACTTTATAACCGTATTAATTTACGTATTGATCAAATGTTAGAAGAAGGGCTAGTAGAAGAAGTAAGGCATTTTTATGATGTTGGTTTACCGGAAGACTGTACAAGTATGAAGGCTATTGGCTATAAAGAATTTTTCCCTTATTTTAGAGGAGAAATGACATTAGATGCCTGTGTAGATAAACTTAAACAAAATACACGTCATTTTGCTAAGCGCCAATTAACTTGGTTCCGACATCAATCCAATCCTATATTTATTCAAGTAGATCAGTTAAGCTTTGATGCTGATGCTATAGTGAATGAAATGTCAAAATATCTCCAAAATATTGTAGATTGACCCTATAATTAATTTGGAAATAGATGTATAATGTACTTAAATAAAGTGCATAATAGGAATAATGAATCTAGAAATTTTATGCAATATATAGACAAGTATAGTTTTATCCTATACAATGAACTTAATCAATTAAATCCTTAGGAGGGGTATGTTATTATGAGTAAAGCTATCAATCTTCAAGACTTACTTTTAAATCAATTAAGAAAAGATCGTATTGCAGTTACTGTATTCTTAACAAATGGTTTCCAAATTAAAGGAACAGTAAGAGGTTTCGACAATTTTGTTGTTTTACTTGATAGTGAAGGTAAACAACAAATGATCTACAAACATGCTATTTCTACAGTTTGTCCATCAAAAGTTGTTAATTTAAACATTTCAGCTCAATCTGAGTAAGCTATAATCGTATAAGTCATTTATAAGAGCATCTGGTATTGCATAATCAATACGGATGCTCTTATTTTATAAGTTTATTAACGGAATTATCAGATGTATAATTATTCTGATAATTTAAATGTCATAAAATATATATAAAAATAGAGATAGGTTGAATCTAGACTTAAAATAGATGCTTATGAAGATCTTAATCATGCAATATTAGATATTAGGCACAGAAACCAATGCATTTATGATCCTGGAAATAGGATGGTAAAAATAGGTTTAAAATATAGAATCTAAGATGCAGATTATTTATTAAAGTGATTAAAGATTTTAGAGAGCATTTAAAGGATCCAATAAAAATAAAGTAGTCATTTATTTTCTATAAGAAATCATATAATAAAAGAATATAAAATAAGAAGTATTATATAAGACAAAAATGGGTATAAAGAAGCACTTTCGTTTCCTTATATAACCAAGTTTTCGTAAAACTTGTGTTTCGCGAATAGTTATCTATATAAGGAAAGCCCTCTTCTTATATAAATAACCCCATCTATAAGGTACCTTGTTCTGCTATTGAACAGATTAATTTTATAGATGGGGTTTGTTTATGTACTTACATTCTAAACAAAGCCTTTGTAATTTCTAGATATGTTTCATCAGATTCTAAAAATGTTGCTCTTGGTTTGCTCACAAACCCTATACGTTCGTAAAGACTCCAAACCTTTTGATTAACTGCTGCCGACTCTACATAGCCTTTTGTGGCTAAGTTTAATTCAAACACTTGACCTATGGCATACTTTAATGCATAAGTTGCAATCCCTTACCTTGTGCTTTAGGAATTAATTTGATATCAAATGATGCCAAATCATGTGCTTGGATGATGCTTCTTTAATTATTTTACTCATATCTTTAGTAAATACCCTTGGTAGCTACCTGAGTACTTAAAACCTATTTTTTCAGCTTCTTCATATAAAATAGGATCTGTTTCATCTATAAAAAATACAATGCAGTTAATATGAGCTTCATGATCAAGGATATCAATAAAGGCAACATTAAGGAGTGCTTCATAAATCTTTTGAAGATTTATTTGATCTTTTACAAATACACCAAACACTTCTGCCATATTATCTTTGCATAAACGTGTAAAGATACTTCCTAAAATATGATCTTCATCCTTATAGATATGAATGTACCAATTATTAAAATCTTCCTCTAATCTTCTACTATTCCAATACATTCCCTGTGCATAGATATCATGAAAAAATGCATATGTTTTAAAATCTTCTTTTGATAAACGTGAAACATGAGAATAGTTCTTGGTACTTCTTTTTAAATGAGTCACATTTAATCGTAGATCATTACTTGCTTCAATACATGTATATCCATGAGCTTTTAACCACTGGATAGCCATTACATTTTCTTTTGGATAACCCAATTGTACTTCAAACCCTTCATAATGTGTGTGTAAGTAGATAAGGAGTTCTTCCATTACTTTATCAAAGTGATTTAATACATATACTCTAGCCTGTATATACTTTTCAGGACGTTCCACATATAGATTTATAACACCTTTTAGAGTATTCTCTTCAAAATAGCCTAAGACTTCATCATCAACGTAATTAAACCCATTTTTAAGTCCAGCAGCTAAGTCTTCTTTTGTTTTTCTAAGAGGATAACACGTTGTATGTATTTCTTTGCAACATGCCCATGCAAAGTCTATTGTCTGATTAATTTCTTCCCATTCTATAGTTGTTAACATCTTCTACCCCCCTTTATATTTTATGGAATCTTATTTTGTAATAGCCATTCTATTGCATCAAGTAAGTGTTCAGCTATATAAATAGGTTGGACGTCTTTCTATTTATCTCTATATTTTCCTAACGCTTCTTCCCCAGAGCCAGTTTTCACTAAAATAGCTTATGTAATTGTTGTTACCAATCGTTCCATCACGATCAATAAATAAAGCTTCTATTGTGTAAGGCATAAGTCCTCCTTATTTAACTTTATATAAAATTAAATGATTATATAATCTTTTAATGTCTAGTTTTACTATAACATTTATTATGAGACTAAAAAACATATTTTAATTAAAAATTATACATTATTAAAACTTTAAAATAATATCTAGCAAATATTGTTTTATTTAGGATGACAACATATAATAGCTATATCCCCTGTAGGGGGTTATAAAATATTCAGAAAGGATATGATATGATTCATACATTTCTATCACACTCAAAGGTTATTCTATTATTAGCATTTCCTGTAATTATAGAAAACATTTTACAAGTTTTATTAGGTACAACAGATACTTATTTTGCAGGCAAGCTTGCACCAGAGGCTATTGCAGCAATTGGCTCTGTAAATTTGGTTATGAATATTTTTATTGCTTTTATTACCGCTATTAGTGTAGGGGCTAGTGCTATTATTGCACGTTACATAGGATTAAAAGAGCTAAAAAAAGCAAAGGTAAGTATGCAACAAGCAATAATCTTAGCATGTAGTATTGGGTTAGTGCTTGGACTTCTAAGCTTTATTGTAGCTAAACCACTACTCCTACTTTTAGGTACAGAGACAAATGTTTTAAAATATGCCATTCCGTACTTTTATACAGTAGGTATTCCATGCGTCTTTTTAAGCTTAATGATGATTCTATCGAGTACACTTAGGAGTATGGGCGATACAAAAACACCGATGATTGCTGCAGTTGTTGCTAATCTACTTAATATGATTCTAAACTATGTTTTAATTTTTGGACTTTTTAATATACCCGCACTAGGGATAGTTGGTGCAGGGCTTGCTACTACTCTTTCTAGGATTGTAGCAGTCAGTATTTTAATCTTTAAACTTTATCATGGAAATAGAATAATTAAATTTCAGCTAAGAGATCGCTGGATATTAGATAAAAAGGTTTTTCTATCTATCTTAGGCATAGGTATGCCTGCAGGTATTGAGAAGTTAATTATGCGTGCAGGACAAATGGTCTATGGATCTGTCATTCTCTCATTAGGCACAAGTGCTTATGTGGCACACAATATTGCAGGGACTATCGAAAGCTACTCCTACTTACCAGCAATGGGATTTGGCATTGCTGCGGCTACTTTAGTGGGGCAAAGCTTAGGTGCTAAAAACGTCCAATTGGCCAAACAATATGGATTAGTGGCTAATATACTTTCTACAATTGTTATGATTCTAATAGGTCTCTTTTTCTTTACTACTGCTCCGATACTTGCAAGTCTATTTACTAATGATATGGAAATCCAAAGCCTTGTTGTAAACGTTTTAAGAATTATTGCTTTATTCCAACCGTTTCTATCCATTACAAATGTTATTGCTAGTGCACTTCAAGGCGCAGGAGATACCAAATTCCCAATGTATGCGACTCTTATGGGGGTATGGGGGATACGCGTAGTATTTGGTTATCTTTTTGCTGTTATCTTTAACTTAGGACTTGTTGGGATATGGCTCGCTTATTCTCTAGATATTTTACTTCGAGGACTTCTACTTATGTATCGCTTTTTAAGAGGAAAATGGTATACTACTATTATGCTTGAATAGTGAAAGCGAAAAGGAGATGAATCAGTGGAAAAACATAGCCATCCCAATCAAAAACAAGTGATTAATCGTTTATCACGTATTATTGGACATACAGAAGCTATTAAGAGAATGTGTATTGAAGAAAAAGATTGTACTGAAGTTCTCATACAAATAGCTGCTGTCAAATCTGCCTTAAACAATCTAGGAAAACTTATTTTACAAGAACATATTGAACATTGTGTCGTACATGCTATTGAAGAAGGTAATACAGAAGCGCTTGATGACCTTTACGAAGCTTTAAATAAGTTTGTTAAATAATAAAGCCACCTATTAAGTTTAGGCAACTTATAGGTGGTTTTGTTTTAGTATTCTAAAATATAATGAGTAGTGGTTTCTTTTATCTGTTGAAAGCCTAATTTTTCATAAAGCTTCTTTGCCCTAACATTTTGCTTAAAGCATCCGATACCGACTTTCATGTTATTTTGGTTTGCTGTTTTTAGAATATCTTTTAAGATAGAGCTACCAATTTGTTTACCTTGATATTCTGGTAGGAGCTCTAACTCGATAACATCTATTTTATGATCGTTAATAAAGGTTTCTAATAGGCCAATAGCTATACCTTTATAGAAGATGACCTGATGAGTTTTAGTGTCAAAGGAATTTGCAAAGAAAGCTTGCTGATTCTATAGGATACCATTTATATTTTATATCTCTAAACTACCTTGTGTCGTATTGATTTATTAATAAGTCTTTTGCTAATAGATTTGCTCTTTTTAGATAATAATCAAAGTAATGATCTCTCTCTTTATCTGGATTTAGGAGTTCTTGTTCAATGAACTCAATACATTCATTTAAGCAAGCTAATTTAATATCCCATATAAACTGTTCATAGGACAAGTGGGTACGTACTAATTGCTTATAAACATTTTCAAGAAAAAGCATTCTTAGGTCATCTGTCATATAAAAAGGATCATCAACCTCTGCTCCGTGTGCAATAAGTCTTGCAATATCTAGTGCATAAGGCATAATCCCACCAAAAGCCCAATCGATAAAGGTTACATTATCTTCATTATATAAGGCATTACATTGAAGTAAGTCACCATTACAAAGTGTTCTTGGGCAAGTACGTTGCCTTGCCAAAAAAAGGTCATATGCCTCTTTAAGTTGTGGAAGTTCTTTTAAACATTGTCTACGTCTATTAATACGCTCCCAATATTGCTCAAAACGATCATCTAGCTTAGTTACCTCAAAATTGTGTTCTTGCCAATAGGTATTAAATATTTTTGTAAGTTCTCTTGCACAAGCAAGGGCTATAGATTCATTGAATTGTTTAAGATCACGCCCTTGGATATGTTCGAGAAGAATCCAAGTTGTATCTTGCTCTTCTATATAACCTAATAGATGGGGTACAGCAAAATCACATGCACCTAAAAAATTCTCATAAATAGTTGCTTCCTTACGCTTCGTACGCTTTAGAACATATGTTCCCTCTTTGGTAATAAGTTGATATACATCATATGTACGCCCTTCTGGTTCTGAATGATCGTAATAATATCCTATTTTTATAAGATGTAACTCAGGTTTAATCTTATGACACAATATTTCAAGTTCTTTATAATCAGATGGATCATCAATCCATATAGGTTGACAAGTCATTTGTTCGTGTGATTTATTAAGCATAAAGTGATTCTCTCCTTTATTAGTGGGTTTATGCGATAAGGCCTACTGACCACTTTGTCTATTATAGTTGCGAAAACACATCGCCTTACATTCAAACATCTTAAAGCGTTTATAAAAGGTTGTAACTTCTTCATCACAAAGTAAATCTATCATATAAAGATGTTGAAGGCTTTCTAGCATGTGTTTAACTAATTCGGTTCCAATTCCTTGCTTTTGATAACTTGGTAAAACCTCTAAAAAAGGAATATAAGCACTTAATACATCATCTGAAATGGCTGTTATAAACCCTATAACCTGTTCAGTATCTTGGTCTATAGCTAACCAGACATAACTACTTTTTTCTAGAAGCTCCTTATGTTTGGTAATAGAGGGTGGATTAGGCCATCCCACAAAAAATCCGTCTAATTGGCTATTATCAATATGTTCTAGGCTTGTCGTGTATCTAATCATTATGATTCTCCTTTAAATAGTTTATGTATTTGTACGTTAAATCTCACATTGATTAATCTGAATTTTTATATATTAATTATAGTATATTATAAAAATAAATCATAACGTAAAAATACACTATATTTTGTGTTAGAATCATAAAATCATCGTCAATTTTTAACCTATATAGGGCTTTTCCTTATGCTATAGATTGGAAAAGCCCTTTTCTTTATTTTTCTAGACGGGTAAATAGGAGTTTAAGCTCTGGTAATGTCGTTTCTTTTAAACTTATAGGTTGCCAAGTTACATCCTCTAAATCTAAGAAGTTTCTGACCTCTTGTGAGGAAAAAGGTAAGAAAGGGTTTAATAAGTTACTGATATTAGCTATACAGTAAGTACATTGATAAAGTGTATGGTAGCAGCGATCAGGCGCATCTTTAAAAGTTGACCAAGGTCTTTCTTCATCAAAGTACTTATTGGTTGCACGTATAAACTCAAAAATGTATTTGAGTGCAGCTTTGAATTCACCTTTTTCAATACATACACCAACTGCTTCATAAAGTGTATGAATCCTATCCATTAAATGTGACTCTACTTCACACGTTCTAATTTCACCCCTAAAGCTTTTCTTAATAAATGCTAATATGCGATTGACTAAATTACCATAAGCGCCTACTAAGTCTGCATTGTTTAAATTGACAAGTTCTTTACAAGAAAAGTCTGCATCTCGCTTTTCAGGTCCATTGGCAAGTAAGATATAGCGAATACTGTCTGGATGATAAGTCTCTATAAGATCTTCTACCCAGATTGCCCAATTTTCACTGGTTGAAAGTTTACGGCCTTCTAGAGTAATATACTCACTAGAAATAATATGACTTGGCAAGCCATCTATACCTAAACCTATAAGTAGTGCTGGCAAAATCACATTATGAAATGGAATATTATCTTTGCCATGTACATAGTAAGAACGTGTCTCGGCATTCCAAAAGTCTTCAAAATCTTTTCCATGTGTGGATGCCCATTTTTTGCTTGCTGTAAAATAGCCTAATATGGCATCAATCCAAACGTAAATCTTTTTATCTTCGTAACCTGCAATAGGCACATCTATGCCCCATGGTAAGTCTCTCGTAATGGCTCGGTCTTGAAGTCCTTCATTAATGTATCGTTCGGCTGTCTGTAGTGCATTGAATCGCCAATTTTCTTGGTTCTTTTTAACATAAGCTCTAAGCTCTTCTTCAAACTTAGAAAGTGCAAAATAAAGTTGTTTAGTCGGTTTCACAATAGGGGTATGACCACATGTTTTACATACTCTTTCACTTAAGTCGAGAGGATCAAGTAAACTTTGGCAATAATCACACTGGTCTCCTCTTGCAGTCTGCCCACATATTGGACATTTACCTTCTACATAGCGATCTGGAAGAAACTGCTCACATACTTCACAATAGACTTGATCGATAATCTTTTCATAAATATAACCTTTCTCATAAAGGGTTTTAATAATGTCTTTAACTTCCTCTTTGTGGTAAGAATGATCTGTACGTGTATACAGGTCATAAGAAAAACCTAATTTATCAAAGCAATGTACAAAAGACTGATGATACTTTGTAGCAATTGCTATGGGTTCTATGCCCTCTTTCTTTGCTCTTACCGATATAGGTGTTCCATGACAATCACTACCAGATACATAAAGTACTTGATCTCCTTTTTGCCTATGGTATCTAGCGAGTACATCTCCTGGTACAAGTGCTGCGATTCTTCCTACGTGTAATGTGCCATTCGCATATGGCCATGCGCCTCCAATTAAAATATTCATCTGATACGCCTCCTTAAATTAATCTTTTTTGAACAATAAAAAAGACCTCGTTCTATAGCTATTTACTATAGAGACGAGGTCGTTATAGACTCGTGGTACCACTCTAATTCACTTATACTTCACAGTATAAGCCTCTTCAAGTACGGCATCTTTAAGATGATTATACTCTATCGCTATAACAGGCGAACCTGTTGCACTCTAAATTTAAGAAATGACTTAAACTGTCGAGGGCACTACTCCAAGGCCATTTTCGATCTAGTAGACTTTGCTTCTTTTCAGCTTCCGAAGCTCTCTGTAAAAGACATTCTAAATGTACTTTCCTTTTCAATGTATTTGAGTTGATTAAATTTTATTGAATATTAGCATAGATACAAATTGCTGTCAAGATGGTTCTATTTATAATATATATTTAAAAGTCTCTTAAAGTACATACTTTAATTACTTAGAAGTCATATGGAGTCTAAAATAAAAATATCTACTAGGCTATTAGTTAGCAATAGTAGATATCACAAAATACATTAATAAATTAAGTAAACTGTTTTTTTTCATAATGCTTTTAAACCTCTTTTCTTTTTGAATCTTCTACCTTTTTTTCGGGTAGATTTATAATTATAGGCCTTAGAGGTTTAAAAGACAAGTGAGAAATACTGGCAATGCCTTAAAGCATACCCAATATAAACTGTTGTAGGACTAAGTAGGTTTTAATATCCAATTTCGAACCGCTTTCAAGGATCTTTTGAGCCTCTTCTTTAGATACAAGTATAGGTTCTATTGTTTCATCTGCTTCTAAATACTCTGTAGAAACGGCTCCTTTACAAGTACAATAAACAAGGGCTACAGACTCATCAGTCATACCTGCTGATAAATAGAGTTTATCTTGTAAGTGAGTAACTTCTATAAGCTCAAGTCCCGTTTCTTCTCTTAGTTCACGTCCTATTGTACTGTTTGCATCTTCACCTTCATCGATAAGACCTGCTGGAAGTTCATAGATAAAGTCATTGAGTGGCATACGGAATTGTCTAATGAGTACAAGCTGATGTGTCTCTTGGTGAATAGCTACAAGTACAACAGCATCTGTTTTTTCTTCTCCATGATTGAAGTAAAGGTTTTCGAGATCTTCATAGCTTTTGCGTGAAGCAATGATCCAGTGTTTAGGTTCACCTTTACGATTCTTATATTCAGCATCATAAAGACTTAAAAAACGTGTTTTTGCAAGGGCTGTGAGTTTTTCCATTTTTGGTGATTCCATTAAAGGTCATCCTTTCTATTCCTTTAAAGATTATTATTAAACTGATCCCATCATATCAAAATTTAGATTAAAATTCAAATTATTATCTTCAACTTCTTGAATAAATGACCATTTTTAAACTCGAGAACATATGTTCGAATATGTTTTAAAGGGCACTTTTTCACCTTTATAGAGGGTATTTTCAATAATAAAACAGGAGTAATTGCTTATTTTAGCATCTACTCCTGTTTACTTCTTACATAATAGAATTATAATCTTCAATAAAGCCTTGACCTAAAACTTCTCGTACATCTGCTATGGTTACAAAGGCTTTTGGATCAATTTCTTGAATGAGATTACGCAAATCAGAAATTTGCTTTTGAGAAACAACAACAAAAAGCATTTCTTTGGTATGCTTGGTATACATACCTCTTGCACTTAAGCCTGTTACACCACGGACAATTTGTTCCATAATCCCTTTGGCGATGGCATCATTTTTTTCAGACATAATAAAGACGGCTTTGGCATAATGTAGACCTGCTAAAACGTTATTGACAATACGTGTACTTACAAAGACAGCAACGATGGCATACATAGCCTTATCTGCACCAAATACAAAAAGTCCTGTAAGGATAATTAGACCATCAATCCCAAGCATTAATTTGGCTATAGGAAATTTAGGATGGTTGAAACGAATAATAGATGCAAGCATATCTGTTCCACCTGTACTTGCCGAACTTCGAAGGACAAAGCCTATCCCTAACCCGGAAAGAGCACCACCAAACAAACAACATACTAAAAGATCATCCCCTACCCAAAATGGATTAGGAATATGTTCTACAATGGCTAAGGCTACAGATAAACTGAGTACAGCAACTGCTGATTTCTTAGCAAAGGCAAACCCACGTTGCTTAATGCTTATGAGAAAAAGAGGGATATTAAGGACAATGGTGGTCATCCATAGAGGAATAGAGAAACCTAAGAATGCACCGGATACATTTTGTAGAATAATCCCGATCCCAGAAATTCCTCCTGTTACAAGTCCATTAGGTGCTAAAAACCAGTTCACACCGAAAGCAACTAATAAGGTTCCAATAATAATAAAGGCATATTCTTTTACAAGTCTAGATTGTTTCATCATCTTCTCCTTGTCTTGGCACATTTTTTCAATCAAAAAAACACTTACCATTAGTGTAATGCGTAAGTGTTTTTTTATACGTTTTAAAGAAGAATCCCTTAATTTTTTGTAAAATGGATTTGTTTTGTATAGCCAACTAACTGATAGCCGATGGCTTCATACATTTTGTTGGAGATAGGATTATCTCTATCTGCAAAAAGCGCAACAAAGTCATGGCCTTCATCTAAAAGTCTTTGACTAATTGTGCCTACACAGGCTGTAGCATAATGTTGGTTTCTAAAGTAAGGTGGGGTATAAACATTTGAAATGACGATTCCATTTTTAAGTTGGCGCCCTTTGCCTACCATAGATACAGGGTGGTTATCTTTCCATATATAAAACCTTTCATTTTCAAGACTTGTTTCTATGCTCTTAACAATGGTATCAAAGGATGATGGAGGCAAATGACACTCTTTAATAAAGTGTTCTTGCCAATAAGGAAGATAAGAAAGCGCATCTAATGTTGCACATTCTAAAGAACCTTTAATAGCTTGATAAGCATTGACGGTAGTAAGTTTATAGGCATTAAGTCTCATTATTATTTTACTTAGTTGACGTGTATACGTACAATAAAATAAACTAAAGGTCTCTACAGTCTCATCTTCACCGATAACACCTGGTATACTTATTTTTTTCTCATAAAGTGTTTTAGCTAAAAACTGTAATGCTTCTTGTGCTTTAGCCTTTGTAGGTGTGTAGAGGCAAAGATTAAAAGGTGGTGTATGAACAGCTATGACAAGGATGTTACCAGCTTCATCTTTGACTGTTGCCATAAGACGTCCTTCTATAGGACTTTTTTCTAATCTTAATATATTGCCAACAAGTAAGTTATTTGCTGCTTCATTTTTAAGTAACATAGGAAATGTTTCTTCTTTAAAATGTGTTGCATTCTCATAAATGGTATAATACATTCTTCTTGCCCCCTCACTTAACCTTTAAACTTTAAACTTAAAAATTAAAAATTATAAATTATAAATTATAAAAAAATAAATTATTCTGTAATTAGTATTTTTGATTATATAGTGCATTTAGTATTTTGTAAAGACTATATCTTTTACATGCCCGATAAGTTTATACCCCATTTTTTGATAGACCTTATTTGAGGAGATATTATTTCTATCTGCATACAGTACAGTAAAGGTATTTCCTTCAGCTAAAAGTTTCTCACTTAAAGCAGCAACACAACTAGATGCATATTGCTTTCCACGATAATAAGGTGGGGTATAAACTTGACATACTGCACAGCCATTCATAAATTGTCTGCCTTTAGCTGCAATAGAAACGGGATGGTCATCTTCCCATATGTAGGCGAATTGATGTTTAATAATATGCTCGATAGCCCTAAAGTTCTGCATCAATGTTGATGTAGGGAAATGACAATCTTTCTGAAAGTCTCTTAACCAATAAGGTAAAAAGTATAAATCTTCATAAGTTATGGGTCTTAACCGTCCCTTAGCTTTTACTAGAGGTATAAGCTCTGTTAACTTATACACATTAAGATACATACGTACTCTTGGACGCACGTTTTGATAGATGCTATAAAATGTACTAAATACATCAATTAGGTGCTCATTCCCTACAATCCCTTGGAAAGCAATTTGTCTTTCAACCATTATTTTAGCTAAAAAGCTTAACACCTCTTGACACTTGGTATCTTCCTTTGCATAAATACAAAGACTATATGGTGTAACTTTTCCGATAATAGCTTGTATTTCACCCTTCTCACTCTTCACAGTACCCATGACATGATCTTCTAGATGTGTGGATTCATATTTGAGTATACTTGCAATAAGTAAGTTGTTCTCTGCTTCATTTTCAAGTAGTACAGGCAAAGTTTCTTCTTTAAAAAGTAATGTATCATGATAGGAGGTATAGAAATACATGGAGCTACTCCTTTCTTTTTAATAAAAAACCGTAGTGCTATTCTAAAAAGAAATAGCTCTACGGTCAAAGTTTTATCAAGAATATATCTCTAACATATGATACTTATTTTAAATTTATACATTAAATTTACTATGATTTATTCTGGCTGAATAGGAATATGTTTAAAGGCACCTACATCAAAGAGCCCTCTATCTGTTAATTTAAGCTCTGGAATAACAGGGAGTGCCATAAAGGCTAAAGTTAAGAATGGATCAATCTTATCATTAATTCCCAAAGTTTTTGCAACCGCTAAAAGGGCTGCTAGTTTATCCGTTACTTGGCTCGCACTTAAGTGGCTCATAAGTCCTGCAATTGGAAGGTTGAGGTGATCGACGACTTTTCCTTCTGATACAATGACAATCCCCCCTTGTTTTTCAATGAGTGTATTCACTGCAAGCACCATATCTTGGTCATTATCCCCTACACATACAATGTTATGGGAGTCATGAGCAATGGTTTGAGCAATGGCACCTTTACGGATATTAAAGTTCTTGATAATGGCAAGGCCTTTTTGACCTGTGCAGTGGTGACGTTCAAATACAGCAAGCTTTGAGTAGGTTTCATTTGCTTTAAAGTGCCCCGCTTCAGTTGGTACTTCACAAACTAATTTGCTTGTGAGAATTTGGAAGTCAATAAGTCCCATAACATAAGCTTGATTACCTACTAACGGAATCACTAAGTCTTCTTCTTTGATCGGGTCACAATTAACGGAATTGAAAATACCTGGTATTTCTTCATAACGTCTATCTACATTATTAAGTAGAGCTGAACCTACATTTTCACCTGCTATATATTGCCAGTTTCCATTAGTCATAACATGAGTAGGGTTTATTGCTTGTAAATCATCAAAGATAACAAGATCTGCATCGTAACCTGGTGCAAGTGCCCCCTTCTTATTTAAGTGGTAAAGGCGTGCGGGATAGTAAGTTGCCATACAAATGGCTTCAATTGGATCAATACCAAGGGCAATGCTTTCACGAATATTACTATTGATATGACCATCTTTAAAAATATGTTCAATATGTTTATCATCTGTACAAAATACACAGCGATCAAGTGGTAGGTTGGTCTTTACCAGCTCACTAACAATATCATAGAGATTATTGGCTGCAGAACCTTTACGAATTTGTACGGCCATTCCTAAACGCAAACGTTGTAATACCTCATCCATTTCACTACACTCATGATCTGTTTGAATGCCTGAAAAGGCATAAGCAACTAAGTCATCACCTTTTAATCCAGGTGCGTGACCATCTATTACTTTATCACCAGCCACTTTAAGTTTAGCATGAACATTAGGGTCTCCAAACAAAACACCAGGGAAGTTCATCATTTCGCCAAGACCTAAAATACGTGGGTGATCCATTAAAACTTGTAAATCCTCTGCGTCTAAAATAGCACCACTACTTTCCATTGGTGTTGCTGGTACACAAGATGGCATCATATAGTAAATAGAAACAGGTAAATTTTCGCTTTCTTTAAGCATATAACGAATACCATTTAAACCACTTACATTGGCAATCTCATGTGGATCTGCAATTAATGTAGTTGTTCCAAAAGGTAGTACTGTATGGCTGAAGGCATAAGGGGAGATCATACTGGACTCAATATGGATATGGCTATCGATAAAACCAGGTACAACGAAGCGCCCTGATAAGTCTTGCTCTTCGACTCCAACATAAGATCCAATCCCAATAATGCGTCCGTCACAGATAGCTAAGTCACCTTCTATCCATTCTTTTGTAAATACATTTAAGATTTTAGCATTTTTTAATACGAGATCAGCTTTTTGAAGTTTACGGCATACATCTAAATAGCGTTTCATAGTACGAGTCTCCTTTGCGCTAGGTTTTTATTTTTTAACGATTATATTAGCAGAAAAAACTCAACTTGTCATTAATTTTTTTCACGTCTACAAAAAGTTCCAAAAGTGT
The DNA here is from genome assembly GCF_027857615.1 of Holtiella tumoricola. Lineage (NCBI taxonomy): Bacteria > Bacillati > Bacillota > Clostridia > Lachnospirales > Cellulosilyticaceae > Holtiella > Holtiella tumoricola. The sequence goes on from NZ_JAQIFT010000040.1 coordinate 110,565, forward strand.
GTCTATTTAGGCAGCTTCATGCTAAGTCTAGCCAATCTAAAAACAAAAGGTTATAATAAAATTATACTAAAGGAGGACGCAAAATATGAAAATACAACATTTACTCAGCTACGTTCGCCGTGCTGTTCAAGATTATAATATGATTGAAGAAGGAGATCGTATTGCTATTGGGATCTCTGCTGGAAAAGATAGTTTAGCCCTTCTTGTTGCCCTTAGACATTTACAATACTTCTATCCTAAGAAGTTTGAGTTAGAAGCTATTACGATTTCACTAGGTTTTGATAACTTTGACCTTAGTGCTGTCAAGGCATTCTGTGAAAAATTAGGTGTACGCTATACAGTTTATGAGACACAAATTGCTCAAATTGTATTTGATGAACGTAAAGAATCTAATCCATGCTCCCTTTGCTCTAAAATGCGTAAAGGTGCTTTAAATGATATTGCTAAAGAGCTTGGTTGTAATAAAATTGCTTTAGGACATAATAAAGATGACATCAATGAAACATTACTTATGTCACTATTTTATGAAGGACGTATCCATACTATGAGTCCGGTGACCTATTTAGATCGTAGTGAAGTGACACTGATTCGCCCACTTGTTTATGTACCTGAAAGAGATATTAAGTACTTTGCAAAAAAAGAAGGCCTACCTGTTGTCAAAAGCCCATGTCCAGCAGATGGTGTCACACGTCGAGAGACAACTAAGCAACTTATTTATTCACTTGAAAAAGAAATCCCACAACTTTCAAATAGACTCTTTGGTGCAATTGAGCGTAGTGAAATAGACGGTTGGAAATCAAGGGAGTGAGAATATGTCAAGCTATACTGACCAAAGACAAAAACATATTACTAAAATGATGCGTGAAATCTTAAGTGAGCTTCCACCTTATCTTTTTGACTTTTTCCGTGGTATTGAGCATACAACCAGTATGAATACACGCCTTGCTTATGCCTATGACTTAAGACTTTTTTTCGAGTATCTTTATAAAGAATATCCACCTTGTAAAGCACTTAATAGTATACGAGAGATTCCACTAGAACTCATTGAAAAGGTTTCACCACGTGACCTAGAGATGTACTTAGAATACTTAACCTACTATGAAAAAGAAGAAGGTCATGAGGATATAGTGAGCCATCAAAATGGATTAAAAGGAAAGGCTAGAAAGCTTTCTTCTCTTAAAAGCTTTTATCAATACTTCTATAAACAACAACGTATCTTAACGAATCCAAGTGCGCTTGTAGATATGCCTAAAATTCATGAGAAGCCTATTGTCAAATTAGATGTGGATGAGGTGGCAAGACTCTTAGATACTGTTGAAGACGGTACAGATCTGACCGATCACCAAAAACGTTATCATGCTTATACAAAGAAGCGTGACCTAGCCCTTATTTCCCTTCTACTAGGGACAGGTATTCGTGTTTCCGAATGTGTAGGGCTTAATATAGAGGATATCGACTTTAACTACAATGGTATCCGTATTACAAGAAAAGGTGGTAATGAAACCATTATTTACTTTGGAAATGAAGTTGAACGTGCCCTTCTAGACTATCTAGAAGAACGGGAAGAAAAGGTTTGTAAAGAGGATGATACCCCACTTTTCCTCTCGCTTCAAAATAAACGTATGAGTGTACGAAGTGTTCAAATCCTTGTCAAGAAATATAGTCAGCTTGTGACTCAGCTTAAGACCATTACCCCTCACAAGCTACGTTCTACATACGGTACCACACTCTATCAAGAAACAGGCGATATTTATCTTGTAGCAGATGTTCTTGGACATAAAGATGTGAATACCACTAAGAAACACTACGCTCAAATGGATGATGCAAGACGCCGTATGGCAGCTGGAATTGTTAAATTGAGAGATTAAATAGAAGATAAAAAAGTAGCAGTTTTCTCTATGAGTAGAGAAAACTGCTACTTTTTTTCTTTAAACTTTCTAACACTTGCTCTAGAAAAGATTTCTTTCATCCTCTAACCCCTCGCTTATCTTAAATTAACGAATAAAGTTGGTAAACACTTTTGGCTCATATACTGGTGCACTTGTCTTTGAGTTCTCAAGAACTTTCATTAAATGGGCCATGTTCTTACCTAAAACACTCATAATTTGCATCCCTTCATCATCTTTATAAACTTCAGCGGGTGCACCACCATGAATGATGTTCCAGTAATTTGTTGTTGGCATATACATCTCTGCATAATTAAGATAATGATTTAAACCATCAAAAGTCACACTACCGCCACTTCTTCTTACACTTACCACTGCTGCCCCTACTTTATGACGGAATAGTCCCCCATTAGTTGAATGAACATAGAAGACACGATCTAAAAAGGATTTCATAGTCCCTGCAATCCCAGCAAAGTGTACAGGTGAGCCTAATAAAATACCATCGGCTTCTTTCATCACTTGAATCCATTCATTGACATCATCTGTTTTTAGAGCACATTGTTCATTTTTGTTTTTAGCACATTGACCACATGCAATACAACCACGAATCACCTTGTTTCCTACATGGATAATTTCAAAATCAATACCGTTTTTTTTAAGTTCATCGCCTACCATTTTAAGTGCATGATACGTATTACCTTCTTTTTTGGGACTTCCATTAAATGCTACAACCTTCATTATTGTCTCCTTTTTAAACCATATCTTATTTTATGCTTAACTGATAGGGTTATAGTAAACGATATAGAACAATACCACAAGTACTTACATTTTTATCATATACTATCCTTTTTGACAGTATGATGTTATAGTTAATGGTACATAAATCACTGGAGGTACACATGGCAAGTTTACAAAAAAACTATCAATGCTCTTTTGAGCTTACAATGGATTTAATAGGTGGCAAGTGGAAACTGATTATTCTCTGGCATCTTCTAGATGGTGCTAAGCGCTTTAATGAACTGGATAAGCTTATGCCAGCTATTACACAAAAGATGCTCACAACACAATTAAGAGACCTAGAAGAAAAAGGATTAGTGCATCGAGAAGTTTATCCGGAGATTCCACCTAAAGTAGAATATTCTTTAACTGAGCGTGGACGTAGCCTAGATCCGATCTTACATGATATTTGTAAATGGTCTACAGATTATGCCAATGCGAATGATATTACTATTGGCTGTAACAAAGAACACTAAAAAGCAGGAACAATCGTGGTTTACGATGGTTCCTGCTTTATTTATTGATTTATAACCTAAAGCTTTACTTATTATAAAGGTTTACTTTGACTTTGTTAAAAAGTAAAAGGGGAAGTTGACCACCACGATCAATAGGTACAACCCCTCTTGGAAATCGTCCTTGACCACAACTTACATAACAGTCGCCTTCAGGCTTCCTACTCATCTTGAACTGGATACGATTGCCTAGAAGTTGGTAACTTGCAAGTTCAATTTTACCTATAGAATCTTCTATTTGGAAAGCTAAGTCGCTTACAGCCACATCAAAACTTTCTAAACGTTCATAAACAGGTGCAAAGGTAAGTTCTATGCACCCTGTATCTAATAAAGAAGCAGATTGAAGATTGGGTGGGGTTCCTTCAATACCTTTGTCATAAAGTTGCTCTAAGGCAAGTCGTGCCGTTCTTTCACCTAATACCATATTAGCTGGAGAAGCATTATGAATTGCATCTGATAAAGTAGAATCAATAGATGGGATTATATACACATTATCTATGATCATTGTTGCTTGACGTTGCGCTTCTCTTACCATAGACCACCCTTCATCGGAATGATTTTGTGCAGTTTCATTACCTAAGTTATTAACAACCCGGTTTAACTGAACCGTCAATATTGGAAGTTCGGGTTGGTTTAAGTCTTTTCTTAATGCCTGTACCATTGTCTTAAAACGTTCTAAATAAGAATGAGCTAAATCTAAGGTATCTGTATCAGTACATCCTTGATACCATAATACACCTTTAATCTTATCTGTCGTTGATTGGATTACTTCTAACATATTGTGGTATAAATAGCCTTCTTCTTCAGGATTCCACGCACTAAGTAGTGAACCGCCTAAAGCCGTCTGAATCAATCCAATAGGATAGGCTAAGTCTCTTTTTAAGCGTTTGGCAAAACTTAAATAAGGTGAATGACCTGGATTAGCCCCTTCACGATTTATACTATGAAGCGTATGGGTAGATTCATTAAAAGGATGGCTCGCTAAGTCCCATTGTCCACTATTTCGGAGTAAGTGAATGCCTAATTCTGGTGGATCAAATACGGGTCCTTTGCCATATCCAGCAGAATTACTTTGCCCAGCTATAACAAAGAGATCACCGATGCCAACATGGTGAATCATATCCCCGCGCATCGCCCATTCTATAGGATTCCCTATATTTTCTTTTAAGCAAGTTTCAATACGATAGAGGCCACCTGCAGGTACCTCTTTTAAAATGATTTCCCATTCGCCATCTTGCATTTTAGTAGCTTCTTGCCATCTGATAACATTTTCAAAGGTATCTTCTAAGACAACTCTTGCCCAGACTCTAGCTTCTTCACAATGTGCATGAACATCATATGTACCTTTTAACGAAATATTTGCTTTGCCTTCAACTTGTTGGATGATTTGCCAAGGTTGTGGTCCTTGTGTAATAATGGCTCCAATATTCATGATGATGACTCCTTAGTTTGAAATTTGTTATATGGATTGGATAAATGTAACAATTGGGCTTGGATCTTCTAAGCTGTGAGGATGATGCCCAATATGAGGTTTTACGATAACTGTAATGTCTTTTTCTTGGGCTTTGCATAAATGGACTAATACCTCACCATTTTCTTCATAAGGCACCACTTCGTCGGCATCTCCAGCCACTAAAATAATAGGAATCTGTGTGCTTACTAAGTCATTCATTGCTTCTAAAGCTTTTGATTTAAAATAAGTTTTTGCATCTTTTTCATCTAAAGCATACTGCCAGAGGGCTTGTTGCCAATCTAAAGATGAGCCAATCCCTTTTCCTAAACCACCTGGCCAACTACATAGATCGAGTACAGGTGCATCTAAATACACACTTCTTAATGTTTCAGGATAGACATTGGCATAGTGCATGGCATAAAGGCCACCTCTACTAAATCCAAATAAATCTACTTGAGAATTCAAGTTAAAGTCCTTAACAACTTTTGTATAGAAGTCGTGCATCAGTTCAACAGATTGAGGATTGCCATACATATCACTTAGATTACAGTATGCAAGATGCCAACCAGCTTCAAGAAGTGCCATATCCGCATAGCTAAAAGCATCGAAGAACTCTGCACGCCATACCCAATGACGCATCTTGGTTGGTACTTTAGGTTCGATGAGGATACATTCTCTTCCTTTGCTATAAAATTGATAGCCTTTATACCCTTTAAAAGTGATCGTCTCAATGGCTTCACAAGGTTGTTCTTGTAAAAGGAGTTCATTAATTTGTATTTGCACAGCTTCAACTTTTGATTGTAAGTTTTCAATCCCAACAGATTGTAGAACTAATGCTTCATTCCCATGTCCAATATCCTCAAGCAATGTATCACTAATAAGGTGATTCTTGTACTCGATAAGTTTATAGAGTACATTTTGTTCTGGATATTCTACATATTCAGGGACACGCTGAAGAGAAATATTAAAAAGTTGCTTTAATAGAGCTTTTGTAAATAAGAAATGTCCCATGCTACAAACATGGATGCCATCACCTGATACATAGTGAGGATCTTCTAAACGTTTTGCATCAATATAGGCTGCAACGTCACTATAAATATCAATAGTGCCTAGACCTAGCGGTTCTGACATAAGCCACTTACCATAGTCTTGTAAAACTTGATCATATCCTTCATAAGGTTTCATAAACCCATAGTCATCCCCATACGCATCTTGGAGACAAGTTGGATCTATCATCTGTGCATCAAAGGGTGGTGGCGTTAGGCAAACCAAATCACAACCTTTTTGTTCCACTATTTTTGCCAGTTGTCTCATACCCTTTTGATATGCATCCAAGCGCTCGTCACTTGGTGGATGATAAATGCCATCATTCATCCCATAACATGCGATGACTAAATCAGGCTGAATCTTCTCTAGAGTAGGCTCAAGTCTTTGAAAGATGCAAGGTCTTAAGAAAGGATGATGATCTTCGGAAAGACCTGAAGCCGTTTCACTACTCAATCCTAAATTGATAAGCATAGGTTTTGATTCATTAAAATGTGTTGTTAAATACGTATCCATATAGTTCACATAGTGTGCAAGATAAGTGATACTATCCCCCAGAAATAAAATCTTTTTGTAATGCTGTAGGTCTATAGGTTTCATTACGATTCTCCTAGTTTTAATTATAAAATAATTATAGACTAGTTCATTTTATAACACTAAATAACGAAATTCTATAGTCATATTTATTGAATTCAAGGACTCATTTATGATACATTTTACATCTTGTCAGGGACTTCAATACCTAATAAATCTAAGCAAGTTGTAAGGATCGACTTAGTAAGGGTAATGACTTGAATCCATGAGTATTGTTTAACCTAATCTTGCTCTGCAAGAATCTTATGTTCATGATAAAATCTATTAAATGCATTGGAAAGCTCATAGATATGCTCATAGATATTTCAATGTCAAGCAATTTTTTTCAATAAAGTATCCCTTTTATTACCAAAAGGTGCTAAAATACAAGTAAATGAAATCTATTTTCAAAAAGGAGGATTTATAATGTGGTTACTCTTTGCCTTTGGTTCTGCACTCTTTGCAGGACTAACAGCTATCTTAGCTAAATGTGGGATCAAAAATACAGATTCTAATGTAGCGACTGCTCTTAGAACCATTGTCGTATTGGTTTTTGCTTGGATGATGGTCTTTATATCAGGTTCTTATACTACATTAAGTGGTATCAACACCACAACATTTATCTTTCTTATTCTATCAGGCTTTGCAACGGGAGCCTCTTGGCTGTGCTACTTCAAAGCACTGCAACTTGGAGATGTGAATAAAGTCACACCCATTGATAAATCAAGCACCATTTTAACCATGGTACTCGCCTTTATTTTCCTAGGTGAACCTATGACGTTCATCACCTTTATTGCCCTTGTGCTTATAGGTATAGGTACATACTTAATGATTCAAAAGAAAGAAGCACAAGATCACGAAGTGAAAGGAAAGGCTTGGCTTTTTTATGCCTTAGGCGCAGCAGTCTTTGCCAGCTTAACATCCATTTTAGGTAAAGTGGGTATACAAGGTATTGATTCTAATTTAGGAACAGCTATACGGACTATTGTTGTCCTTATTATGGCATGGGTGGTTGTATTTGTTACAGGCAAGCAACATACCATCAAAACCATTAATCAAAAGAGCTGGTTATTTATTGTCTTATCTGGTTTTGCAACAGGCGCATCTTGGCTTTGCTATTACCGTGCCCTTCAAGACGGACCAGCAAGTGTAGTCGTTCCTATTGATAAACTTAGTCTTTTAGTAACCATTGCTTTTTCTTATATTGTGTTTAAAGAAAAACTTACAAAGAAATCTGCCATAGGCCTTACGCTTATTGTGATAGGCACTCTATCCCTCTTATTTTAAAATTAAGTATAAAAGCGAACGAATGTTTGATATTGGAAATAAGCTGTGTTATAATAAGGAAAAATCAACTAGAACAGAGGGATACTATGAAGGATATAACCGCTAAACAACAAGCCGTCCTAGATTGTATCAAAAAAGTGAGTGCGGAACGCGGCTATCCGCCATCAGTAAGAGAGATTTGCCTTGCTGTAGGTCTTAAGTCTACTTCTACTGTACACAGTCATTTAAGTAGCCTTGAAGCAAAAGGCTTTATTAAAAGAGACCCTTCAAAGCCACGTGCGATTGAAGTGATAGATGAATCTAAAAACTGGCTCTCAGATCATGTGACACCTGTTCCTGTACTTGGAACAGTAACTGCAGGTGAGCCTATCCTTGCAGCTGAACAAATTGAAGAGTACTATCCTCTTCCAAATCATATGACACGTAATGGTCAAGTGTATATGCTTCGCGTAAAAGGTGAAAGTATGATCAAGGCTGGAATCTTGAACCAAGACTACGTGATTGTACGCCAACAAGAATCAGCTAATAATGGTGATATTGTTGTTGCACTTCTTGGAGATGAAGTTACTGTAAAACGCTTCTTCAAAGAAAAGAATCGTGTAAGATTACAACCTGAAAATGACACTATGGATCCTATCTTCTGCTTAGATGTACAGATTATTGGAAAAGTTATTGGGTTATTTAGAGAGATGTAATATTTACAAGACATTGGAATATCATTTACACTGCGTGATTCTAGAAATTTTAGATGAAAGTGGTGTATTTTTTTATGTAAAAAAGGTTAAAAAAGCTAACATCCTTAGAAGATTTTAAACAAAACAATTCAACTTATATATACTATTTTATATCTTTTATTCTATTTTTCAATTCTTGATTTATATTACTAAAAAAGCACCTAATCCTATTCTTAAGATTAGGTGCCTCAGCATGATTTAAAAAACTTATCCATAAAAAATATAAACCCTGTTAGTAGTGCTAATAATACTTATATTTTATTCTGAATAAATTTTTCCTTCTCTTCAATTACTAATGTATATCATATACTAAGCACAATTAATATAACTGGAAGAGTAGCTTGTCCAACATAGGAATACTGGATATTAGGATATTTAATCCCTATGACTAGATACTAAATCTTCATGCCCCTCAGGATAAATATCAAATCCAATATAGTAAATAGTATCATCTGCTTCAATTCCCATGTTGTATCTATCTTCTTCAAATTGACTTATAACAAAATCTGCAATTTCATTATCTGTAAAGTCATCAACTTCTTCATCCTTATCTATAATGATTCCTGTTTCCTCTTCAAACTGTTCTAATGGCATCTCTATAGAAAAATTACTTTCATTTACTTGTATATGCCCTTGAAAATACATTTTCATAACTATCACCTCATAAAAAGATTATTTTACTCAGCCTTAGTATATGTAACTTTCTATATTTTTACAATGCTTTTATCTATATTTATCGCATATTGTCCAGAATTCCAACTATGACTATCGCTTGCAATAAAAAATAAGCCCAACTGTTTAGTTGCCGAGACTTCAATATTTACTAATTTCCTACTAACATATGAAGTGTTGCCTAGTGTAGTTAACTCTATGCTTTGCTCTATCCCTTGAAGCATATTACTCGCTACTGTTCCAGCTTGCTTATCTTGCTCTTTGGTATAGACATCTTGAAGGGATAAAGCTTTTCTTTCGCCTGCCATTAGTGCATGTTTTAATTCCAGTTTGCTGGGCTCAAATATTGCAATCTGCTTTGTGTACTCTGCGAGCTCTTTCATTGAAATAAATTCTTCTAACTTACTAGCTTGTACTGGGATCTTATAAAAAAGAGCATCTACTTCTAGATGCCCCTCCTCCTTAATTTTTTCTTTTATTTCATGTTTAGTAACTCTTCTTCTAATCTTATTATATTTTGTCTATGATTATCTGCTGGAATCTTTAATCCCTTTGCTTCTAACCAACTAATAATGTTTGATTTATTTTTTACTTTCATGCAGTTTTTCAGCGTAGCTATAATACTAGCCTTCACTATTCTTGGACTATACGCTCTAATCTTATTTATTAAAGCGTTAAAAATCTATATAAAGAATAATGAAAATAAGGACGTATAGAAATGAATGGTATAAATTATGAAACAAGTGAAGTGATAGAAACATATGTATATCGTGAAAGTGGTCATAGTAATATTATGATATGTTTTATTGGTTTGACAGTTGTTGTGATAGTGATATCTTATATGTTAGGTAAAATGTTAAGGGAGAAGTTAAAGAATAAGAAAAAGTAGGTGTAATATCAATAAAAAAACTCTTAGTAAGTTTATACTAAGAGTTTCAATACTTAGTCTAGCTTTTGATAATAGTTTGCTTTTAGCTGCTTCAATTACCAAATAAGCTTTTCGTTTTTCCAGTCTACTATATATATGTTATATTTTTCACCAGACGTATCACAGTCAATCTTAATGTCAAAGACGCTATCTCTTTTAAAAAATCCTAAAAAGGTATTATACTTAAGTCCAATATAAATATTTTGCTCCTCTATTTTATACGTATAGCCTACAAAAGATGATATACTATCCATAACATTTCCTTTTATTTGATAGCATCCCTTTCCGGGTATAACACTTTCAACATATACTGTAGACGGGTCGATACAATAACGAAATCCACAAAGCTTCCAACTGTATCGTGATCCTAAGAATAGTATTACAATTAGTAAAAGTAATGCAATCACTATAGATCGTATTTTCCTTGTCATTTTACTTCCCTCCTACTACAGAATTTTCAATTACTGTGCATAAGGTTCATGCAATTCTATTTGCTAATTCCCTGTTAATCCTATTGTATTTACTCTTTGCCTGTGCAATTAGTTAAAGTACTAATATAAAAAATCGACTCAAGAAGAGTCGATTACTTTCCAGTCAGTATTAAAATTAATCTTATGTATCCAATTGCTGTACTTATCCAAGAAAAAAATGCTACACACTTATTCCAGGTAGTAGGTTTTCCTTTGATTGTAAGTATTGTGACGATCACACCTAAAGATGCAAATACTACATCAAAAATGATATCTGACATTATAAGATAATTAACGAAAATTAATTGAATGCCATACCATATAATTATAAATTGAGCAGCTTTTGATACCAAAGAATTGATTTTCTTTTGGTTATTTGTATATAGTTCCATTTCCTTCCCCCCTATCTTATGTCTATTATATCATTTATTGGATAATATACGCTATATTTAACATATTTTTAAGCTATTTATTAAGAAAAATTTACTCATAATATCTATTCAGATCGTAAGTATTATGGTGTTAATAGATTCTCCATCTATTCTATCTGTATTTCCTGATATTTGAATCTAAGCTACTTTTTTTAACGTTTTAATTATAATTTAGTAATTTATTGTTTGAATTTTAATAGATTGTGTTATAATACAATTAAAGAAAGCACCAGTGCGGCTAACACTGATGCTCCCTGGAGGTTTTATTTTCGGGGCTATAAATAGAATCACAAGTTATTTATTGCGATTAGAGTGTTCTCTTTTACAGGGTGGAACACTCTTTTCTTTTGCACTTATTTCAAACTCAAAGCCTTTCAAGCTTGCCTTAAGCTTAATTTTATCGAAAAAGGTATTTCGTCTAGGATAGATAATAATACCTATTACTATAATTATCATTAGTAGTACATAGTCCATTCATAACACCCCCTCCGCTTTCGACATAGATAGACTCTATATCATAGCCTCACAGGAGGATATACCTACAACCCCCGTGCCACCCATTGCACGGTATTCTTTACCATTTTATTATACCATTATTAGTTTAGCCTGTACAAGCTTATAACTCTATGTATTCTTAAAAATCTCTATTACTTATCATTTATATTAATACTTTAATCATTACAGATAACACTCTTAAAAAAGCTGAATGCATACTTTTAATCATTCAGCGTCTTTCTAAGTTAAAATATTATAATGAATGTTATTTTTTAAAGCTAAAACTTTGACTTCTCATAATTGTAAGGGATACTTGTCCCTACAAGTACATCTTCTATTTTCTCAATAATTAGCCAGTCATCCATATTCCCTTGATGTTCAAATTCTAGTGGTTCTATTTTTTGTACCTGCTCAAATTCAACTAAGCAGAGGCATTTTTTATGCCAACGTACTTTTTGCTTGTCTGATAAATTAAGCTTAGTTTGATGCGCTTCAAGTATTTTTGTAATCTCATCCTCTGTAAGCTTCACATAATTTTGAACACTTTTTACGGTTGCCATTGTAGAGATGGTTGTTGTGCCTTTCTCCATAAAATAGAGATGTTCTCCTTCAAATACTCTGCTATGGGGAATCTTTCTTCCAGCAGCACCTCGTACGACCATCGTTTTTGTACCTGCTAAAATTTGATCGAGAACGTGTTCTCCTTTTTTCCCTGTGTTATCACAATATACTAAATGTACCATATCTATTTTCTCCTTTTAAAGTTATTTAAATATATTATTCATTTAAAAGACTCATTACTTGAGTATACTTTTCTTGGTAAATTATTTTGCTTTGTACTGAAAGTTTATGATAACTACGTTCTAGTTTGTTACGTACAAAGACAACACCGTCTTCATAAGAAAGTTTTTTCTTTGTATATACAAAATACAATAATGAAGGAAGATTATCAAAATGCGAAATAGCATCTGCGTCTGCAACACAAATTTCTTCTATAGTACTTTTACTTTTGAGTTCACTTCCACGATGGTTCAGTATACACTTTTGAACACGTTCAATGCTTTCTGCAGGGTAATGCATGGGTTCTAAAAGTTCTTTGGCAATACGTGCGCCATGAATATGGTGGTCTTTATACAAGTCATAACTTGTGACGGAAGCAATATCATGTAGCCATGCACTGATGATGACGATCTCAAGATCTGCCCCATAGGCATCTGCCAATAGCTTGGCATTTTTTACAACAGCTTGAACATGACCATAACTATCGCTACCAAAGAAGTTATTGGGGCTTGTACATCTTGTCTTTATCTCTTTTTGTAATGTATCAATAATATCCGTTCTCATACTATACTCCTCAAGTTCATACAATTTTAAAATCAAACATATGTTCTATATTAGTATAATATTTTATTGTTGTAAACTATTACTTCAATTATTATTTATAATTTTTCAATAATTAAAACATAAACCTTAACCTTTATTTTCATTGCATATCGACTGCATAATGCATGTTTTAAACTGAGAACCACATCTTGCTAATTCTCCTAATACTTTATCTATACCGACTTCGGTCTGAAACCATGTGTCTTTACGAATACCTTGGATGTCTACAGGACAAATGATAAAGGTTGTATGGGGATAAGCCCATTGATAATAAGTATAACAACGTCTGGCATGGAAGCTTTTGCAACATAATATGGCTTTGTTGATTTGTAATCCTAAGGCATCCGTCACTTCTTTAGATTTAAAGGCATTCTGATAGGTATATTCTGCCAAGTCTTCTCTTAGAATAGCTATCTCACTTACACCGTTTTGAAGTAAAACATCCTGGAAGAATGCCCATTCGGTTGTATAGCTTTTGTTATATTCATTGGCCTTAGATAGTGGGCCCGGAAAGTAGCCACGAGAAGGACTGTATTTACCAGAAGGTAAAATGAATGGTGCATATCCGTTACACCAAAGTCTAGCAGCTTGCTCACCTAACTCAGCATAGGAACCTCCTGGAATGAAAATAATGTCAGCCTTTTCTAATGGATGCTCTAAAAAAATATAGTTTGTAATATCATCGATTGTTTTCATACTTCTCACCTCATTCTATGGATGCAAGTCTACTCATGGTAACTTATATCACTATTATTTTAAACTAAATTTTATATTTTTTTCAAATAATTACATTTTTGAATTAGTTTTTCTTTACCGAAAAGATAGATTAAGAAAAACTAACCAAATGTATCACCTATCCCTTTAGCGTGTTATTTGTTTAACTTGCCCAATAAGCAATTTTCCTTTTAGCTAAACGGTATAGTTTGCAACGAATTTATAGATATTTGCATTTCTGATTTCTAAAGAAAAAGCTTTGAAAACAATTTATTTATCTTGTTTTTGATCATTTTAATTTTGTGAAAATTTCACTCTATACATTTGTTTTCACTTTCGGTATAACTATGCTATAAGCTTCATTCGACGCCCAATATAAAAGTACAGCCTAAAAGGTTATTCTAGATAAATCCTTTAACTGTACCACTAAGAATAGCTTTTGAAACTTTTAGTCTTCCCCCTACTAAGAGTGGATGAACTTATTTTTAGGTCCTCCTCTATAAAGTGGTGGCAACTTCATAGAGTGGGGTATTATCGCTTTTACTTCAAATAGCCTGTTTAACCTTCTGATACACATTACTTTATCTTAATCGGATCGACCAACCTAACAACTGGTGGTGATAACTATATTGATAGCGCTTTCACCTAAGGAACCTTATGAAGGGATATCCTTTTAATGTAGACCCATGTGATTCGGTTTATTAAACAATGCTATTTATCCTTTGCCACAACAAAACAAGCCAGCCTAAGTTCTACCTCTGTTTCATCAGGGGGAAGGTAGATTTAGGTTGGCTTGTTTTGCATATATAATCTAGTAAATGTGAGTTGCATCTTTGGGTAATTGGTGAACATGTTCTAAATGCTTATAACTGGCATCTGCTTCGGCTTGATTATAACGATAGCCAAGTCTATCAGCCACTTCCTTTGCAACTTCATCAAAAAGTTTGCACATGATAAAGGTGGCTTGCCACATCTGTTCTAAATCTGCAGGAGCATACGTTGCTAAAAAGCGATTATAGGTTTCTTGATCAAGATAACGATCCATATATTTTGCAGATTTCCCAACACTACATGAAAAGTTTGTATCAAGCCCTATCTTCCAAGAAAGAAGACTCACGAGCTGAGGTCTAATACATGCATTCACCATATCCATAACATAGGGGATTTCTTCACGCCAAAGCCCTTTGGCCACATTATTTAGGCACCACCAAAACTCATTACACACCCCTAGAAATTCATAAAGTGTTGGTCTTTGTACATGATAATTTTCATCTGTTGACGGAGGTATCATAGGTAAGACAGACTGTTTATCTAATAGAATCATACAGAGTGTATCTGCTAAGAGATCTTTTTTAGCATACGCTACTCGGGAGACATGTAAATCTAATCGGTTGCCATCTGCAAATTGAATAAGCCAACCATATGTATCTTCTAAGTTACAATCCTCTCCACGAAGCACATCACTTTTTTCTGGCATTTGCATATAGAGTCTTTCACTAAAATGGTCAATCCAAGTTTCATCCTCATAAAATGGTTTTGTTTCTGAGACCACATAGATAATATCATAGTCTTGAAAAATATCTTTGGGAACATTGGAATTAGTCCTAGAACCATTCATATAGACGGCATGAATACGTGGATCTTGTTTTGCAATCCCTATAATCAAATCAAACATTTCTTGTTCTGTTCTCATATTTATTTTCATCCCTCTCTTTATCTAATAAAGCCTGAAAATGCTTTAAGATATCTGTTCGCTCTTCTTCTACATAATAAAAATGTCCAGACTCCTTAAGTGTAGCTATTTGAACATTTTTCATGCCCTTAAAATACTTTAACGACCTCATACTTACAAATTCATCCTGCTCAGATTGGAAGATAAAAATAGGCAACTTTAACTGACTCACTAACTGTCTTGTTGTATAAGCTATATGAAAGAGCTCCACATATCTTGGCAACCATGTAACATAATAAAGTAACGGTTGACGCTCTATGCTACATGCCTTTTTAGCTGCCACAGCTAGTGTATCTTCAGCTTTAACCAAGTCGAGTGCTACTTTTAAACTATTGATCATGCCCTGATACTTTAGTCTGATACATAAGGGAATAGCCAGTAAAAAAAGTGCTTTAATGGATTGAGGATAGTGCATCGCACATTCTATCGCTAACAACGTCCCCATAGAATGCCCCACTAAAATAATATGTTTATAGTTTTCTTCTAAGCCTTCTACAGTCTTAAATACATGCTGCTTCCATTGTTTTAAGCTACTTTTAGCAAAGTCCTTACCTGTTGCACCATGCCCAGGCAACAAAAGATTAACGGTATCTACTTTATCCTTTGCTTTTTCTATAAAATCTTCAAATTGGTTGGGACCTTCAATAATACCATGAACAAATACAACAACAGTATCTGACTTTTTTAAGTTAATAGGATCAATCATCATCTTCAAATGCTCCTTGATGTCTTTTAAAAAACTGATAATAGGTTTGAACATTTTCAAGTTCTGTCCATTTTTTTATGGTTACAGGGTCTGCATCTAAATCATAGATTTTTGCCCCTTGTATCGCCAATAAAAAAGGGGAATGAGTTGAAATAATAAACTGACAATCAAAATATCTAGCAGATTCTTCAATGAACTTTACTAACTCAAGTTGTCTTTGAGGAGATAGACTGTTTTCAGGCTCATCTAGAATATAAAGCCCACCTTCTTCAATCTTTTCTAAAAAATATTTATAAGCACTTTCACCATTGGAATACTCACGAATGTTATTCATAAGATTGGTGCGCACATATTTAGATTGGGTCTTGCTACGGGATTCATTGACTTTTTTGAGTTCATCATAATCTTCTAGAGAACGAAACTTAAAGTTCGTATGCTTAAAATCTAAATACTCTTTGAATAAGTCCTCTCGTTTCTCATCAATGCCCTCATTAAGGGTACGAATATTAAGCATATAGTCAAAAACATCATCGCTTGTGATAATCTTACTTCTACTAGGAATCTCTTGGGCAATTTCTAAATCACACAAGTCTAAATAGTCTTGATAGAAATTAGATCGATTGTATAAAGATTCTCGTGAAATGCGTAGCTTTTCAGCGATAACGTTTAATGCCGTTGATTTACCTGAGCCATTACCACCATAAAGAATGGTTATAGGTTCAAAATCTATCCGTTCAAAATGATGCTTAGATAAGATTTTAAAGGGATAGAAGGTATCATAGCACTTTCTTTTAATTAATATAATAAAATCAAATTCTTTGTCATCATTTGGAAATTTAAAACTTTCTAAATAAATCATTTTGTCACCTTTATCTGTTCTAAATTTAGTTTCTCCACTCAGATTTTAAAATGCCATAGAGATACGTATCAAGCCATAGAGGGTTACCCATGGCATCTTGCTTAAAATAGATGTTTTGTTTCAAGTGTCCCTCTCGTCTCATATGTAACTTTTCTAAAAGCTTCCATGAAGCATGGTTATCCGGATTGCACATAGCAATGATTCTTCTGGCGCCAAGTTCTGTAAAAGCATAATCAACCAGGGCACGGGTACTTTCTATGGCATACCCTTGTCCTTGATACTTTCGATTAAAAACATATCCAAGCTCCCACGTATCAAACGCACTTTGGTCTAAATAGAGATTACCTATTAACTTATCGTTTTCTTTTAAACATACAGCATAAAAACTCTTATGCTGAGCTCTTTTTGACGCCTCTTCTTTTGCTTCTTCTTCAAAGAAGATATCATATGGTTCAAACTTTACAACCTCAGGATCTGATAAATAGTCATAAAGGTCTTTCCAATCCTCTTTTCGAAATCGACGGATATATACTCTTTCTAAAATCATCGGTTCCATTTCACCTCTCCTTACCTTGTGCTCTCTTTTAATATACTGTATAATCAATGCCCCGGTAAAAATTATGTTCACTATTAATAAACTTATAAGTAAAGAGCCAATTATAGACTCACCTGAGTCAAATTGGCTCCCTTTCTATCTATTCCTCTAAACTCCCTACATGATAGAGTTCTTTAAAATAATCATTATCTGCTAAGAGCTCATTAAAGTGCCCTTCACCTACTACAGTACCCATATGAAAGGCTAAAATACGATCAAAGTCTTTAATGGCATTTAATCGGTGTGCAATGGTTATTACGGTACAAGGTGCCGCCACTTCAAGTACTGCCTTCATAACATGTTCTTCTGTTAGATTATCCATTGCTGAAGTTGCTTCATCTAAAATAATAACCTTTGAGTCTTGGAACCAAATACGTGCCAGTGCTAAGCGCTGCCTTTCGCCACCAGATAGAGTGATTCCCCTTTCACCTAATTTCGTTTCTAACCCATGGCTTAACTTAGTAAACCACTCTTCAAGGCATACATGTTTTAAGACAGCTACAATCTCCTCATCAGCAATTTGCTTATCAAAGATTAGATTTTCTCTGAGTGTCCCATCAAATATAGGACTTTCCTGTGGGATATAAAGGATCTGCTTATAATAGTCCTCCAAGCATATCTTGCCTAATGCTTGACCATCTATTTGAATTTCACCACAAGTAGGCTTGAGCAAGCCAATCAATAACTTCACTAAGGTGGATTTACCAGAGCCACTTCCCCCGACAAAGGCTATTTTTTCCCCTGCTTGAATGGCGAGCGATAAGTTCTTAAAAATCATTTGCTTACTGTATGCAAAATCTATCTGGCAAATATTGAATGCTCCTTGTAAGCTTTGTAGGGGCTCACCTATCTGTAATTGTTTATCTTCTTTTGCATCTAGAAAATGTGTATATCTTTTAAAAGCCGATTGGTCCAATTTATATTGTACAAACAGTACATTAAAAATGGCTATAGGGGTATAGGCATGGTCAACCAAAGTAATAAGGGCAATAACTGCTCCAATGGTAAGGCTTTTGGTGAACCAAGCATAAAGAATAATCCCTATTTTGATTAAGGTAACCAATAATGCAAATAACGTAAAAAATGCTTCATGAATTAAACTCATTTTAATTTTTGAATCCACAATTTGTGTCTTTGCATGATTTGCATGAGCGATTTCAGCTTTAAACTTTCTATGTAGTCTAAAGGTTACCATTTCCATAAAACCACGTGTTAGGAAATGGGTCATTTGCTCTTCATTATTCAATATTTTTTCTTTTAAGTGATATAAAGAACGCAGCAGTATATTAGTAATCACAAATACAAGAATATAACCTGCTAATACAGCATAAGCAATAGAAGTGTTTAATCTCCAAATAAATAACATACTAAAACCTATAGAAGGTAGTAGCTTCCTTGCCATTTCAAAATAAAAATCAAATAAGATTCGCTTACCTGCACCAGAACCACTTTCAATCTTTTGTAAAAGTTCCCCTGTCCCTAGTGATTGATAGGTTTGATAATCAATACAACTCACCTTTTTTAAGGCCTGTACCTTTAAATCTAAATAGATGCCATTTTCTAATTTTCTACCAGGATATTCATCAAGGTAATTTCCTATACAAATGAGGAGCAAAACACTCCCATAGATGATAATAAACCTAAATGTCAAAGTACCTGCTGTAAAATGGTCAATCAGTTGCTGATAGTAATTGGCACTTAAATTAGTCAAAAAGGCTAATACAATCCCTACTACAATATAGATTCCTATCCATACTTTATTTTTCTTAACAATTTCTTTTAAATACATCATATCTGTACTCCTTTAGTTTTGAATTAATCGGAATTTGTACAGTTATGACTGCTAGCACATTTCATTTTCATCTCAGTACAATCTGCTAACAGATTACATACACTGTACTGAGTTGTTATCTCGTTGATGTCTCAAAAGAGCTCACCCCTTTATATAAACTATAATCAAATTATAAAATACTTTCAAATATAAAGAAATACCCTTGAACCAAATCAAGGGTATTTTTATTATTGATCTTCTCTTAATAAGTATGAATTATTGTCTTGGTCTTTAAAGCTAAACATACTTCCATAAGGCATCTTCATTAAATCGCCTACTTCTACACCCTTTGCTTTCATCTCTTCATAGCTTTTTTCAATATTTTGAGTACTTAAAATGACATTTGGATGAAGTACATTGGCTTCTTTATTTTGAGCTAACATTAACCCTTTTTCATAAAGTACAAAAGTTGTCTCGCAACCTTTTTTAGGTGCTACTTCTAACCAAGTCATATGAGGTCCCATTGGTTGTTCAAAAGCGACTACAAAACCTAGTTTTTCACACCAAAATTGCTTTGCTTCTGCTTGATTTTCTACATATATTGTTATTTTACCGATTTTATTAATCATAAGTTGCCTCCTCTTTAGATGTCTTATCCTAACTATTATATCCCAAATGGATATTTTTACAAATAAATCTTACAAAATCGCAAGAAATAAATTCACCCTTCTGTAAGATTTATTTTCTAAAATAAGCTTATACTACAATAGACTTGATGACATGACAAACAGCGATGAGGGATGAAAATGAAGAGACGTAGAAAGAGAAAATTAAAGAAGAATGTACTTAGAACATTATTGACTGCAGGTATTATAACCCTTATATCCTTTGGTTTTATACAAAATCAATTAGCAAGGCAACCTGTAGTCGCTCAAAATGTAAAAAAGGATATTAAGATGGATCATATATTAGCCAATGAGACTCTGTATCCTAGTGCACTAGTAGAACTGGCATTAACGAAACCGGAAACAAGAACATTTGTTTATAATTATTTAGAAAAGAAAGATTTACCAAAGAAGGATCTAACACTAAAAAATTATACAAAAAGCACCTTTCCTCTCTTTATACAGTGGGATGAAAGATGGGGATATGATCAATATGGTGATAACTATATGGCGATTAATGGATGTGGACCGACTACTTTAGCAATGGCTATTGTAGGCCTTACAGGAAATACGGATGTAAATCCTAAAATGGTAGCAGATTTTAGTGTTCAAAATGGCTACTATGTCAATAATGTAGGTACCAGTTGGGCATTGATGTCAAAAGGTGCTCAGGCATTTGGTCTAAATAGCAAAGAGGTTCCTCTTAGTGAATCTAAGATCCTATCGCTTCTAAGGGAGGGGCAACCCATTATTGCCTCTATGGGACCAGGAACCTTTACCACAAGTGGTCACTTCATACTCCTTACAGGTATTACTGAGGACAACAAAATTATTGTCAATGATTCTGACAGTAAAGTACGAAGTGAAATGACTTGGGACATAGACGTATTTATGAAAGAAACTAAAAATCTTTGGACATTTTACATATAAGTGTCACCTTACTTAATAAGCTCTCTCTCCTTTGGTGCTAAGGAGAGAGAGCTTATTATTTCTTATCAGATAATGATTTTTACAGGTCTTGAAGAATTTCACTTTTCTTCATCTTCTTCAGTTATAATAAGATACGCCTCTTAGGCATAGACTTGATGCCCGTATTCACTATAATGATCAATCATTTCTTTGAGTTTGTTCTTATCTTTATAGACAATTTGTTGCCCTTTTTTCTGTATAATATTTTGGCTTTTAAGTTCTTGCATAATACGTGCAATGGTCACCATATGAACCCCTAAGTATTTTGCTATTTCATTATATCTAAAGTATTTGTCTAATACATATTCACCTTGTTCTAGCTTTGCTAATTGGAGGAGCATTTTACATACTCTGATATTCGTATGTTCATGGTTTGCACTTTGAAAATGGTAAAGCACATCTGAATAGTGTTTAGACATTGCTCTTGCAATCATAAATCCTACTTTGGGGTCTTGGTCAACAAGTTCATTAATCACTTTATGAGGAATTTTATAAACCACGCACGTTGTTTTCGTCACAAAGTAAGTTTCCTCATTCTTAGAATATCTGTCTTCACCTAATCCATAGCAAATAACGCCTAATAATGAGTCCTCTTGAAGATAGTTATAAATAATCTCTTCTCCTGTCTTACTCTTACGTACTAATGCACACAAACCTTCTTGGAGGTAGTAAATATAATCTCTGTTATCATCAATTTTCGAAAGGCTTACCCCTTTTGGTAAAACTTCTCTCATTCCTGCATTGCATAATGCTTCTTTATAAGATGTTTCAATCATCATATTCCTACTACTCCTTCGTTATATTTTTAACATATGTATTTTAAATACATCTAAATGTATCTCTTAATGATGTTAAGTATAGCGTAAGGGATGGTAAAAGAAAAATAATAATTTTTAATACTATCATTAAAAAAATTAATGATTAATGAATAGCTAAAACATAAACTTGACAAGGATTCCATTCATCCCAAAGAGTTGGAAAACATTCAAATTCCTTAAAACCAAGATGCTTATAAAAACGAGCTGTTTGGTCATATACATCATAACAGCCCTCTTTAACTGTTTTAACCTGCATATAGGAATAGCCTTGTTGCTTAGCATAGTTATAGCACACATCAAATAAATTCTTACCTATTTGTTGTCTATGAAAGGCTTTTAATATTCCCATAACATAGAGTTCTACAGTATGTGGACTTGTTTCTTTTAGTACAATAAATCCTTTCATATCCTGGTCTTCAATATCAGCCCAAAAGGGTAGCTCTTTGCTATACTGTACATATTCTTCTATACTTTCTGGTAACCCAAACCACTCGGTTAAATCGGCTAATACTTGTCTTGTTATTTGCTCTTTTTGTACGGGATCTTCTATCATACGTATCATAGTACTTTACCTCTATATCTCATTTTTCTTTAAACAATCTTTCTCTTTAACTGTGAAAAATTAAAAGCGTCGCCATAAGTCTCATCATCCTATTCGGCTAAAGGACAAGCAGGTATGTATTTTATAGGACATCTAAGAAAGATTTTTATTAAAACAAATAATTCTATTTGCTTCAATAAACCCTAGTTTTACATGAAATTTAAGACTTTCCTCATTTTCTAGTTCACAGTCACTTGCAAATTCACTACATCCTTTTTCTGCAGCCCATTTCTCACAACTTGCTAAAAGTGCTTTAGCATAGCCTTTTCTTCTTGCTTCTTCTTTAATAAATAGACCTTCTAAATAACCCACAGGGCTTGTACTTGTCCCTTCAACATAGTCGTGTCGTAATTGACACTGAGCAAAGCCAACAGCTACATCTTCTTCAAAATAGAGAAATAGACTTGCTGTAGGAGAACTTATGTAGGTACCCATTTCTTCTTGTAGATCTTCTACACTATGATGTGGCCATAAGCATTGTGCCAATACAGCTACGGTGTAGCTCTCGTTCATCGTCGCTTTTTTAATCATCTTTTGTATATCCTTTCTCAATCACTTAAGATAAAATTTCGTATTTCAACTTGCTCCCATTCTTCCTGCTCTGTAGGATCAATATCTGTATATAATATAATATTACCCGCTTGATCTATGACAGCTTTGAACTCAAAGTTCATTTCTTTTGTTGCTAAGTACTCATCATAGAGTTGTTGATAGTACTTGTCACCTCTAGCTTTTGCTTCTTTTATATAGCCTACTGTATCGGGATCTTTGTCATAATTTTTGTAGAGTATTTGATACCAAAAGTTAGCTTCTGTCTGCCCATTGTCTTCATGCTCTACATAGTTAATGATATCAAAGGTTAATAACTCATAATAATTAGCAAAAACTTGTTTGCACTTTTCTTCTAAATAGTCAGCTATACGTACTTGATGGGATGCTTCTACTTTATCAGTTATAGCTATTTCCTCTATAGGTTCTGCTACTTCCATTACGTTTTGTTCCCCTTTAGGTTGTCTATCCACCTCTTGTATAACCTGTGATTTACAACCGCTTAATCCTATTGCTAACATCACTATTCCTACGAATGTTTTACAACCTTGATATCTCATGAACATCTCTCCACAGCTTAAACTCCATTTCACCCTTATTATAGTAGCTTTACCCTTGTCCCTATTCTCATTTTTTAGCATGTTCTTCTAGTTTAACGTATTTAATGTATTTTGAAACTCTATTTAATAGAATATTAACAAAAATCACCCGATTTAGCAATTTAGACTAAATCGGGTGATCTCATTAAAGTGTAATAAGCCCTTTATCTTTCATAGCTTGTACAGACATCATAATCCCTAAATAAGCATGATAATCTGTAAGGCCTCCTTGGAAGAATACTGTATAAGGTGGCTTAATCGGTGCATCTGCACTCAGTTCAATAGATGCACCTTGAACGAAAGCACCTGCAGCCATAATAACAGGGGCATCATATCCTGGCATATCCCATGGTTCTGGTACAACGTAGCTATCTACTGGCGCACCCTTTTGGATTCCTTGACAGAAAGTAATAACATTTTCTGGTGTACGCATGTTAATGGCTTGAATAATATCATTACGTCTTTCAGTTGAAGTTGGCATCACTTCAAAACCTAATTTTTCATAAAGTGCCGCTGCAAAAACAGCACCCTTTAAAGCACTTGATACCACTTGTGGTGCCATAAAAAGACCTTGGAGTACAGGTTGATTAAGGCCAAGTGTAGCCCCAACTTCCTTACCAAGTCCAGGTGCTGTAAGACGCATTGCAGCATTTTCAACGTATTGCTCTTTCCCTACAATGTAGCCACCGATTGGTGCAAGCCCACCGCCTGGATTTTTGATTAGGGAACCTACACAAAGGTCTGCACCTACTTCTGTTGGTTCGATAGTATCTACAAATTCACCATAACAGTTATCAACCATACAAATAATGTCTTCACGAATCCCTTTAATAAAGGCAATAAGCTCTCCAATTTGCTCAACAGAGAAAGTTGGACGATAGCTATAACCTTTTGAACGTTGGATGGTTACCATCTTAGTTTTTGGTGTAATGGCTTCACGAATAGCATCATAATCAAAAGAGAAATCTTCTTTTAAGTCTACTTGTTTGTATGTAATGCCATATTCAGCAAGACTTCCATTTGTTTCACGAATGCCAATAACGCCTTCAAGCGTATCATAAGGTTTGCCCACAGGTGATAACAGCTCATCTCCTGGACGTAAGTTACCAAATAAAGCAACCGTTAAAGCATGTGTGCCTGACATAAGTTGTGGTCTTACAAGTCCAGACTCTGTTTTAAAGATATCTGCATAAATACTTTCTACAACTTCACGGCCTAAATCGTTATACCCATAACCTGTTGTTGCTGCAAAGTGTACATCACTTAATCTATTTTTTTGCATTGCTGCTAAAACTTTTGCTCCATTTTGATGCATACGTGCATCAATACCTTCTAAAACAGGTGCAATCTCACTTTTTGTGGCTTCACAAAATGTTTGCACATCCTGATCAATTTTAAAAAGTTCATATAATGTATTCATAATGACTCCTTTGTCTCGTGTTATCTGCAATACTTTTAATTATAACCATTTCGACAATATATGCAAGGATATACTAGGATTTAGACTTTTTTCAAGATCTGAATGCCCATTTCATATACCTTCTGAGTACTTAGGTCAAATGGCCATTCTAAGACTATATCTTGTACCAGTTCTAATACACCTGCTTCTTGATAATGCTGAATATCTTGCATACATTGCATGGCACCTTGTATACTGCCTACCCGATCTACACGCTTTTGTTCAATACCTATAATTAAGCATGATTTTGTCATTGCAAAAAGCAAGTCATTGAGCTTTTCAACAGCCAATGTGTTCATCTCACCAATTTTTTTACGAACCAGAGGTTCATCTAGCTCAAGGGTTTCAAGTATAATCCCCCAAATCCATTCCAGCATATTTAAAAGTTGACTATGGACACCTACGGCAACAACCACATCATATTGCCCAGTTTCTAATGGACTACTTAGATTTGCTAACTGTGGTTCTAATTGAAGCAAAAGTTTAAGAACAACTTCTGCTAGATGATGGACATTGGTAGCTTTTCCATACTTTTTTGCTTCTGCAATCAATGTATCTGCATACTGTCGGTACGTGGTATCGGATATACCAACAAAATCTATTTTTAAAGTATCTACATAAGATTCAGTTTCTAAACCATATTGTTTTTTGGCCTCTAGCATACTGTTTTCATCCTTATCTAGCAATGTAATATGCTGAAAATGCTCTTTAAGTAAAACTAAATCCAAATCGTTGCATCTTCCTGCACCACAAATAGCCAGGCTTTGTCCTGGCTTGGTATGCTCTATAATAAACTTAGTTATTTGTGAACGATAAGTTTGCCATTCACTAAAGGCATGTTCTATCACTTGTAGCTGTAATAATTGATCATATAAATTCATGTCTTACTCCTAAAATTTTTTACCCATGTTATTCACTCCATTATACAAGACTTTTTAGCAAGTGGCTAATCATTTAATGATATCTTTTGATTGAAATGTTTGATACAATATTCATATTAATAGAAATTTCAGTTTTGTATAGTTAGGAGAATGGTTTATGATAAAAGTATGCCCTAAATGTGGCTATCAAAATGACGAAGATGCTATCTATTGCTTGCAGTGTCTAGAAGACTTAAAAAATGTCCTTCCAGGAGAAGAGGTAAAGATCAATTCCACTGAATTTACAGGCTATAATACAAATAATATGTCTCCTCTTGGCCACTCACTCCAATATGAGCATTACAATGATGATGTCTCTATAGGTGCTTGGATTGGTATTTCAATTGCGCTTGGTATTCCTATTATTAATATTATTGTTTTAATTTGGATTTTAACTTCATCTTCTACAAATAGGACATTAAAAAACTATGCAATTGCACAATTTATCTTAATGTGTATAGGTATTGTACTAACTGGTCTACTTCTCCTCATAAGATAAGAGGAACACATCAATGATTATTGCTCTTAGGAGGATGCAAAATGATTAAGGTAAAGCCTATTGCTGTAGGAAATACAGCAGAAGTCTTCGACTACGGTAACAAAAAGGTCTGTAAACTATTTTTTGAAGGATACCCCTTAGAAGCCATTAACCGGGAATATACCAATGCAAAGCTTATGAAAAGTTTAGGTCTTCATGTCCCTAAATGTCATGAAATCATTCAATATGACCATCGTAGTGGTATTATTTACGAGAAAGTGTATGGTAAAACACTTCTTGAGTATTTCTTTGAAACAGCAGACCTTCATTTCCTAGTTCATACTTTAACCCATGTACATAAAAAAATTCTGAAACATCATACCCAAAATGTCCTATCCTATAAAACATTTCTTATTCAATCTATTCCTGATCAGGACATACAAAAAAGTAGGCTGATTAATGAAATTAGGCACCTACCAGACGGCGACACTCTGTGTCATGGTGACTATCATCCAGGTAATATCTTAGTGGGGAGCAATCATAAAACCACCTTGATTGACTTCATGAATGTATGCCATGGGCCTTGGCAATATGATATTGCAAGAACCTATTATTTACTAGCCTACGCCAATGTTCCTAGGGGTTCATCTAGTGACTCTGATAGCAAAAGTCAGCAAAAAGACCTTGCCGATCTCTATTTATCTAAGTTAAATGTAAGCTTTAAAGAGATTGCTCCATTTCTTTCAATCATTGATGCATGTCGTAGCTATGAAAAAGCTTAAAAAAGAAGGGACTGTTTTAAAACAGTCCCTTCTTTTTATTTTTTCTTAATATATTTTCTTGTATCAATAGCTACTGCAATAACAATAATAAGACCTTTAATAATGTACTGGATATATGGGCTAACGTCTACGTAGTTGAGTCCATAGTTGATAACTTGGAACATGAGTACACCACTTACTACCCCCGCAATCGATCCAACACCACCATTGAATGATACCCCACCTACTACACAGGCAGCAATGGCATCAAGTTCATAACCATTACCAATGTTATTGGTTGCACTCCCTGTTCTTGCAACTTCAAGTGAACCTGCAAATCCATAAAGAATACCAGCAAGCATAGATACAAGTACAATGGTACGAATAACATTAACACCAGATACAGTTGCCGCTTCTTCGTTACCACCTACTGCAAACATGTTTTTACCAAGTCTTGTTTTATTCCAAATGAACCAAACAATAGCAACTGTAATAGCTGCATAGATAACAAGGAACGGTATTTCAACAGGTCCAAGTCGTAAGCTACCTTGTGCAAAGTATTTAAAACGTTCATCTAAGTTGGCGATAGGTGATCCACCTGTATAATCATAGTAAAGAGATGCTACACCATAGATGATAAGCTGCATACTTAAGGTTACAATAAAAGCAGTTACCTTGAATTTTGCAATAACATAGCCACTAATAGTAGATGCAATAGCTGTACAAAGGATAGCAAGTAAAATCGGTGCAAATACGGGTAATTGAGGCATATCTGGGAAGATTCTTCTTGCGTAATCTGGTGCTTGAAGTAGTGAGGCACTGATTACAGCAGATAACCCAACCATACGACCAACAGAAAGGTCAGTTCCAGCAAGTACTAAAAGTCCTGCTACCCCTAGCGCCAAGATTACACGTGTTGAAGCTTGTGTAATAATAAATTTAAAGTTTTGTACAGATAAGAAACTACTATCCATACAAATAATAACGATAACTAAAAGTAAAAGTACAACATAAATGGCATTATTAATCAAAAAGTCCGCTACGGTACTTTTATTCCACTTTTTCACACTTGTTTCATTCATAATGCTCCCCCTTTATAAGTATTTTGCTGCAAGTCTTAGGATTTCTTCTTGATTCGTATCCTTGGTCTCCACAATCCCTGCAACACGCCCATTACTCATGACTAAAATACGATCTGTAATACCTAGCAGTTCGGGCATTTCTGATGAAATCATAATAATGCCTTTATCTTTATTGGCTAGATCTATAATAAGTTGATAAATTTCATATTTAGCACCTACGTCAATCCCACGTGTAGGTTCATCCAACATTAAGATTTCTGGTTCAGTCAGTAGCCATCTTCCTAGAATAACCTTTTGCTGGTTACCACCAGATAAAGAACGAATCTTCTCTTTTTGTGAAGGTGTTTTTACCTTCATACTTTCAATAACCCAATCCGTATCTTCTTTAATCTTTTGATCGTTTGTTACCCCAAGTTTATTTGTATATCTTGGTAGATTCGCAATCATTGCATTAAACTTAATATCTAACACATCAAAAATACCTGTTTTTCTGCGCTCTTCTGTTAAAAGTGCAAAGCCATTTTTAATCGATTCTTTTGCACTCTTATTTTCAATCGTTTTACCATGAAGAATAATTTCGCCGTCTTCTTTATGGCGAATACCAAAGATGGTTTCAAGAAGCTCTGTACGTTTAGAACCCATAAGCCCTGCAATACCTAATATTTCACCTTTGCGAAGTTTAAAAGAAGCGTCTTCTACAGTCGGTTTATAAAAGGCAGTTAAATGATTGACTTCTAAAATAGTTTCACCTGGTTTATTGGTTTTAGGTGGGAACCTGTGTGTTAAATCACGTCCAACCATTAAATTAATAATTTTATCCGTTGTCAAATCTTTAGCCTCATGGGTTGCAATCCATTTCCCATCACGCATAATCGTTACCTCGTCACAAATTCTAAGAATTTCTTCCATTTTATGAGAAATATAAATAATGCCACAGCCTTGATCACGTAATTGATTAATAATACGGAACAAGTGCTCAACTTCTTTTTCTGTAAGAGATGAAGTGGGCTCATCCATTACAATAATTTGGGCATCATATGAAACTGCTTTTGCAATTTCTATCATTTGACATTGAGATACAGAAAGGTGTCCCACCTTTTCTCTTGGATCTACATCAATACCTAATTTATCAAATATTGCTTTTGTTTGTTGATACATTTCTTTTTCATCTACCCATAATGAGTTTCCTGGAAATCTTCCAAGCCATATATTATCCATAACACGGGTTTGACTTACTTGATTTAATTCTTGATGTACCATGGAAACACCATGCTCAAGTGCCTGTTTCGGATTGGTGAAGTGAATCTTTTCACCCTTTAGGAAGATTTCACCCGCGTCTTCTAAATAAATCCCAAATAGACATTTCATAAGTGTAGACTTTCCAGCACCATTTTCCCCCATTAATGCATGTACCGTTCCTGGTAAAAGCTTTAAGTTGGCATCATCTAATGCTTTAACACCTGGAAACTGTTTAACAATATGATTCATTTCCAGCAAATAAGTTGTTTTGGCCATTTGTAGTCACCGCCCCTCTTTGTTTAAAGCATTGCAGACACCGCTATGTGCACTGCAATGCTTTATCCCTAAAATCTTATTTTAATCCGTAAGCTTCTTCAGCTACACCAAGATTATCATTTGTGATTGCAACATATGGAACACGTACAGCAAGTGTATCATCTAATTGCCAGCTTGTGCCTTCAAGAATATCTTTACCCTGTGTTGCATTAAGTGCAAGTTCTACAGCTGCTTTACCTTGATTAAGTGGGTCATTAAGAACGGTTCCTAACATCTTACCTTGTTTAATAAGTTCAAGGGCTTCTGGAATGGCATCTACCCCTACAACTGGCATATATTTGTCACCTTGGAAGTATCCAGCAGCATTTAATGCTTCTACAGCACCAAGTGCCATACCATCATTGTTACAAATAACCATTTCAATGCCATCACCTTTAGCTGCAAGCCATGTTTCCATTAATTCTTTACCCTTGGTTGCATCCCACATACCTGTTTGTGTACCAAGGTCTTCTGTTTCAATACCTGCTGCATTGATTGTTGCAATAGATTCTTTTGTTCTTGCTTCTGCATCTGGATGTCCTGGTTCACCCATAAGCATTACGTATTGAATTTTGCTATCACCATTTTTATCCCAATCAGGATTTGCTTTCCAAGCATCAATAATGAGTTCGCCTTGGATGATACCTGATTCAGCTGAGTTTGTACCTACATACCATGTTTGATCATACCCAATATTGTTTGTACCATCTGGATATTCTTTGTTGATGAATACAACTGGAATATTTGCTGCTTTTGCTTTTTCAGCAATGGTTGGTGCAGCACCTGGATCAACTAAGTTAATAATAAGACCATCAACACCTTTTGCAATTAATGTATCGACTTGGTCATTTTGTTTAGCTTGATCATTTTGTGAGTCATTCATTGTAAGTTCAGCTTTTCCATCAGCTGCTGCTTGAATGGCATTTCTTGTGAATGTCATAAAGTTATCATCATATTTGTAGATAGTTACACCAATTTTAGGTAATTTACCACTTGTTTCTTCTTGCTTTGGCTCTTCAGCTTTTTCAGTTGTATCAGCCGTTTCAGCGGTTTCGGTTTTCGTTTCGGTTGTTGAAGATGAGCTCTCAGTAGATGGTGAACAACCAACAAAAGCTAACATCATACAACTTGCAAGAAATACGCTTAATACTTTTTTAAGTTTCATTTATATTACCCCCTAGTATTTAGATACCTTTAACAAGCACCTTACTTATGCCTTTATTTTATAGTGAATAGTGTCTAGTATGAATACAAAATTTTAACACTTTACCTTAAAAATTTACTAAAAAAAATAATACAAAAAAGCTAAAATAGCTTCTTTGTATTATTTTTTATCTTCTAACGTATGTTTTTTTAAGGGTACATGTTTTACCCAGAAATACTGATTTTCTTTTTCTGTAATAGGCATAAGTGTTTCATCCATTGGAAGCTCTAAAAGCTCAAATATTTTGTAGAGCATGCACTTAGCTTGTTCCTTAGAATCATTTAAAACTGTTCCTAGTAAGGTGCCCTCTTCCATGGCCTTTACAGCTTCATCAAGTCCATCTACACCTAGAACTGGAATTGTCTTATCCCCTTCAAAGTAACCTTTTTCTTTGAGACATTCTATGGCACCTAATGCCATTTCATCATTATTCGCCATAACGACTTCAATTTGATCACCTAAATTTGTATACCATTCTTCCATTTTTGCTTTGGCCGTATCTCTTTGCCACATAGCAGTATCCGTCGCTAAATTCTCCATACGGTATCCACGTTGTTCTAGGGTTCTAATACAATGATAAGTACGAAGTATGGCATCTTGATGACCATACTCACCTTCTAACATGACATATTGAATCTTACCATCTTGATTTAAATCAACCTCTAATTCAGCATCCAAGGCATCAGCTAAAAGCTCCCCTTGAAGCTTACCTGCTTCTTCTGCTTTTGAACCTACATAGGCTAGTTTATCCCACCTAGCAATATCTTGAGGTACAGGCTCTCTATTAAAGAAGATTACTGGCACATTTACATTTTGTGCTTTATCGATGATCAAGCTGGCATCTTCTCGTTCCACTGTATTCACAATAAGTAAGTCATAGCCTTCTTCAATCAATTTAGAAATCTGTTCATTTTGTAAGCTTTGATCATGTGTACTATCTTTATAGGTAAGATTGAAAGCCAAATCTGTTTCTGCATGAATTTCACGTATGTACGTTTCAAGATATTCAACTGTTTTTTTAATAAAAGGATCTTGCGCATTATAAAGTACGACACCAATGTCTATTTGTTCTTTCTTTTCTGGAGTGGGTTGCTTGAGTACTACAAGGCCTATTCCCCCTAAAAGCCCTACCATACTTACAATTACCAACCACTGTAAAGTCTTTTTCATACCTTCCTCCTTTAATGCTCCTAACCTTCTAAAGGAATTTTGATTAAAATAGTTGTTCCTTCATCTACTTCACTTTGTATCTCAACGCCATATTCTATACCGTAATAAAGTTGAATACGTCTATGTACATTTTGGACGCCTACCCCTGAGCCTTTTGTTTGAATGGTACGCCCTTCTTCAAGTAACTTGGTAGATACTTCTTCTTCCATGCCAACACCGTTATCTTGTACGCTAAAAATTAATACCCCTTCTTCTTCCCAAACATTGATATGAATCTGTCCTTGATGTTGAATGTATTGAATCCCATGATAAAGCGCATTTTCAATAATAGGTTGTAAGATTAACTTAAGTGTTAGACATTCCATAATACCGTCTTCTGCTTCAATGAAATACTCAAATTTATTTTTATATCGAATCTTTTGGATCGCTAAGTAGTTTCTTGCATGCTCGAGTTCTTGCCTTACTGTAATAATCGTTTTGCCTCCACTAATGCCTATTCTAAAGAATCTTGATAAGGCAGTAATCATCATCGTTGCCTCTTCATTACGTTCATCTTCTACTAACCAAATAATAGAATCTAAGGTGTTATAAAGAAAGTGAGGATTAATTTGTGATTGTAGAACTTCCATTTCCTTTTTACGTTTATCATCTTGTTCGGTTACAATCTCATGCTTTAAGCCTTTAATACGTTCTACCATTCTATTAAATGTTTTGGACAATTCAGATACAATGTATTCACCTTCTTCAGGCAAGCGAATATTAAAGTTTCCTTCTTCTACTAACTTCATGGATTTTTGCAGTTTATATAAAGGTGCTGAAAGCCTAGAGGAAATAAATAAGGTTCCTATAATACAAAGAATAAATCCTACTACAAAGACAGCAATAATAAAGTTTTGGAATGTATCATAATCAACAAGTAATTTGGTTAAATCCCAAACGCCTATGACCTTCCAACCTGTATAACCTGCCATCTGAAGTGTAATAAGACGTTTATCTTCCTCAAATACAGTTACTTCATTCTTTATTGCTTCATTGAATTTGCCTACTTCAAAAGCCCCTAAATCACCATATACAAGCCCGCCATCTGGTGCCACAATATAAATACTTCCTATATCACTGTCTTTAATAGGTGCACAAATATTTTTGATCCCTGTAAGGTGCATATCTACAAGCAATACCCCTTGAATAATATTGCCATTTTCATTGAGTGAAACCACCCGACTAAGTGTAATCACATCAGGGCTATTGTTATCTTGAAAAATCACTTGCTTATGAGGGCTTGAAAAGTGTACATTTTCTTGCTTTTGAATGGCATTTTTAAACCATTCTTCCTCTGTAACATCCACCGCTTCATTAAGATGCATATACCGATTGGCTGCTATGAGTTCACCATTTTCTTTGAAGATTGCTAAATTGGCAATATGGTTGTTGGTTGTTTGAATCAAAGACATTTGGTTTGTAAACGTATTATCTTGTATAGACTGATTTTTAATGATCTTATAATATAACGTATTAGAAACATCAATCATACTTCTTGTATACGTATCAAGACTATATTTCACTTGTGTCATCAGCTGTTGTGCAGACTGAGTTGCATAATGAATCGCAATATCATTAAACTTCTTATAAAGGCTCGTACCTGTTAAGAGTAAAACAACTACAATAATAGAGGTAAAGCATATAATCATCAGGCTCTTAATACTTTTAAATCTTTCCATTGCGGTACTCCGTTGGTGAACAGCCTGTTATCTTTTTAAACACATAGCTAAAATAATGTCCTTCTGGATACCCTACCGCATAGCCTACCTCTGCCGCTTTCTTATTGGTTGTTTGTAAAAGAGTCTTTGCCTTTTCTATTCGAATTTGTGTTAAGTATGTACTAAAATTTACATCCATTTCTTTTTTAAAGAGTGCTGAAAAATAGGTTGTTGAAATATGTAAATATTGGCATACTGCTTCTGAGCTTAGGTTTTCGTCTTCATAATGAAGATGAATATACTCTACGGCTTTTTCAATCAATTCATTCTTGCTATCTTTACGTGAGTCATGAATACTTCTTGTCATAGCCAAACAAATCTTAGTCAGCCACTCTCTCAGTTCTTCTTTTGTACAAAGCCTACTCAGTGCTTCTAAAAGATTTGTATCTTGTGGTAAGAGACTATTCATCTCTACTTTCATGCTACGACCAAGTTTTAATATACTTGCAAGCACACCTACAATATAAATCTGATATTCTCGTAGTGCCATCCATTCCCCATCTAACTGCCCAAGCATTTTATCAACAGCATCTTGTATTTTTTCCTCTTGCCCTAGTTTAATCATGGTCAGTAAGGTATGTTCATCCTCTTCTTCAAATACAGTACTTGTATGGCTTGCAGGTTCTATATCGTCTAAATAGATAATTTTATCATTCCCAATGGTAATGGTATAATCCAGTGCAGAAGAGGCATCGGCATAGCTTTTATAAAGTTTGGTATAGTCTGTACATAAGCTGCCTACCCCAATAGTTACAGTTGTATTTAAGTATTTCTTAACACCACTACGTATTTGATCAAGCCCTCTAAAAAGATAGCTACTCGACTTAGGGTGTTCGCCTTGCTTTAAATCAACAAGCAAAATAAGCTCATCTTTGCGTGCAAATAATAAACCAAGTTGTTCACTACGTGTAATTTCATCAGCTATGTTAAAAACAGCAAGTTTTAATAAGTTTTTACTTGGAATAGATGAATGGACCATTTCTTTTTTATTCATTTCATCTGGTCGTATAATCACCACGGCTAATGCTTGACTTTCTAATTGTATATCTAGCTCAGTTAAGTTATCATAAAGGATCTCTCGTTCAATATACCCTTCAATCCATTGATTTAAGAACCGCTCCTTTAATAAAGGTAGACTTTTCTTATAGGTCTGTTTAAGTGTATTAAGATTGCTTTTTGATAAGATTTCTTCATCTAATAAGACTTTTACTTCTCTTAAAAGTGTATGAATCTCTATGGAATTAATGGGTTTTAGGATATAACGAATGACACCTAGCTTGAGCGCTTCTCTAGCATATTCAAAATCATCAAAACCAGATAAGATAATGACTTTAATTGTAGGAAAACGGTCGTGAATTTCTGCTGTAAGCCTTATACCATCCATAAAGGGCATTTTAATATCTGCAATGACTAAGTCTGGTAAAGTCTTTTCAATCACTTCTAAAGCTTCTAAACCATTTTCTGCTTCTCCTACAATTTTGAACCCTAACTCTTCCCATTTAATTCTTCTAATAATCCCCCTTCTAATCTCTTCTTCATCATCAACAAGTACAACTTTATAGTAGTCCATTGTCTCATCCCCCCAGCACTTTTAACAGGACATAGTTTTTGTTATTATTAAAATTATACCATATTGTATAATAAATTTTTATATTTTATTTTCTTTTTTAAAACTTTTATCTTTCTAGATCTGTTTGATCCATTCTGTAAAACAATATCTATATTCATGGTTTTCTTTTTGTGACTCTGAGCTTATACATTTAAACACTCCTTCACCTTGTACTGTGACCGGAAGTATAGGAAAAGCAGTATCCCCCTCAATAGTTGCTTGGATTTGAGTGATGTATAGTTTATTTGCAAAGGGCATAAAAGCTTGATAGAGGGTACTTCCTCCAATAATAAAGACCTCTTCTTCACTTGTTTGATACTGGGCAAGAAGTGCATCCATTTCATGGATCACAATACACCCATCAGCTTGATAGCTTTGATCCCTTGTGAGAACAATATTTGTCCTGTGAGGTAAGGGTATTCCAATACTTTCATAAGTTTTGCGTCCCATAATCACAATATGTCCAGATGTCACTTTTCTAAAATACTGTAAATCCTCGGGAATAGACCATGGCATTTTATTATCTTTGCCAATCACTCTATTTTGACTCATTGCAACAATCATACTAATCATTTTTCTCTTCCTTTCTCTATCCTCTATTTATTTATATCACATCTACTTTTAAGTATACAAAAAAAGCTCTTAGACCTAAGTCTAAGAGCTTATCTTAAGGCGGCAACCAGATTTGAACTGGTGATGAAGGTGTTGCAGACCTCTGCCTTACCACTTGGCTATGCCGCCATTTAATGTCACACAGAATACGCCTGTGTGACGCTTATTATTATATACTATTTTTAGCCTAGAGCGCAATACCTTTTCTGTAATTTTTTAGGTTATTTTTCTGAGAGTCTATCTATATAGCTATTAATATAACTTGACTCACCTCTAAATTGATCAATAGATTCACCTTTTTGATGCATATGAATGATGGCATTACGTTTAATAACATTTTTACCACGCCAACCACAGGAAGTAGATGCCATTTTCTCTTTAAAGTATTTATTATCCATCTCAGCATAAATACGTGCCTCATCATTCATATAATCTAAAGTAGAAAAGGCTTCTAATGTTGAAGATGTAATATCTTTATTATAAGGACATTCGATTTGACAAAAGTCACATCCAAATACATTGCCTTTTAATAATCCCATTTCTTGATGGGTCAGCTCTTTTTTTTGAGTTAAATAAGATAAGCAGATATTAGGATTGATACGTGCCTTATTAATTGAACAGGTTGGACAGGCTTTGTAACAGTTGGTACAGGTACCACATTCCACATAACTTCCCATCTCTTCAAAATTCCTCTGATCTTCACATACTATTTCTAAATCTGTTAATATTTCCCCAAGAAAAACATAGGAGCCATATGTTTTTGTAATAAGCATGTTATTTCGACCAATAAACCCAAGCCCTGCTAAATAAGCAATATATCTTTCTGGCAATGTATTACTATCTACAAAGGCCATAGCTTTGCCACCAAGAGATTCAATATAATCACAAAGTGCCACTAAGTATTGCTTCACCACTCTATGATAATCTAAACGCTTTGTATAAACAGAAAATCCATTCGGTTCTGCCTGGGTTGGAATGGATTCGGCATAGGGAAAGGCAATAGATATAATGGTCTTTGCCTCTTCCATATAATGCCTAGGATTAATACGTTCATCTATCTCAGAAGTTTCAAACTCATTTTGTAGTTTTGCTTCTTGTCTTTTTTCATAAAACCCTCTAAGTTCATCAAATCTCCTGCAAGGAATAAAACCGATTGTGGTAAGCCCTTGTGCCTTGCAAAAATCTTGTATTTGTTCTTTCAACATGCCTCTCATCCTATCTCTCTTTACATTAAAACTTACGCTTTTTAGGTGTAGTATAGCATACCCCGTCCTCAAGGACTAGCACTGTTAGAGAAAAGGTCTTGCAGAGGGATAGTAGACTTTTTTTGCTTTCACACTTACTATTTCATCTTCCGGATATCTAAAGGCTGTGAGCTTCCCACCATAGACACAACCTGTATCAATATTAATCGTATGGTGAACATGCTCTGCCTCTTTCTTTGGTGTATGGCCGTAAACGACTAATGCATCTCCTTCATAATCTTCACTCCAATTAAGTCTAACCGGTAAACCCTGTGCATCTAATTCACCTGTTGTCTCACCAAACATGGCTAAATCTCTAATTTTCTTGGATTCTCTACCATGCAAATGTTCTTTTAGTCCTGCATGAGCGACCACAAGTTTTCCCTCATCAAAAACATAATGACTGACAAGTCCCTCTAAAAAGATCTTAACCTTTTCACTAAACCACTCTGGCTCTTGTGCCAACTGTTCCATAGTGGTTTCTAATCCGTGAATGACTTGAACATTTGAGCCCTTTAATTTGCGTAAAAGCTTCCCATCATGGTTTCCGAGTACACAGTAGGCTTGTTCATTAGTCACCATATGCATCACCAGTTTAAGCACTTGGGGTGTTTTTGGCCCCCTATCCACTAAGTCCCCTACAAAAACCAGTTTTCTCCTATCTGGTGGATAAGCATAGGCTCCCTTTTTATCTACACGATAGCCTAATTGATCCAATAATGTACAAAGTTCATCATAACATCCATGCACATCCCCTATAATATCAAAAGGTCCATGGATTTTGCGTTTATTATTGGCGAGTGGTCTATATTGTATTGAAGTATGTTCAATCATTTCCAATGTTTCTAAATGATACAACGTTTTAAATCCTACTTTTCCTAGCACACTTATTATAGATTCACTTTGCTTGATCTCTTCTTTAGGACACTCGTTCCTTTCACCTTCTAGAGTGAGAAGATAATC
The DNA here is from genome assembly GCF_027857615.1 of Holtiella tumoricola. Lineage (NCBI taxonomy): Bacteria > Bacillati > Bacillota > Clostridia > Lachnospirales > Cellulosilyticaceae > Holtiella > Holtiella tumoricola. Next base: position 148,601 of record NZ_JAQIFT010000040.1, read on the forward strand.
TTTGCCAACCACTACTGCCATAGGGGTATAATGATAACGTTTTGCCAATTGAGCCAAATGTTGGCCTACTGTCTTCTCAAAGGTTACAAGAGGAATCACTGTAAGCTGCCCAAGTTCTAGTCTACCTATAACTTGTGTTTCTATATTTTGCGGATCAATCACTTCATTTCGTTGGAAATGTTTGTTTATAAAAGTTTGTATTCCTTGTTCTTCGCCTACTATAACAAGAAGTGTAAATTCTGGAATAACAATTTGCATCTTTCTCAACCTCCGTTCTCATTCAACGTTTAAACTAATATATAATAATATGAACCATTTACTGCTATTTCATTTACGTATAGCTTTATTAAAGCTTGTAAAAAATAAGTAAAATCTATCTCTTCAGGAGGTCCATCATGCACTACATAGTCTTTGATCTAGAATTTAATCAAGATGCTGAATCTTTACAGAATTTTGAGCACGCTGCAACACGTTTTCCTTTTGAAATTATCCAAATTGGTGCAGTTAAGTTAGATGAGCACTTTAATCTTGTTTCAACTTTTAATCATTATATTAAACCTACTTTTTATAAACGTCTTAGTCCGTTCATTGCGGAATTAACTCAAATTACACCCGAACAATTAGAAGAAGGCGACCTATTCCCACTTGTTTATGAAACCTATCTACAGTTTATTGGCGAAGAAGAAATCACATGGGTTGTTTGGGGAATGTCTGACATGAAGGAACTTTTTCGTAATGTCTTCTATCATCATCTTGACCAAGCACCTTTACCTAAACACTTTATCAATATTCAGCCTTATACCTCAACTTACTTTAATCTCTCCGCGAAGAAGCTTTTAAAATTAGAAGATGCCATTACAAAACTTGAACTTCCACTCTCTCATGCGTTTCATAATGCTCTTCATGATGCCTACTATACAGCGGAAATCTTTAGAAAAGTCTATACACCTACAATAAAACCTATGATTTATGATCCATTTTTTAAGCCTGCCCATCCTAGGCAACCTAAAAGGCGTGTCAACTATCATGCACTTATAGAGCAATTTGAAAAAATGTATGATCGTCCTATGACAGCCGAGGAGCAAGCTCTTATTAAACTTGCTTATAACATGGGTAAGACACAGCAATTTCTACATTAAAAAAGCACCTCCAAATGCTAGATTTATTTTCTCTAATATTTGAAGGTGCTTTTTATTTAGCCTATTAAAATTTCTTAACCAATGGATTAAGTACTGGATATAAAATGGTTACAGCTACAATCCCAAATACACTATTGACAAAGGTAGCAAGTAAACTTGTGAATGCGCCCCACATGGCTACACTTAAACCATTGCCTACTAAAAATAAAGTGGCTGTATCATATAAGAAGTCTCCAGTTAAACTAATTAAAAAGGCACAAGTTGTTGCAAGAATTAATGCTTTAGTGACACCTATTTGATCTTTGAAATGTTCAAAGAGTTTAGAGGCTACAAAGCTCATAAGAATGGCAAGGATAATAACCTTTGGCATCACTGTAATATAGCCATTGAGTAAATCAAAGATAGCAAAGCCAATAGCCCCTGCAAATGCACCCTTCTTTCCTCCTAAAATAAGTGCGCCTAGTAATAAAAAGATATTACCAAAATGTAAGAAAGGAACCCCTACAGCTGCTGGTAGTGGAATTCTAAATGCCTGTATGCCTAAGAAGGTTACCGCTGCAAAAAGTGCAACTTTGGTAAGTTCATAAATGGGTTTACGTTGTTCGTTCATCTCATACTCCTTTATATTTTAAATAGATTAAATTGCTTTTCTCCAAAAACATGAAGTTTATAATGGTCATCAATATAGACATCCACTTCTGTACGGACACCTATATTCTTCTTATATAAACCAGGTTCTATAGAAAATAATGTTCCAGGCAGTAACTTTCTATCATCAATGGCTTCAAAACTATCTAAGTTAGCGCCAGGTCCATGGACTTCATGACCTATGTTATGTCCAGTTCGATGAATAAAATAGTCTGCCTCTCCACACTGCTCAAAATACTTGCGACAATGTTGATCTACCTCATAGCCTTTTGGTAACAAGCCTTTTTCTAACCTTTCTTGAATAAAAGTTAAGCAAGCTTCTCTTGCCCCAACTACTTTTTCAAATTGTTCGGCATAATCTTTCGGAATCTCCTTACCTATATAAGCACAGAAGGTGACATCGTAATAAATACTCTTTGCCCCTTTTTCACGTGCCCACAAATCTAATAATAAAAGGTCACCCTCTTGAAGGGTATAGCTATTTTCACTGGTGGGTACAAAGGTTAACTGGCTTGCATGCTCATTGACTGCAACATAAGGCATATCATGATCACAGGTAAGGTTATATTTCTCATAAGCCTTTTGAATCCATACTAAGACATCCCATTCCGTTAAAGGCTGCCCTTCATTGATGCCTTTACGAATCGCTTGATAAACGTCATCTCTTATGCGTAGGATCTTTTCTCCTGCACGCTTATGGCTTTCTATTCCTTCTTCATCAAGCACACAATACAGTTCTTGTATCAAATCTCCAGAGGATACAGCTTGTCCCCCTATACTTTTAATCAGTTCTACAAAGCCTGCATCTGTAGTTGCCACTATAGGTAACTGGCACTCTTTGCTATATTGCATCGCCACCTTTTGGTCATAAAGATATTCATGAAGTAGAGTCTTTAAACTTTCATAGCTTGTATAACATACAGTCGTTCCCTCAAGAATATCTAAGATATGCTTTTCTATAGTAGAAACTAGCTTGATCGGTTGTCCTATTCTAGGAAGCAAGTAAATCCATCTACGGCTTGTGAAAAATGGCTGAGGTAAATCAAGGAGTTGCTGACTAAATACATCTCGCCCATGATAATCTGTAATGATCCAATAATCCATTTTATATTTTTCTAATAGTTGTTGTATTTTTTGAATATCCATTTGTAATCTATTCCTTTACTCGCATAGACTTAAATAACGTCTGTCTTATTATACGATAATATATGTCTTTACAAAAGTCTATACACAAAAATACCACTAAAACTCCTTATAGAGCTTTAGTGGTATGTGACGCTATAATCCAAATAAGAAGGCTAATGCAAACACTATAAATAGTAATACAATAGCCGCTCCTAAATAGAGCACCCCTTTTACTGTGCATTTAAGTAGCTTTAAAATAACAAAAAAGATTAAAGCAATCATTAACAAGCTAAGTAAAAGTTGCATACACCTCTCCCCTTTATAAAACACCTTACTTTATCTTATTCATCAGAGAGAGTCTATGAACATATAACGTTATAAAAATATACCTTTTATTTAAAATAACCATATTCACAAAGTACTTCAAAACAGCTATTCACTTCATCATCTGTAAATAACTCCAAAAACTGACTTTTTGTAATGGTAGCTTCCATAGTCAGTTCTAAACAACCCGCTTCTTGTAATTTATCAAAGTTGTCAGATAATCTACCCTTGCGAATAATTTCTTTTGCAGTTTTAACACCACCAAATTTCTCTAATGTCTGTAAAAAACGTGCAGGATTACAATCACATTCTTTTTTAGCGATTTCACAGTTTTTGATTAATGCTTCATCAAATTGTTTTTCTAAGTTTGTCATAAGTTACCTCTTTAATTCTTTAGTTATAGTTTCATTATACTATAGTATATCCCTTCTCACAAATTCTATATAATGCTGGGGCATTTCATATACTGTTTCTTATTTTTTCTTCCTCCGCTAAATGGAATAGACATTATCTGGACGCTTATAGGTTACAGCTTAACATAACGCAATCAGAATAAAAAAAGAGTAAAGATAAGGCTTAGATTTCCTTTATCTTTACTCTTTTTGTATAACCTTATAAACTACTTAACAACTGGCGCAAATGGTGCTTTGATTGTTCTACCACCACCGTGTTTTGCAACAAATGTATAAAGTTGACTATGTATTTCTTTAGCTTTTGTTAAAGCATCCTCTGCTGTATTTATACCTTGCTCTGTCATATATGTAGCTGCTGCTGTCTTATTTGTTTTGACAAGTTCAATCACTTTTTGATCGACTTGAGCTTGTGCTTTAATAAGGTTTAACTCATATTGTTTCCAATAATCTCTTACACCTTTGCCAAAGTTTACACGATCAAGTTCTGCAAGTGTTGAAAGCCCTCTAAATGTCCAATATGCAGATGCCTCATTATAGTTTACGCCTGGTACTTTGTAGGCTTCATGTGTATCTGTAATCCCTCCAAATGTAGGAAGGTATACAGCGTGTTCTGCATTTCCCATTGCCATCCACATGAGACCGCCTACTTCTTTTGGATAGCTTTCTTTCATTTGAATAATATGACATTCGGCTTGTGCTTCAGTACCAATAGCACGTTTACCTTTATTTTCAGGAAGGTTTACATCATTTTCTGTTCCCTCATAACGATATCTTTGAAGGTCCATCACTTCGTCTACAGAGATCTTGTCATCGGCTTTCATAAATAAATCAAATACTGGTGTATCAAGTGCAATCTCTTGAGAAGCTGAGAAGAAATGTTGGCCTCCCCATGCACGTAAACGGTTACCTTCTGACATTTCTGGTCCATATGTAAGTGCTAAATGGAATTTACCTTCATAGTTTTTTACTAAACCATGTTGAGCTGGCATATTAATCACATCTTTTGAAGCCATCACATTTTCTGTATCATTTAAATCAACATAGCCTAACATAAAAGCATTTGGAATAACTGCATACATATCATCTGGTACTTTTACAGCTGCCCATTGATGACCACTTAAAATCTCCATATACCAAGCTTCTTCATTATCTGCAAAAAGAATAATATTCCCTTCTGCTGATCCATATTGCTCTACGATTTCACCAAGTACTTTAACCCCTTCTCTTGCTGTTTTTACACGTGGAAGAACAACTGATGGAATGGCTGCTTCACGAATACCATTTTCAACAAGTGGATCAATAGCTTTAATGGCATCATTTACTGCTGCTGATACCGTTGCTGTCATCGCAACACCTTGTTCATTTATTCCTGCTGCTGCATAAATACCATCTTCATGTTCCTCTACATCAGGAAGCATTGTATATTTATAAGCTTTTGCAGGCTGTTCAATCTTGAATCCATTAAGGTCTTCAAACATCTCGCCTTTTTTATAAGTTGTTGCTGGTACAACAACAAAATTCTTATTGTAAGCTGCCCCAATATCTTCAGTTCTACCCATGATAATACTACCATCTTCAGTAGCATTTTTCCCTACAACAACGCCTGTACAAGCGAATACATTAACACTTACAGATAAGCTTAAAAGAAGCGTCATTAATCCTTTAAGTAAATTATTTTTCTTGCTCATATTTAATCCCTCTTTCTATGTTTGTGAATATTTATTAGTTGTTTGTTTACTTTATACATAGTAACATAATTTAAAATAGGCTGCAATATATTTTTTAATATTTATTCATTTTTATTTATGTTTAATCATTCATTTCAAGTTTTATTCTTCCGCAAGTTCAGTTTTCCAATAGAAAAAAAAGCCAACTACACTTATCTTAGCGTAATTGACTTCTAATTATTTTTTAAATTATTCTATTGTTATTATTCCTGTTGAAGCATCATAACTTACAACTCTGCCGATTGCTTCTGCTACAAATCTTGCTGGTAATAATGTTTTCCCATCAATAAGCTTAGGTGCGCGCTCTAATGCATAAGGATTACCATTTAATTTAGCACTTTTAGAATTTGTAGTTAATGAGAATGTCTTATCTCCTTTTGAACAATGTACCGTGGTAGAAGCACTATCCCATTCAATTTGAATTCCTAATGCATCACAAAGAGGTCTCATTTCTACTAATGTTACGCCATTATCAATAATACCATTTACAGCAAGATAATTTTCATCAATATAGAACTTTGCCGTTGTGGTTTCATATGTAGGTCTAGCTGAACCGCTATTTGTTGACTTAGTAGATGAGGATGAACTTGTACTAGCGTTACCTTTGTATGGACATTGCCCTCCATTATGTAAATGCGCCGGATACCCTCCACAGTGATAATGATAAGAACCTAAGCCACTCTTATTTTTGTTATCTTTATGTCCGCCATTTCCATCTGTTCTTCCACTATGGGCAAAGAGTGATACAGGAATCATTGCTACGGCTAATAGCAAAATACCTGACTTTTTTAATAATTGGTTTTTCATTTTTTTCTCCCTTACAAATAAACTACTATTTTATGTTAGCAGGGTACATTATATCATATAAAAAGACATATTTCTAATTAATTACCAATTATTAAGTCTTCTCCACTCATCACCTTAATTTTATAACATCATTTGTTCTCCTAAAAGCTTGTCAAAGCTAAGTACATCTAAATTAATGTGTGATTTAATATGTTCTACAACAATAGTCTGCTTTTTGTTTTGGTCATACTCTGAAGTTAAATTATACTTCACATCAAAGAGAGACATAAGATGTTGTGGAATATCATAACCTACACAAAGAAGTTGAACATTATTACGATCAAGTAATTTGATAATAGGTTCCCATATATAGGCTGCAGCTGTACCAGAGAATGGACTATCTAGCATAATAAACTTACGACTATCTTCTCCGATATGTGGATTATAGAGTTTTCTAATATAGGAAATAAGACAAATAAAGATACTCATATACATCCCATTGGATTGTCCTGTAGAACCAATGGCACGGCTCCAAGGAAGCTCTCTACTATTTTCCTTAATATCTTCTACTTTATAGACACGTACATCACTTTTCTTGATATTGACAACAAAGGCACCAAAGAGTTCCCTAAGTGTGAGGCGACCTGCTAAATAGGCTTGTTTTTTATTATCTTCAATAGACTCTACTTGCTCAACCAAGTTATTAATATAACTTTTCATCTTAGCAAAACGTAGTTCTTCTTCTAGTGGTGTCACAATAATGCGAATCATTTCTTGACTACGTCCATAAAGTTCTATTTTTGAAAGATGTGCCAGGCTCATAAGGTCATTATAGACTTGCTCACATTTTTGGATACATTGATTGATAAAGCTTTCTTCATCCTTTTTGAGCGCTTCAATGGTTTCTTTAATACGGACTTTTTCTTCCCTTACATTTTCAAGGTAGCCGCCTTCTCCACCAATGAGTCCTCTATAGAGGTTGCACATTTCTTCATCTTTAGGACTTTCTAAAAGGAGTCTATCTAAATCTCCTTTAAAATGGATGAGTTCGGGTGCTTCTAAATAATCCAATACTTCTTTGAGTAATAGACTATAACCATTAGAAGTACTCTCTAAAGCACGAAGGACTTCTCTTGTTTCTTGCTCAATGGCATCAAAGCTCTCCATTTTACGGGTAGCCTGAATAGTTTCTATGTATTGTAACCCGTAACGATACATGAGTCCATTTAGCTTTTCACGTTGATGGTTAAGGTTCTTAAGTGTTTCTTCTAGATCTACAAGTGCTTTTGACTTCTGATTTTGTTCATTTTGGCATTTTTTAATATTTTGAAGTAAAAGACCTTTTTCATCTTTTACTTTTACTAAACACGCCTGAATTTCTCCCTCTTCTAGAATCATCTCTTCGTAAGTCATACGGTATTCTTTTAAAAATTGGGCTTTCATATTCCCCAATGCACCCTCTTGACTGGCATATGCTACCTTCTGTGCTTCTACATTGGTACGAGCTGCTTCGTAGAGTTTGCTGCTTTCACCTATTTGGATTTCTAGTTGTTTAAGAAGGGAAAGATAGTCACCTTCAAAACGACTTCTCGTTGTGAAGTAGTCTGTTGTAAACTGTTCGCCTTTAGCTACCATTTCTAAGACTTTGTGTTCCATACTTTCTGCACATTCTTTAATGGCTTGTTCGAGCTGCTTGACATCTCCCGCTTCTTCACGTAAACGTTGGTCATACATCTCATATTTCAGTTTTGCTTCTTCATAAGACATATCTACTACATCATACTCAGCATCTTCTTCAACTTTAAAGGTGAAGTGCTCAACTTGAATACGTATCTCATGATAACTTCCTGTTAAAGCATCCTTGTATGCTGTGAGTTCAGTTTGTCTTACACCAAAGTGTTCAATAGTCTCTTCTAAAAGGCCTAAAGTCTTTTCACAATTTTTAAGCGTAAGGCTTAATTCACTGAGCTCTCTTTCTAGAGTAACTTGCGTTTGATGATCAGCTTCCCATTTTTTTAAAGCTTCACATTCTTGCTCTAGTCCTTCTAACACCTTACTTATCGTTGTAAATGCTTGATGTTCTTGTTCTAACGTCTCTTTCATCTCTTGAAGCTTTGTTTCTTCTTTACAAAGTGCTTCCTCAAGTTGTCTTTGCTGTTCCTCTAAGGCTTCATCCTTGTGGATGGCTTCTACAAGTTCAACTTTAAATCCTTCTACCTTTTCTTCTGGATAGGTCTTGGTGATTTCAAGAACAAGGGCTTGGTGATCTGTAACAACTTTAACTTGTGCCTCTAAATCCTTTAAATCTTGTTCAAGACTTACAAGCTCTTTTTTTAACTTGCGTAGTTCTTTTTCTCTTAAGTCGACATCCATAAAATAGTCAACATCTTTGGTCGTAAAGGTAATCCCTGAAGCTTGTAGATCTTCACCTTCTAATAACGCATCCTGGTTAATAATCGGTAATACTTCATCTTCTAATGTACGTCTAAGCTTTGTATCTCTTACAAGCTTTCTAAAGTCTACTTCATCGACTAAAATGCTGTAAGGTAAAAGGGTGGTACGTTCTAAGAGTGCTTTCTTTTCGTCCTCCGATTGGTTTTGTAAGAAACTACTCCCAAGTACTGCAGAAGGATAGCTATCTGATACACGCTTATATTGCCTTCTTGCACATGCAGAGAGGACAACCCCATGACTGAGTTCCAGCATGCTTAGCTTTTCTTCACATTCTTTTTTCTTTGTTTCTTTTTGACTCATCCCTTTATGTAGATTTACTAAGGCTTTATTTAAATGCCCCATCAAATCCTGCGTGTCGTACTTAGCTTTTAGCTGATTCATTAAGTTTTCACCTGTACGTACCTCTGCTAAAATTTTTCTAAGGTTTAGCACACGTAATGCTTGATGTTGCTTTTCAAGTTCTAAAAGTTTACGTGCTTGGAGCTTGTCATTTAAGCTACTCTTTGCCTCTTCCATCTCAACTTTTAGTGCTTCTATTTTTGCTTTTAAAGTTTCACAATTTGATTTATTTGCTTCATATTCTTCTTCAAGTTGTTCTTTTGTCAAATGCTTAAATTCTTTTTGAAGCGCACTTAATTGCTCTTGGATTCTATGGATTGTATTTTCTTTTTCTGCTACTTGAACCCTTGTATGCCCTAAAGTTGTCTTAATACGTTCTCTTTCTAAACAACTTTCATGGTACTCAGCCTTTAACGCTTCCAAGGCTTTTTCTGCTTCTTCTTTAGCTTTGGTACTTGTTTTAAACTGCTTAAACAATAAGTTACCGTACACATTACCCCAATAGTTGTAATCTGCCATAAGTTCCTTATGTTCTTTGGCACGTGTACCAAGTTCCTCTTCTTTTAAAGCTTTTCTCATTTTAAAGCTTTCATATTCCCCATAAAGTTTTTCTGCTTCATAGTAAGTTTTCTTTTCTTTTAAAGCGTTCAATGCCTCATCTTTTTGTCCAAAGGCTTGTTCTAATTCTTGAAGATAAGTACCCAGTGCGTTTAGCTTCTCCTCGGTTTCTTTAATAGAATAGGCTTGCTCTTGTCTATTTAAGTGCTCTACATGCATTTTATATTGTCCAAGTAAACTTTCTAGTTCTTGAGTTTCTTTAATAAGACGACTTTTCTCTTGTTCCTTAAAGCTTTGGTCTTGGGTAATCTCTAAACTCATTTCACTCAGCTTTGTCACTAAATCCTCTTTAGATTGAAACGCTTTTCCTAGTTTACCAAGTTGCTCATAAATACGCTCACAAGCTTCTTCAATATAAGTATATTCTGCTTCTAAAGCTTCTTTTTGCTGAAGCGTAAGAAGGGTTTGTCTCAGATTAAGAAGGGTCTTTGCACGACTTTCTTCTGTTTGATAGTCGCCTTCGTGACGTAATCTATAGCTTTCTTCTATGGTCGGAATAAGGAAATCTTGAATAAAGCTACTTGCTGTACTGTAACTTCTTAAATACTTCTCGGCATTGGCCTCACTGGCATTGATACCCATGAGATGTTTCCATTCCACACTATTAATATTGAGCTTTGCAAGTTCTTTTAGATGGTCCTTTTTCGTACGATTCATCACCACACTGTACTCACGAAGGGGCGTTTGCATCAATTTCTTCAAGTAACCTTCTAACTCTTTGTAATTCATGATTTTCTTCGTACCATCTTCTTTTACAGTAACCAGTGGCAAACTTTCTAAATCATAAGCATTAGGTTCATTGTAATAGGTAATATAAAGCATCGTACCAAATTCACCATTTTCTTCTTCGTCTAAAAAGTTCACTTGCTCCACTTTTTCTTTTTTATAAGCACAAAATCCAACTAAAGCATATTTAAAGGCACTGCCTTCATCTAATCGCCATTCCACAAGGGAGTGAATCGTATTATTGTTATTTTTGTTATCAAATAAAAGAGAAAGAGGAAACTCTTGCTTAAACTTTGCACCTGGTAGCATAGGTTGTGCCATACATTGTAAGAAGAATGTTTTACCTAGTCCATTAATCATATCAATTAATGTATGAGTCCCTCCCATTTTAAGCACAAAATCTTCATAGTAGTTATTGCCATCGTTATATTTAATGTTTGTAATACGTACGCGATTGATATATGGCATATTAGTTCTCTCCCTTCTCAAGTAGGCTTTCCCCGTAATGCATAAGGGCATTTTTCACTGTGCGATCATCAAAGTAATGGGCAATCAATGCTTTAAACTTTTCAGTTGGCACATAGTTACGCTCGATTTCATTTTTAAGTAAAAGTCCTTGTCCTACTAAAAAGTGTAGGCTTCTTGTGACAAAGTAAAATTGTGTTTGGCTTCTTCTAAGGCTTTCTAAATTTTCTTCGCTTTGGTGCAAACTCATTTGCGCTAAGCTCTCCCAGAAGTTTTTAATAGCTGTAAATGAATAGACTTCTTCCTCATCCAATTCTTCTAAACTTAACGCGCCTAAAGTAGCACTTACACGGTCCACGACTTCCGTACTGGTAATATAATCCTTATAAGTGGTATAAGCACTTTCTTTATAAAATAACGTCATCATACTATACATAATGAAATAACAAAGATAGAGTTCTTTATTGGTCTCTAAATTCATAGCTTGTCTAAGCTCTTCATTTTTATAACCAAATAATGTATTTTCTAGGCCTGGTGAAACGTAAAGTGCCTTTTTATATTCAATAAGTGTCAAGTTAAAGCTTGAAAGAATGGTATAAACCAATTCTTGTACACCCATATCTGTCATATAAAGCTCATAAAGTGCTGGTTCACTTTGTAAACTTAATGGTTTATTTTGGAGTAACAAGTTGGTCATTTGTAATGCTTGTTGCAACTGTTCTGTATGTGTCATAAATTTACCTCTTTATATAATAATGACAATCTGTCATTTCTAAAGCCCCATCTGTCATATAAGTTCCTCTTTGAACTTCTACAATCAGATTCACCTCTTTAAAAACTGACAAACTTTCTGTCTCTGTAACGATTTTCTTATAAATAGCTTCTACACTAGGAAGCTTGGTTTCTTGTCTGATTATTTGTCTATAGTCAAAACACTTTGTACCACTTTCTTCTCCTTTTGTTTGGGTAAGGATCATCATAAAGCTTGGCAAATCATAGTTTTCTACTACTTGTGCACCATAACGTGCCTTAAGTGTTTGTAAATAATCTCTAAGACTCATATGCTCCTTTTCCATGACTAAGAATAGAAGCTCTCTAAACATCAGTTCATAGTTAAAAATAAGACGGCTTGTAACTTGTTGGTCTAATGTCTCAACTTTAATACTTTCACTATCTTCAGGGTTCACAATTTCACCTTCTGAACTTTTTTCTTCCTTAAGTAAAAAAAGATGGTCAATACGCTCTAGGGCAAATTGCTTAGGTAAATGGATATCAAATAAACTATTCATAGCTGCCGCGAGGCCTCTTGTATCGTCCTTTCTGATAGCATTTTCTAAGAAATGGTGGAAGTTAAAGTTCTCTTTAAAAATCGTTTTACGACGTGCCACAAGCATTTCTTCTGCCTTCTGCCTTAGGTCAACAAGGGCATCTAATAGTAGGGCATGTAGCTCAACTGTCTTAGAAAGTTCCATCTGCATATCAATGACAAAACGTTTAAATCTTAAATCTTTTTCACTCATTTGACTCACTTCGATTTGTTGCAGATATTCTTTTTCTAAAGTTGACAAATAGCTGAGGGTTTCTTTAAAAAGAGATTGTTCATCTTCTAGACGTTTTCTTACAGATTGTGTGTAGAGCGCATAGCCCTCTGTAAAGCCATAGCTCAGTTCCTCTAAAATTTCTCCTTTACGCTTAGCTTCCTTTTTAATTTCAATATTAATACGTTCTAAAGTGCTAAGCGCACTTCCAAAGTCCTCATGCTCAACCAATTTACGAAGTAAAATAAGCTGAATACTGATTTTACTTTCTTCTCCAAATTCCTTTGTCTGAAGGAGAAAATCAATGCCGACCGTTGTCAGACGATAAAAGTTTTTTTCTAAAAGGGCATCTCTTGTATAACTGATATAACGGAGCTTTGTTTCTTTCATGCGTCTTTCTTCAAGATCATAATAGGTATAACCAAAAGGGGTTCCACCATTTTGAAGTTTATCTAGAACGTAACGGGTAAGGTCTGTCATCTCCACTGGAGAATAATCCTCGTTGTAAACGGTGCCAATAACACCCTCTAAATGACCTTGTATTTCTTCAAATCCTACGCCACGATCTTTTAGATGCCCCTCATAAAGGAGATAAGATAAAACACTAAGGACTAAAACGCCCATGTCTAAATTGGTATATTTATCCGAACGCTTATTAAGCGCATAGAGTTCAGCAAAAGGTATGTATTTTGCAAGATTTTGTTGCCTAATAGGAAGGTCAGCTAAAATCTTTAATCGTTGTTTCTCATTTTCCATAGGTTCTCTTCTTTCTTTACAATATACTGCTTCATAATATCGAACTTTTGTTCTGTGTGTAATCATTGCAAAAGCTCTAGTTCATCTTGCTAACTAGAGCTTTCTATGAAGTAAAAATATCTCTTTCATCTATTATATACTATTTTTCTTGATTTTTAAACTTAAAACCTCTTGATTGCTGTATTGTTTACTGATTGCATAAATGCCTTCTTTAATCTTTTGCATATCTTTGAGCATTTCTATTTTACTTTCTTCTCTAGCCCATTTAGCACTTCTTCCTGCAACTGCCCATGTTGGTGGTGTTTCTACTTCATCATAGTCGTATTGACACTTCACTTGATTAAGTAATGCTTTGATTGGTCCTTCAAGTTCAGGGCACTTTTTCGCCATGACATACAACTTATTCATATCTCTTACACCTTCATCTAGCTTTGCTAAACGTACAGACCATCTACAGTCTGGATAAATTAAAAAGCAATCTCCTGCTTGGAACGAAGCATGTGTTGTATCTTGGAGAGGATTCTCTCCCCAAGCATCAAAGGCCCATCTCAAAAAGCCATCTGTACCTAACGAACCTGCATACATAATCGTCCAATAACTTTCTACAGGTATAGACTTTACGAAACTATTTGGGAAGTGTTCCGTTGCTGTATAAAGGGTTGTTTTTCTTCCAAGCTTTTTACGATTCATTACTTCTACTTTGAATGCCTCTACATTCTGACGAATTTCTTCTAATCCTACACTGACATGGCTCAATTGATCCAATACTTTTTTATTACCTACAAAATCATTAAAAGCTGCGACCTTTTTCATACTTTTGCCTTTACTATTTTTCACTTCATCTACTAAATCTAAAGCAACTTCCATTTGATGACGTTCATCAAATCCTATACAAACGTATTCAAACCATCCTTTTGCTTCAATATGCTTTACAAAGTCTTTTAAAAATGGGCGCCATACTGCTTGATAATTTTTAGGATCTCCAACATCTGCAATAAGCACCTTTTGCTCTCCTGAGATCTCATCTTTATACAGGATTTTACTTTCCCATGGCATCATGCTGTAACAAACTACCTGCTGTAGCAGGCCTAATTCTAAGTTAAGAGCTACCCATTTATCAAAATGAGTATAATCAAAGCTAAATGTCCCATCTTTTTTTCTAATCCATTTAATCATTGAAGGGTAATGAATAGGATTTTGGCTATAAGTTTGTCCACCCCAAGCTTCCTCAACGATAGATGCTGTAATAGTCTGTCCCCCTAAAGCTTGATAACACTGCATATGTTCTTTTAACTTTTCAAGATGCGCTTTTGAAAAGGGCTCTAATTGATAATACTCTGCAAGATTATAAGGATGTTGCCAATATTCTACATCAAATAGATAGTGTTCGGGGGTAGGAAGTACCGCTTCTAAAACTTCTAATTGATAGTCAAAGCTTAGTTTATTTTCCTCACAGTGTACTTCTACTCTCCCTTCATAGATTCCAGCGGATACATCCTCTGGTACCTGTATTTCTATCCAAATTGATTGTATACTCAATGCTGGCATGCTACAAACAGTATCCTCCCAAAGAACATCGGGGAACATTTCTCTTGGTCCTGTAGGCATAATCCCTGCTTTATTATAAGCATACCAACCGGCATGTCCAATAAAACCTTTTACTTCCTTAACAAAAAATGTCTTTATGCATGTGCTTGGGATGCATTCGGTTCCTTTAACAAAATCACTGGTACAGATATGTATATCATTTAAAGGCTTGTCTCCACTTAAAAGTACAATCTCTGATAATGCTTTGTCATTTTTCCATGCCCATAAGTAATCCTTATCTTTATGAATCTCCCTCAGAGCCTCATAACTTTCTCTAGAATAATGTAATCCAGACTCTACAATAGTCCCGTTTAATAAGCTTTCTCGCATAATCTCTCCTCATTTGTGAACTTAAATTATTTGCCCTAGTTATTTATTTTTACCTTTTAGCTTCAAAATCCATAAAACTATAGTCAAGATTAGTAATCCCCCTAGTAAGATCCAATCCCAAACGCTTGCAATCAACGCTGTTGTAGATACGAAGATACTTGTTGGTCCATCTGCACCTCCAATAATCCCAATAGATATACCTGCATCTCCTTTATCTCTTTTCAGAACGCCATTTACACCTATCTTTTATTAAATATATATCAACTATAAAAAATAAGCAATTATCTAACTCTTATAAAGTGAAAGCTCTAAATAATTGTATCTTATAAATTTATCATGTTATACTTATCCTATATCGTTCTATTTTACGTATTCAATAAATTAACAAATCATATCACTTATAGGACCTTACAATACTATTTTGAGATTGGAGATTTATGATGATTCATATTATGTTTGTATGTCATGGAAACATCTGTCGTTCACCCATGGCTGAATTTGTTATGAAAGACTTAGTTGAAAAACGTGGTATAGGCCATCTATTCCATATTACTTCTTCTGCTACAAGTCGTGAAGAAATCGGCAATGATACCCATCCTGGCACACGTAAAAAGCTTAAGGAGATGGGTATTCCACTTACAAAAAGAGGCGCTATTCAAATTACATCTGCAGATTATGCAAACTATGATTATATCTTATGTATGGATAGTCACAACCTACGTAATCTAGGACGTATTATCAGCAATGACCCTGATCAGAAAGTACGACGTCTTTTAGACTTTTCCAAAAATCCACGTGATATTGCAGATCCATGGTACACTGGAAACTTTGATATTACCTATAATGATGTGGTTGAAGGCTGTGAAGCTTTACTGCAGACCCTTTTAGAAGATCTACAATACTGAAACCTAATAGGTATCAGTATTGTAGATCTTAGCTTTTTATTCTTTAGTCCAACATTCTAGTTGTTTTCTTGCTTCCCATTCATTATTTAAGTCAGTCACTACTTGTAGCACATCTTCTACTTCTATCTTCATCTTTCCATTTGGAACCATTGTGTTTCCCATACGTTCTACTGTAAGTAGTAAGGAACGTTTTGGCCACTCAATTTCTCGTACCTCTTTGCCACACATCCTAGAACCATGTTTAACTATTGTTGTAAGAATCACCTTCTCCTCATGTTCTTCTTCATCAATACCTAAATCTTGACCTGCCAATTGATTTTCAAGCAATGAATCATAGATAGGTGCACTCTTTAATCCTTCTGCAACACTATAAGCAATAACAGAAACGACTGTAAGAGGTAAAAAGTTTATAAAAGATCCTGTCATTTCTGCAATAAGTACAATACCTGTAATGGGTGCACGTACTATAGCTGTAAAATACCCGGCCATAGCGACAATGACAAAGTGATAAAAGAGACTAGGATCTACGCCTAAATAAAGAATACATACCTTACCAAATATCCCACCGATAAGGCCTCCAATAATGAGCAAAGGAAAGAAAATGCCTCCAGGTACGCCAGCTCCAAAACAAATAAGAGAAAATAGAAATTTAATTATTACAAGCATAATCATCAGCCATAAGGCTGTGTTCAAATTTAATATTTCAACAATGGCATGGCCACCTCCTAGTACAAGAGGACAAACAATACCTAAAATACCTGCGAGAATAAAAGGAATCATAAATTTTGCATAGCCTTTTAGCCAGGTTACAAGCTTATATTTTTGCTGAATCCATAATAATGTTTGGTTATAAAGTACACCACATGCACCTATTAAGATTCCTAATACTACTAATAAAATGTAGTCCTTTAATGGAAAGATACCTAGATTAAAATTAAAAATAGGCTTAAGACCAAAGACTTGCTTACTTATAAAATCAGCAATAACAGCTGCGCTCATACTTACCAACAAAATAAGGGGTGAAAAGTACTTAAAAATCTCTTCAAATATAAAAAGGACACCTGCAAGTGGTGCATTAAAAGCTGCAGCTAAACCTGCACTTGCACCTCCAGCTATTAGGAATTTTTCTTCTTGGCTAGAAACTTTCGCCTTCTTACTTATTCCTTGTCCCACACATGCACCTAACTGTATTGATGGTCCTTCTCTTCCAACTGATAATCCTCCAGCTGCAGTCAGAGCCCCTCCTATAAACTTCATACATAAAGTTGGTAACCATTTTTGGTTAAAACATCCTTGAAGTAAACCTTTTACCTGTGGGATACCGCTCCCTGATATAGATTTACACTCTTTTACACATCTTGCCACCAGTACACTTAGTACTATCAGTATCAAAAACCATATGCCAATGTTCACAATTCCCTGTTCTTTAATCATCTTTACTATCCAAAATACAAAGTGCTCAGCATACTCTAAGACCAGCCGATAGCAAACGGTAATAACACCTACGCCAAGGCCTACTAATATACTCAAACCTATTAAGGTAGGTTTATTAATTTTTAATGTTTTACTTTGTAGCATCTCTTTACATCTCCTTACACTCTTTTACTATTTTGTTCCCTAATCATATATATAGCGAAGATCTTGATTTCATCACTAAGTTCTTTTTCATTTTTACAATATAAAAGGCTTATCCCCTCTATTTAAGGAAATAAGCCTTTACCTAAACACTACTACGGTCTAGTCATTTCTTCTAAAATACTAATCGAGATAATGGAATATCTTACTACTAAATAACAGATGTTAAATTTAAAGATAAAACATCAAAATTAATAATCTTTAATTTTTATAAACGATTTCCCCATCAATAATGGTATAGAGGGTATCAGTAAAGATTTCCATTGGATTTCCTGAGAATATAGCAATATCAGCATCTTTACCCACTTCTAAACTTCCCATTCTATCTGCTACATTACAAATGATTGCAGCATTAATGGTAATGGCTTTAAGACCTTCTTCTATACCTAATCCTTCCTTTGCCGCAAATCCAGCACATTTACTTAAATACTGAACTGGAATAACAGGATGATCCGTTGTGAGTGCCACAAGTGTACCTGCTTGATGTACAATTCCAGGTGTTTTAAAGGATTTATTTTGTACTTCAATTTTACTTCTACTTGTAAGTGTTGGACCGATAATAGCAGGATAAGTAGAAGATGCTACATATTCTGGAATAAGATGCCCCTCACTACAATGATCTAATGTCATATGTACATCAAATTCTTTACCTATGCGAATAGCAGTTAAAATATCATCACTACGATGGGCATGTGCTTTAAGAGGAATTTCTTTATTAAGTACAGGGAGCCATGCTTCTTGCTTAAAATCAATCTCAAAGTCCTCTCCCTTTGCTACTGCCTTTTCTTTTTTTACTTTATACTGTACAGCTTTTGTAAGTGCTTCACGTAAAAGAGCAGCTGTTGCCATGCGTGTAGATGGCATTTTACCTTTACTGTTATAGACACGTTTTGGATTTTCACCAAAGGCAATTTTCATAGCCGCTGGTGCTTTAACAATGAGATCATCCATACTTTTTCCTTTTGTTTTCATAAAGACAAATTGTCCGCCGACTACATTGGCACTTCCTGGGCCTGTCATAACAGAAGTTACACCTCCAGCTACGGCATCATCAAAAGCTGTATCCATTGGATTAATCGCATCAATTGCTCTAAGTTGTGGTGTAATTGGATCTGTCATTTCATTGGTGTCGTTCCCTTCAAATCCTTTATCTTCTTCCATAATACCTATATGACAATGGGCTTCTATAATACCTGGCATAACCCATCCACCTTTTGCATCAATAACTTCCATTTCATTTGTTGGTTCAATAGCTTGAGCAACTTCTTTGATTTTTCCATTTTCAATCAGAACACACCCTTTTTCATAAGTTGTCCCTGCCATTGTAAGTATCTTACCATTTTTAATTAATAACATATTTAATCTCCTTATAAGCTATTTATAATGTATTATAATAAAATCAACATCAGTTCAATTATTATTGTATCATATATTATTTTATTAATTATTATTTTATATAAAAAGCTCTAACTTATTATCTTGTTAGTAATAAGTTAGAGCTTTAGTCTCATCATTAATCAATAAATGTCAGAACTTCTTCTAATGGTTTACGAGGTGGCTGAGCTGGTGTATGATCTGCAGCTTCTCCTAAAGCGACCATCGCCATAAGTTCATACCCTTCTTTTTCAAAGTTAATCAATGCTTCAATTTCTGATTTTGCATGAGTTGGTCCTGTCATATAGCAACTTCCATAACCTAGTTTGGTGGCTGCAAGGAGCATATTCTCTACTGCTGCACCTATTCCTTGTGCACCTGATTGTGGTGATTGCAACATTTCAAGCACATTTGCTGGTGCATCATTTTCTTGTAAAATTTTGTATTCAATCATATTATAAGGACAACCATAAACTAAAATTACAACGGGTGCATCCTTAAAACAGGTATAGTAATTAATAACACTCATATGTCTTTTGAAATCTTTTTCATTTTTAGCCAGTTGTCCAATGCGTTCATGACTTGCACGAACAATCTCTGCCATTTGTGTAATAAGTTCTTTATTTTGAAGTACAACAAAATGCCAATTTTGTTGATGCTTTGGTGACGGTGCATAAGTTCCTGCTTTTACAATTTCTGTAATAACCTCTTTTGGAATAGGTGTATCTTTAAATAAACGTACACTTTTACGGTTGTAAATAAAGTCTAATGGATTCATTGGTTTCTCCTTTGTCATCATTCTTTTAAAGTTATTATATACCAACTCTCTTCTATGTACTATATAGTATTCATCATATCTTATATTTTAAAGAGGTTGTATTCTTGATTAAATGCAACCTCTTCTACCTACATACTATTTATTAAGATATGCTGCGATTGCTTCTACATCTTTATCTCCACGTCCTGATACTGTTACGATGATACTTTCATCCATCTTACAAGTTGGTGCATATTTAAGTGCATAAGCTAGAGCATGTGAACTTTCGATTGCTGGTAGTATCCCTTCATACTTACAAAGCTTTAATAAGGCCTCTACTGCTTCATCATCTGTAATTGAGACGTACGTTGCTCTGCCTATTTCATTTAAGTAGGCATGTTCTGGCCCTACACCTGGATAATCAAGTCCTGGTGAAATAGAATAAACTGGTGCAACTTCTTTGTTTTCGTCTAAAACACAAAGGGTTTTCATACCGTGTAAAATTGTTTTTTCTCCTTTAGTGATGGTTGCAGCATGCATAGGTGTATCTAAACCTTTTCCAGCTGCTTCTACGCCAATAAGTGCAACTTCTGGGTCATCTATATAGGCTGCAAATGACCCTATTGCATTGCTTCCTCCACCTACACAAGCAATAATAGCACAAGGTAATTGACCTTCTTTATCTAAAATTTGTCTTCTAGACTCTTCACTAATTACTTGCTGAAAATGCTTAACAATAGTTGGATAGGGATGAGGACCTACTGCTGATCCCAATACATAAAAAGTCTCTTCTGAAGCATTTACCCATGCACATATGGCCTCATCTACTGCCTCTTTTAAAGTCTGTGTACCTGAGGTTGCTGGTACAACTTTGGCTCCTAACATCTCCATACGAAATACATTGAGTGCTTGCCTTTTCATATCTTCTTTACCCATATAGACTGTACATTCCATCCCCATTAGTGCAGCGACTGTTGCTGTTGCCACACCATGTTGGCCAGCACCTGTTTCTGCAATCACTTTCTTTTTACCCATGCGTTTTGCTAAAAGCATTTGTCCGAGTACATTATTGATTTTGTGAGCACCTGTATGATTTAGATCTTCTCTTTTTAAATAGATCTTTGCACCCCCACAGGCTTTAGTAAGATTTTCAGCATAATATAAAGGTGATTCTCTACCTACATAATCATGGAGATAGTAATTAAGTTCTGCTTTAAATGCCTCATCATCTTTATACTTTACAAATGCCTGCTCTAATTCTTTTAATGCGTTAAGTTGTGCCTCAGGTACATACGCTCCACCAAAATTACCAAATACATCTTTTAACATAATAAATCCCTCCATTTTTTTAATGATTAAATCAGAGTGATCTATGAACAGTTGGGTAAACTTATTTTGGGCCAAAAAAAAATTATATCCTCCTCACAATGGGACGATATAACTTCGTGGTGCCACCCAAATTATAAACCTAGAGACCTTCTCTAAGCTTATCTTACTTCAGATACGGTACATAAAAGTACGATATCCTGCTCTTATAACGTAGAGCTAACGGCTCTGGCTACTCTCATTTCACCATGCATCTCCCAAACCCATTCCTTATATTCTCCCGTATCGACTCCCAGCAACGCCGACTCTCTGTGACATTTAAATATAAGTACTCTTTTTGTTCCTAGATTTTGAATTCGATTTAATTAATGATATACTATGAAATATTTTTAATTTTGTCAATAACTTTTTGAAAAATTTAATAAATTTATTTATCTTTTCTAACTCTTATTTGACCTTTAGATCTATTATTTTATCTTATAGTATTAATTATTTTATATTATTCAGAAATATATTGTATTTCATTTCAATTGTTGTATAATCATATATATCTTCATATTCGTATATGATGATTTGTCCAGAAAAAGACGCTGTATAGCCAAAGGGCTATCCGGCGTCTTTTTCAAGTTTCTCATTTTATTTCATATATTTTTTTAAGAAGTAACGTGCTTTCCCTTTTGTTTTTTCACCATACTGAATAGCCTCTTTTGGACAATGGTTAATACAACTTAAACATTGGGTACATGCCTTATCCCAAACAGGCTTGTTTTCTACTAGCTTTATAGAATGTAATGGACAAGATCTAACGCATACACCACACCCTATACAGCTTTCTTCAACATGAAATGGTTTGGTACTGATTGCATATTTTTGAAACATAGGTGCCGCAATGACTGACTTTATACCACCCAACCGTCCTTTTGCCACCTTCCATACTTTTTCCTTAGCCTTTACTTCATCACAAATGTTCTCTATTTGAATCTTAGCAGCTTTTATTTTCTTGTCTATCGTTTCTGGTGTGTCTACATTTGTTCCAATGATATAATTATTAGGCATACTCACTGAATAGCCACTTTGTATTCCTATTTCTTTTGCAAGCTTTTTCATGGCTGTTCCTGCTTCACTTTCACATGTCCCTACCATAAATTTAAAAGTATCCTTACCATAGTTTATATGCTTTATAAATTCCGCCATAATTTTGGGTGGTGCCCATGCATGAATGGGGAAAATAAACCCTACAGTTTCTCCATCTCCCACTTCAATAATCGTTTGTTTCTCCAATGATGTAATAGCAATTGCTTCTGTCTGTAATCTAACTGCTAATTCCTTAGCTACCCATTCTGAATTACCTGTTCCTGAAAAATAATAAATCATTTTACCCTCCCAATAGACATGATCTATCTAATCGATTTTATTATCCTTAGGCTATCATGATTAAATATTGAATACAACCCTTACATTTAAAATGTTTAATCCGCTATAAAAAAGTCCGCTATACTTTATTGTATAGCGGACTTGTATCACCCTTTGATCCCTGCATGTGCAACGCCTTCTATAAATTGTTTTTGGAAAACAAAGAATAAGACAATCATTGGAATAACAGCCATGACTGATCCTGCCATTTGTGCTGGGAAATCATTAGTATACTGACCTGATAATGAAGCTAACGCTGGGCCTAATGTCATCTTCTTTGGTGATGTATTGACAATAAGTGGCCACATGAAATCATTCCATGCAAACTTCGCTGTGAAGATAACAAGGGCTACAATACCTGATTTTACAAGTGGTAGCATAATCTTATAGAAAATTTGCCACCTATTACACCCATCTAGTATGGCTGCTTCTTCTAATTCATCAGGTAGCGACATGAAGAACTGCCTCAACAAGAATGTCCCAAAGGCACTAAATAAATTGGGCAAAAATAAAGCCACTGTGGTATTAAGTAAGCCCATTTTTTGTACAATCATATATTGAGGTACTAAGAAAATTTGACCTGGTACCATTAATACAGATAGTACAAGAATAAAAATAAGATCACGTCCCGGAAACTTAATTCTAGCAAACCCATAGGCTGCCATTGAGCAGATTGCAACTTGACCTACAACCGTAATGACAGTTGAGATCAAGGTATTCAGATAAACGCTACCAAAAGGAATAGCTTTAATAGTTGATGTATAAGCATCTACATTAAAATGTTGTGGGAAAATGGTTGGCGGTATTTGCACAGCCTCCCCATTTGTTTTAAATGAAGTAAGTACCATCCATATAAAAGGGAAGATGGTTATACCTAATCCAAGAATTAAAAGCAAATGCACAAAAAAGTGACTTATTTTCTTATCTTTACTCATAACTTCTCCCCTCCTTAATCATAATTAACCCATTTTTTCTGAAGCTTCACTTGAATAACCGTAATAATCATAATAATTGTGAAAATAAACATGGCAACAGCGGAAGCATAACCTTTTTGTCCATAATCAAAAGCATTACGATAGAATAGCATAACCAGTGATTGAGTCGATTCGAAAGCTAAACTACTCTTTCCAATCATCATATAAATCGTATCAAATACTTGGAATCCGCTAATTAATCCTGTAATAAGAACAAAAAAGATTGTTGGTGTTAAGAGTGGTACAGTAATTTTAAAGAATTTCCTAAAGGCCCCTGCTCCATCTATAGAAGCTGCTTCATAGTAAGTATCAGGTATGCCTTGCATCCCTGCTAATAAAATAATCATATTATAACCAATCATACTCCAAATCCCTACAATCATAACCATATAAAGTGCATAATCTGGAGAGGACAACCAATTTTGTCCTTCTATACCCAATACGCCAAGAATCTGGTTGAGTACCCCATAATTACCGTTATAAATCCATTTCCATACCATGGCAATAGCCGCTGGCATTGTAACAGCTGGTAAGAAGTATAAGGTTCTATAAATAGATGTTCCTTTAATCTTAGTATTTAATAAGGCTGCAATGATTAACGACAATGCAATACCAATAGGTACTGTAATAATTACATAACGTAATGTATTCCATGTTGCTTGCCAAAGCTCTGGTGCGCCAAATAACTTCTTATAGTTTTCTAGCCCCACAAAAGTTGCTTGGTTAAAATTATTAATGTTTGTAAAACTATAAAAGAAACTCTTAATAAAAGGATAGATGTAGAATACACCAAGACCTATAACTAAAGGGGCTATAAATAAATAGCCCCATATATAATCTACATTGAACTTTTTAGAGGGTCTTTTATAGACACACTGTGTCTGTTGTACTTCGGTGACCTTCATAACATCCCCCCTATTTGTTCATTTCTGCCAGTGCAGCATCACTTTCTTCTGCAATTTTACTACATGCATCTTCTAAACTCATTTCATTACTAAATGCTAACTTAAGGTATTTTGCTTCAATATCAAAAAGTTGACTTGAAACTTTACAACATGGCAACGCTGTTGCAATGCCTGCTTGATTTGTATAAGCTTTCAAGTTAAGATCAGGATTTGTTTGGGCAAAATATTGTTGTGCATCATTTCTTGCAGAAATAACAACACCTGACTCTCCTTGGATTTTCATAGCCTCTTCTCCACCTAACCAAAGTGCAAATTTAGAAGCTTCATCTTTTTGTTTGCTATTTGCATAAACACTATAACCTAGACCATTAATGACATTCCCTTGATTTCCTTCAAAAGTTGGTGCTTCTACTAAGTCAATTTTACCTTTAACCACATCATTTTGAACGTATTCAGGTGTCATATAAGAACCTGCCCAAATCATCGCAAGTTTCCCTGATTCAAACATGGCATCTGCACTTGTATCTGTTGTTTCTGCTAATGTAGGTGAAATCCCTTCATTAATGAGGTCAATCCAGCATTGAATCCCTTTTTGTGTATTGGAATCATTATATCCTGTTGCTGTTTTATCAGCATTTAAAATACTACCATTGGCAGCAAAAATAGTATTGTAATAGCAAGTTTGGAAATCTAATGGTGCTGCAATACCATAAATACCTTTAGATTGATCTGTTAATTGTTTTGCTGTTTCAACCATGTCCTCCCAAGTCCAATCATCTGTTGGGTAAGCCACACCGGCATTATCAAAAATTTCTTTGTTATACCATACTGCATTGGTATCAAAATCTTTTGGAACAGCATATTGTTTGTCTTCAACATTGTAAAGTGATACCAGTGATTCTGGGAACTGACTTAAATCAAAACTATTACTTGTTATGTATTCATCTAATGGGAGAAGCATCTCACCATCCACATAACTTTCTACATGTAACCCATTCATCCAAAATACATCTGGTGCTGTGCCCCCGGTCATAGAAGCTTCTAG
The DNA here is from genome assembly GCF_027857615.1 of Holtiella tumoricola. Classification (NCBI taxonomy): domain Bacteria; kingdom Bacillati; phylum Bacillota; class Clostridia; order Lachnospirales; family Cellulosilyticaceae; genus Holtiella; species Holtiella tumoricola. Next base: position 173,910 of record NZ_JAQIFT010000040.1, read on the forward strand.
TTTAGTCCAGTATTCCCCACCTTTATATGGTGTAAGTTGAATTTCTATACTTACATTAGGATTTTGTGCGGTATAAGCATCACACAAAGCTTGCATGGTAGGCTGTTGATTTTTATCCCAGATACCAAAAGTTAATTGTACTTTTCCACTTTTGTCCCCTTGGCTTTGACATCCTGCTAGGCAAGACGCTGTAACCATCGTCATCATCAATACTGCTACCGCTTTTTTTAACATTTTACTCACATACATCATCCCCTCATTTTATACGCTTATGCGTTTCTTATATTTTCTAACGCAATACATGTACCGCCTTCTACTCGAGATTTCTCTGCTGCTAATGCAATATAATGACTTTCTACAGAGTTTTCTAATGATGTGATTGCTTTTGTTGGTTCTCTGTCTTCTAGAATCATATCTACAAATTCCTCAACAAGTCTTATATCTCCACCACCATGCCCAGATAAATTCTGAGCTAACTTAGAAATATCGATTACTTCTGGTTGTTTGCCAAATACTTTAATTTCTAAGGTGTTGGCTTTCATATCTGCCACGATTTCACCCATTGTACCCATAATTTTTGCATAGCGGGAATTATCATTTGTAAAGCCACTCATTGTAAAGCTCATTGTAGAACCATCTGTCATCTCTAAATTTACAACTTGATGATCTACTACGTTATTGTTACAGTAATAAACACATTGACCATAAGGTCCTGTTTTGATGGCTTCTGTAATCGTTTCAAGGGTTGGGTGAAGCGCTAATACTTCTAATGGCCATCCTGTGTGCCCACTCTTAATGCCCATTCTTTCGTGTTCTATGTAGAATTTTTCTGCATCATAAGGACAATTTTCTTTTGCTAAGCAACCATCCATACAACGTTTTGCTGCACCCTCTGGAGCATTTTCACTTTTGAAAAGATAGGTACTTCCAAAAGAACTCACACTTTTGCAGGTTTTATTTGTAAGCCATAAGTATAAGTCCATATCATGGCAACACTTTTGTAAAATCATTGGACTTGTTTCATCTGAATTGCACCAATTTCCTCTAACAAAGCTATGTGCTTGATGCCAATACCCTACATTTTCAATACCCATTACAGTGACTACATCACCTATTGTGCCTGCATCTAACACTTCTTTTAACTTGGTATAGAAAGGTGTATAGCGAAGTACATGACATACAACAACTTTACGTTTACATTCATTGGCTACTTTTACAAGCTCACGACATTCATCTAAATCAGGAGATACTGGTTTTTCAAGTAAAAGGTGATACCCTTTTCTTAAAGCTGGAATAGCATGCCCCACATGCTGTCTATCTTGTGTTGTAATAAACATCACATCTGCAAGTTGATCTTGTTCAAGCATCTCCTCAACACTGCTATAACATTTATCTCTTGGTACATCATAAGTTTTTGCAACTTCTTCTACTTTGTCTGGGTCCCAGTCTGCAATTGCTACAATTTCCATCTTATCTTTAAATTTTAAAGCTGCTGGCGCATAAGCATCCTTCCCACGATTCCCTAGTCCTGCTAATGCTACTGTTAATTTTTTAGCCATATTATTCCTCCTGATAGCAATCTAATTTTAATATTCTAACTTTTTTACTTTTTTGTATATAGATAGTATAATGATATTTAAACAAAGTTGTATAATCATTTATCCGACTAATTTGTATTTTTATCCGAATCTAGTCTTTACACAACCTACAATAGGAGGGATGCCCCATGACTTATATTAGTACTAAACTTCGTTCTAGCGTGCAAGTTAGCCATATTATTACGATTCACTACTTTGAATATATGAAAGACTTCTATTTTGCTGGAGAGGTTCACAACTTTTGGGAGTTTCTATGTGTAGACAAGGGTGAAGTTGAAGTTCAAGCAGATGACAAAATGCATCATCTTAAACAAGGAGATATTATTTTTCATAAACCAATGGAATTTCACGCAATTAAATCTATTGGCCACTCAGCTCCTAATCTTATTGCGATCTCGTTTAAATCATCTTCACCTATTATGGATTGCTTACAAAACAAACATCTTACACTAGGTAGTAATGATAAAAAGCTTATTTCTAAAATTATCAGCGAAGCAAGTCAAGCTTTTTCTACACCCCTTAATGTACCGGCTGTTGAACAAATTACACGTGCAAAAGAGGTAGATTTTGGTGCTGAACAACTTATCAAAATCCACCTAGAAGAACTTCTTATTGGATTTATTCGAAGAATCCTAACGACACCATCTGACTATTCTCCTGTAAGCCCTATGGTTACAAAAGAGCATACTTTTGAACATATTTGTCACTATTTAGAAAAACATATTTGCGATCGCTTAAGTGTACCGATCATTTGTAACGATAATCTAATTAGTAAATCTTGTTTACAAGAGCTCTTTCATTCCAAAGTAAATATTGGTGTTATGGAGTATTTTAATCGTCATAAAATCGATTTAGCTAAACAGCTTATTCGTGAGAACGAGAAAAACCTCTCTCAAATTGCAGACTATCTTTCCTATAGTTCCCTAGCACACTTTTCTAAGCAATTCAAAAGGTTTACTGGAATGTCTCCTACAGAATATGGTTCCTCTATCAAGTTACTCTCTGAAAATGTAAATCAGGGAGATAAAGACATTTTACGTTAAAATATCCTACATATAAAAAAGAAAGAGACGTTAACTTCTAAAGGTAACGTCTCTTTCTTTTTTCTTTTTAATCATTCAATCTAATTAATAATTGTAACAAGTACTTTACTTTGCTTTTTTGCAATCACATTATGTTCAATACTCGCATCAAATCCAAAGACATCTCCTACTTTAAGTTGATGGACCTGTCCATTTACAAATGACATCTCCACTTCCCCGCTTATAACTTGAATAGCTGCAAGTCCCTGGTGTGTATGGTTAGGCAAGCCTTTTCCAGCTTCAAATACAAAACAAATCATACGATATTTATCATTTTTTATAAGTATTTGTTTTTCTACAACTTCTGCTAAATTCCCTCTATTAGCTTCATTTATCTTTTTAACTCTAGATGTTTTAATGGTTCTTTCACTCATTTTATACTCCTCCTATTTACTTATTTTATAAGTGTGTTCATCTACAACTTGAAATCTTTCTTTACCTGTTTCTACAAATCCTTTTAGCCATGCTTCACGTAATGCATAGTAACAGGACACCTCTCCCGCTTCTGCTTCCCAATACGCTTTATGGACACATTGATTTCTTTGCCATACAACGGCCTCTTCTGTAGCTTCTAATACTTCATTAACATGATCACATGGCATACCATCAATCAAACTATCTTGAATCTCTTGATAGAGTGCTTTAAGTGCTAATCCTTCACCCATTTTTTTACGTTTTGCTTGTCCTTGGTCCTCAAAAGCCTCTTTTAAAGTCTCCATGGCATCTGGTATTTGCTTAATAAGCTCTGTTACGCAATATGCAAATTGATATTCTGTAACAGAAAGTTGGCTTTGTAGCCATCCATGGATTTGTGTTGTATCGATAATATCTTCTAAATCACCTTGGGCGATTTGTCCATATTTTGTATAACAGCTACTTGCTAAATCAATATGCCATTTCGTTTGTGCTGTATCTATAACTGTTTTAACAAATCCTTCTTGTATTTGAATTTTATTATATAACCAATAATGAATTGGACCTAAAAATTTACTCATTGTATGCTCCTTATTGAACTTGATTTATATTATCTGTTTGGATGTATTTAGTATATCTGATTTTCTATTTGAGCGACGTTGCCAGAGCAACAAAATGATAAAGGGCTTATTAGGCAAACCTGCATTCAACAAAGCTTTAATCTGTTCTTCAAATAAAGTTTTGCTAACACCTATACTTATCTCTTCTTTTGTAATACCTATTTGATCCTTAATCTGATGATACATGAGAACTGGAATATATTTTTGCTGATATGTAGGTTGCTGATTGATGGAATAGTCCTTTGATTTCATTAATACCTTGATGAAAAAGACTTGGGTCCATTCGTTAGCTCCGCCTTTGCTGTTTCTCCATCTAGCTTTAGTGGTATATTTATGTTTTCTTGATTTTGATTTGTAACTTGGTAAATCTCCATATCCATCTTTTCACTTATTTTAGCGCCATATACATTTATATTAATAAAGATGAATAATATAATCCACCAATATTTTTTCATAGAGTTCCCCCTTAGCTGAAAGTCTTACTTTTTATTTTATTTTAGAATTACAAATATAGACCTTTAAATAATGTATGGAGTAAAATTATATAAAAAAGAAGCTATTACTCTAATGTAATAACTTCTTTTAGGAGCCACTCGATTCCATATCCTTTAACCTTGTTGGTCAAATAAAAGTCCTTCTCGTTGGCTAGCCTTTACATCTAATTGTACACAACCTGTTTTACATCCCGCTTGTTCTGCTTCTTCTTTGGCCTTTTCTATTGCTGCCATCTGAATGCGAACTTGAACCTCTGATAAAAATCCCTTTTGAGCCATTCCAACCACTGTCCCCATTGCTGCAGATAAAATGTTTTGTCTTGCACTTTCGGTTTTAGCATGTTGTAAACGTTTTTTCAGTTGTTCACCTTCTTCTTTTGCACGATTTGCCTCACGCTTAAGATCAGGATAGCTTTCATTAATAAATTGTTCTTCTTCTGGTGTTAGACTTTCACCTTTAGCAATTTTGATAGCAATTGCTTCTGCACGTCCCATCTCCATATAAACTTCAGCATAAAAAGCTTGTGACTGAGCAACTTCATAATGATTTAATTTCTTATATTCTTCTTCTGATAATGTTTCAACCTTTATACCGCTTGCTAACTTTTTTTGAATAGAAAGAATCTCTTCACTAGGTTGCATACCATAGTACTTTTTACTTGAATGAACTTGTTGAAATAGATTAGGATAAATTGTTTGAATCATTATTATAACCTCCAATAAAATTTATGCTGTTATAAATTTTATCGACATTTTTTACTTCTTCAAAATAGTTCTTTATCGTTTCTCTTTTAAAAGATTGTCTAACTGCTGTAAGAAATCTATAATTTCACACATTACAATTGACTTTTTACTAATTTTGGATTTTAAATTTTTAAGCTTATCACCGAATGTTTGTACCAAGTCTGTTATAGAATGTACCCCTTGGACCGCACCATTAAGATTCTTTCTTGTCCACTCTATTCCACTTAGAATCTGATTGGTAAAGTTTTTTACATCATTAGCACTATGAGTCATTTGTTGAAAATTCTCTTGTACTGTTTGAGCTGTTTTTACATTCTCTTGAATGGCAGATTTAGATGACTCAATTTCTTGACGTAATGTTTCAATACTCTTATTAATCGATCGAATACTCTCATCAATCCCTTTTGCAAGTTCTGTTGTGGAATTAGAGAGTTCTCTTACTTGGTCTGCAACTACTGCAAAACCTCTGCCAGCATCGCCTGCACGTGCGGCCTCAATAGATGCATTCAGAGCTAAAAGATTTGTGCTTGATGCAATGCCTGTAATATTACTAGACATTTGTCCGATTTGGACACAATTTTGTTCTAATGTTGTAAAGGCACCTGATATAGCATCCAATTGATGGCATGTTCCTTGAATTTGCTGTGCCAAGTCATTCATTTTTAAGTCAGCCTCATAAACAGTCTGCCCAGATTGTTCCATTACGCTATCTATTTGATTGGCTGTATGGTGAAACGCTGTAAAATCAGTATTCAATTGTTCAATCATCTGATTAATACGGCTAATTTCCACAAAGGTCTCTGCAATATCTTCTATAGCTTGTGTTACTTCTACCTCTTCATCCATATATGCTTCTATTTTCTTTTCTATATGATGTACACCATACCTTAAATGAGGCGTATGATCCTCTTTTTCATATACAACCTTCTCATCTATAGATGTAGGTATTGCTTGTGTATCTAATTGTTTCTTTTTTAATCTTAGCCACTTCATGATTCTCTCTCCTATTCAAATACAGCTATAATCATTGTTTGATTAAAATGTTGGTGATCAAGTTGTTCACCATATCCTGAAAAGCCTACATAGTTACCAAGAGTCTGTCCCATTTCTCTTGCAAATTGATCAAGATACCCTTGTGATTCAAATAGTAAAGAACGTGCTAAACAATGGACAACTAAAGCCAAAGATGGCTTAGGTACATCTTGGTGAATACGTTCCATAGTTTGTTTAATAACATTTTTATAGTTATCTGGTTCTAGTAAAACCATTTGAGAATTTTTATAGACACGTGCATGATACGCCATGCCCTTTTGTTCAACGACTTCTTTATTGGCAGTAATGTACATATCATTTCCAATCATTCTCCCCATAGGATAGCTATCTAAATAGCTCGGCAAATGTTGAAGGTCTGTTCCTAATGCTTGAGCAACTTGAGGTGCCGCTGGCTTACCATCATACTCATAAACAATACGATTGCGAACATCAACCTTTGTTGCTATAAAATGATGAGCTGTTGGTTTATAAATATTTTCTTGATAAAAGTGTATTTTCCCTCCTAAATTTTTCAATATCACGAATATACAGGCTTTTTCATATACCTTCCCATTATAAGATACTAGTGTCTTTTCAGCTTTTCCTTCATCCCCAGCTGTCCCACCAAATATAGGAATTTATCTTGGGTTCAAAACAGAATTTAATGTAGAAAGCACTAACTCCTCACAGCTTATTAATCCTGTTGTAAAAGTTAAACACATAGTATTGGTAGATGTACCTATAGATTCTACACACGCCTCTATACGTGGCACATATTTGATAGGATATTGATCTACTTCCTCAAGAACATCACCATAACACTCTATTCCTTCTTCAATTCCAAGTACTAGTATGCCCTCTTTAGAAATCCCCTCTTTGCAAAAAGATGCAAACGTTGTAGAACCTATAACTAAACAGTTCGGAAATTTTTCTTTAATACCTATTGTATAGGCGTCAAAGTTTCTTACACTTGAAAAGAATAAAATCAGTTTAGGATGCTTAAGTTCTCCAATTGCTTCATTTATACTTTGCTGTACATCTTGATGTGTACTTCTTCCCATTTTATACTTCATATGACACTCCCTTAAATTACAAAATATTATAACCATATAGTATATTTTTGTCGAATTTTAGTCAATAGTATAATTTATTACTCATCATAAAAAACTTCCTAAAAATATTACATCTCTAGGAAGTTTTCTGCCAACCCGTTTAGTTCTTTACGTACAATCACTACCATTGTTGTAAAACAGGCTAATCCACCAATAAAATTAGAGATAGGCTCTGCAATAAATACACCATTCACACCTAGTGCAAAGCATTTTGGCAAATATAAGGTAAGTGGAATCACAATAATAGCTTTTCTAAGTAAGGAGAAAAAAATAGCTTGCTTTGATTTGCCTAATCCTACGAAAACAGCCTGTGCCGAATGTTGCAAAGCCATCATAAAGAAGCCAAAAAAATAAATTCTTAAAGCAAATACACCTGCCTCTATCAAATTAGAATCTTGATTGAAAAGTTTAATGAAGAAGGTTGGAAACAAATGAATACAACACCATGCCAAAAGGGTGTAACCTATACAAGCAGCAACCATAAACTTAATAGCGCTTTTTACTCGCGTAGTAAGTTTAGCACCATAGTTATATCCAATTATGGGTTGTGTACCATTACTAATTCCTTGTAAAGGAAGCATAATAAATTCTCTGACTGTATTAATAATAGTCATTACACCTACATATAAGTCGCCACCATAAGTTTGCAAGCTTGCATTACAAGCCATTTGTACACCACTATTTGTAATAGACATCATAAAGCCAGAAAGACCTAGTGTAAGTATTTTTTGAATCCTTCCCCAATCTAATTTAAAATATTGAGTTTCTAAGGTTATACTTGCACGTTTTCCCGTCAAGAACTTAAAAATCCATAAGGCAGAAAGAAACTGAGAAATGATTGTGGCAATAGCAGCTCCCCTTATCCCCATATGTAAAAAGAAAATCAATATAGGATCTAAAATAACATTTGCAACTGCACCAATAAGAATGGTAAACATACCAACTTTGCCAAACCCCTGTGCATTAATGAAGTTATTCATCCCTAAACCAATCATCACAAATATACTTCCTAATAAATAAAACGTAATATACGCATTGGCATAAGGCAAAGTAGCTTCACTTGCTCCTAATAAATAAAGTAAAGGTTTCTTAAAAAGGAGTCCTAACAAAGTAAGTATAATACCTAGACAGCACAATAGAACAAAGCAGTTACCCATAATATATTTAGCTTCTTCTTCCTCCTGTCTCCCTCTTGCTATAGAAAATAACGGTGCACCTCCCATACCAATCAAGTTTGCAAAAGCAATAATCATAGTAATAATAGGAAGTGCTAGACCTACTCCTGTTAAAGATAAGGTAGCTTGTTCTGGAATTTTACCAATATAAATTCGATCCACTACACTGTACAAGACATTAATGAGTTGTGCCAGTGTCATTGGGATTGCTAACTTAACTATATGGCTTACTATGCTTCCTTTTGAAAAATCATTCTCCATCTGCTTCCTCCCTTTACCCCTATGTCTAAGTACTGCAAAAAGGGTTCTGAAATTCCTCTCTCTCAGAACCCTACTGCTAGCTATTTATCTTATTTCTGATGTCATGTTTACTCACTCCAGATTAAGATTCAAAATCTACAACTGCTCGTTCTACTGTAAAAGGTCGTACGTAAGTATTGGCTACTTCTTGATGCTTTTCATGATCTCTATAAGAGATCAGTGCTTCCTTACTTTCAAACTCTGAATAAAGAACTGCATCATAAGCTTGTTTTGAAGCATTGTAGTTAATGCCTACTTCTAAATGAATCAGTCCATCAATCTGGCCATTTAAATTTTCTAACCGTTCTTTTATGTTTTTAAGTACGTCTTCCTTTGTTTGAGAGACTACACGCCACATAACAATATGTTTAACCATACGCTCCTCCTTCTTGAATGAGATTTAAGCATTAACTACATTGGTTGGCTGACCTTCTAAGTAACTGCGTAAATTATCTACAGCAATATCAAAAAGACGTTGTCTTGCTTCAATAGGTGCCCATGCAATATGCGGCGTTAAAATACAATTTTTAGCTGTTAAAAGAGGATTATCTTCTAAAATAGGCTCTATACATACAACGTCTAATCCAGCGCCACCTACTTTTCCACTATTTAAAGCTTCTGCCAAATCTTCTTCATTAACAAGTGGACCACGTGCTGTATTGATAATCATTACACCGTCTTTCATTTTAGCAATATTGGTTTTATTAATGATTCCTGTGTTATCTGCAAAAAGTGGGCAATGTAAACTAATGACATCTGACCTTCTAAAGAGTTCATCTAACGCAACATATTCATATCCCTCTGCTACAAGTGCTTCATTTACATATTTATCATAGGCAATCACTTTCATACCAAGTGCTTTTGCAATACGCCCTGCTGCCTGCCCATTGCGTCCAAATCCTACAATACCCATTGTCTTCCCGGCAAGTTCAATAAGTGGGTAGTTCCAGAAACAGAAATCTCCACTTTCTTTCCATTGTCCTTTGCGAATAGCCTGATCATGTGCTGCAATATGATGGCACATTTCAAGAAGAAGTGCAATTGCAAATTGACCTACTGCATCATTACCATAGGCTGGTACATTGGATACTGGGATTCCTTTTTCTTTAGCTGCTGCAATATCAACCACATTGTACCCCGTTGCAAGTACACCTACCCATTTGATTTGTGTTGCTTCAAAGACTTCACGACTTAAAGGTGTTTTATTTGTAAAAACAATTTCAGCATCTCCAATACGGTTAATGACTTCCTCTTCAGGTGTGCGATCATACACTGTAACCGCACCAAAATCATGTAAGACCTCCCAACTTAAGTCACCTGGATTTAATGTATAACCATCTAATACAACGATTTTCATATGAATAACCTCCTATATTTTTCTTATTTTTAGTTTAAATGTTTTCCTACTTCTATGAAACGCATCATACGTTCTGCCGCATCTTGTAACAATATATCTACATTTTCAATAGCTTCCTCTAAAACCATTGGTCTATTAGTAAGTGGCATAATGCTTTGGATGTGATGATCGTATACTTTAGTTGCTCCTATTCCCATGCCACCTACAATGGCCACTACTGGTACATTAAAAGGCTCTACACGCTTTGCCAGTCCAACGGGTACTTTACCATAGATGGATTGCCCATCCATATTCCCTTCTCCTGTAATGACAAGATCCGCTTCTTCTAAATACTTTTCAATCTGAACCATATCTAGTATGGTATCAATACCCGAGTGTAACGTCGCACCACAAAAAGCCATTAGTCCCATCCCAAGTCCACCTGCTGCCCCAGCTCCTGGTACTTCATGATAGGAGCTACCTTCTAAAAGGTGCCCAACAGCCTTTGCATAATTCTGCATGCCCTTTTCTAAGTATTGAACCATCTTGGGTGTGGCACCCTTTTGTGGGCCATAGATTGCTGTTGCACCTTCTGGTCCACAAAGTGGATTTTTCACATCACATGCTACTTTAAATTCTGTTCTAGCAATTCGTGGATCTATTTCACTCTTATCAATTCTATCAATATACGCTAAACCTTTTCCACCAACAGGTATAAGTTGACCCGTCTTATCTAAAAACTTTACGCCTAGAGCCATGGCCATCCCAACGCCGCCATCATTGGTTGCACTACCGCCTATACCTAAGACAATTCTGCTAACCCCTCTATCAAGAGCTGCTAAAATCAATTGTCCTACACCATATGTAGAGGTTTCCATTGGATTACGTTCCTCATTTGATAGAAGTTGTAATCCTGACGCTTCTGCCATTTCTATAAATGCTGTTTCCTTATCTATAAGCACATATTTAGCTTCCACACACTTACCTAAGGGACCTTGTACTTGTAAAGTTACTTTTTGCCCTTTACTTCCTATTAAGATAGCATCCACTGTACCTTCTCCACCATCTGCAATAGGTACTTTAACAATTTGGGTATCAGGCTTTACACGCCTGATGCCCTTTTCTATACTTTCTGCTACACATATTGCACTACTACTGTTCTTAAAGGAATCGGGTGCAATGACAATGCGCATCTTATTCACCTCTTTCTTCTAGAGTTTTCCCCATGCTTCATTTAAGGTACGTTTTGCATTGGCAACAACAATATCTGGATCTTCATCTCCCCATGGTTTCACTTCAAAGCTTACAATAGGAGGATTGGTTTCATTTAAAAAACCAATATCCATAAGCACTTTTAAGTACGTTGTAAGTTCATCCACATCATTTTCACTATTAGGGAATCCAAATCTTGGGTGTGCATCTCCATAGGCTTCCATATCGGCATCTTTACATACCGCATTTCCCATATGTGCATGCACAATATAATCTTTGATTGGTAAAATCGCTTCTTCGGCTGTCTCTCTTACAAGAGGTAAATGGCTTAGGTCTACCATCAAACCAAAGTTGTCATGAGTTTTTCTCATATCTTCTGCATAGCGACGTGCAAGTTCTACTGGACCAATTAAACTCTTTTTATCTACATCATAATCAAATACTTCTAAAATCACTTTCATATCACCTTTAGAGGCTGCATAGTCACAAAGTTCACGAGTTGAAGCAAGAAGCTTTTCATAGCTTGTTTCTTTTGTAACTTCCTCATACTTACCAGCTAAGAATGCAAAACCTTGTGCACCCATTTCATATGCTTCATCAATACCTGCTTTAAGATTATCTAAAGCGATTTGACGTTTTTCTTCATTTAAATCATTAATATTTTGCCCTGTTGTAAGTAGTCTAGGTTGACCACCGTACCCTATAGCCATATGACTTGTCTCTAGCATCTTCTTGGCTTTGTTACGTGTTACTTCATCCTTAATCCAAGTGATTTCAATAGCATTAAAATAGTCATCACAGGCTACTTTTTTAATAGCCGATAAAATCTCCTCCTCATTATCCCCTTTCATAGTTGTTGGATAAGCCATAAAGTAAATAAGACCGACCTTCATATATTTGTACATAGATTCATTCATTTTCTTTTCCTCCTCGAATATGTTTTTTCATTAAATTTATTGAAATGGATTAATTTGTACGTATTAATGTTATTGCTTCATGTACAATACTTGTTGCATCTAATCCATATTTACAAAGTAAAGCTTCATAATCCCCGGATTCTGTAAAACAATCTTGAGTGCCCATACGCTTTACAGGTACAGGGTAGGTTTCGCTAAGTACCTCACATACTGCACTTCCAAGGCCTCCATTAATATTATGTTCTTCTACAACAAGTACTCTACCTGTTTGCTTAGCACTCTCTACAATAAGTGCTTGGTCAATAGGCTTAATGGTATGGATATTAATAACTTTAGTTGTAATGCCTTCATTTTTTAGTATTTGGCTTGCTTCAAGTGCTTTGCTTACCATGACGCCTGTTGCAATAATGGTTAAATCCTTCCCTTCTTCTAAAACATCTCCTTTACCTAACTCAAAAGGTGTGCTTTCATCATAAAGGATAGGTACTTCTGCACGGCTTAGACGGAGATAAACAGGACCTTCTAGCTGAGCTGCAACTTTAACTGCTTTTCTAGCTTGCACACCATCTGCTACAGAAATTACTGTAAAGTTAGGAAGGCTTCTAAAAAAGGCTAAATCTTCTAGAGCATGGTGGGTTGCCCCATCATAGGAATCAGATAACCCTGCATAAGCACCTGCTACTTTCACATTGAGCTTGCCATAGGCAATGAGACTTTTAAGTGGATCTGCACCACGCCCTACCATAAAAGTAGCAAAGGTATTAACAAAAGGAATATATCCAACAATTGAAAGTCCTGCCGCCATACTAATCATATTGTTTTCTGCTACACCCACATTGATGAAGCGCTCTGGATACTGTTTACCAAATACACCACTTTTTGTCGAACTCGATACATCTGCATCAAGTACTACAATTTGTTTCATTTCTTCTCCTAATTCACAAAGGGCATTCCCATAAGCATCTCTTATTGATTGTTTCATACTTCCACCTCCAACTCTTTAAGAGCAGTCACATATTCTGCATCAGATATTGGTTTACCATGCCATATATTTTTACCTTCCATAAAGGAGATACCTTTGCCCTTTACCGTATGTGCCAAGATTAAGCTTGGTTTACCTTCTATTTCTTTAGCCTCATCAATAGCTTCTGAAAGGGATGTAATATCATGTCCATTAGCTTCAATAACCCTAAACCCAAAAGCCTCCCACTTTGCCTTAATATCTCCCATTGGCATAACTTCTTCCGTGGTCCCATCTAGCTGTACACCATTGGCATCTAAAATAACAACTAAATTATCCAATTTAAATTTAGCTGCGGACATGGCTGCTTCCCATACAACACCTTCTTGAATTTCCCCATCACCCATGAGTACATAAACGTGACGATCTATACCTTGCATTTTTAACCCTTTTGCAATGCCGCATCCTGCACTGATTCCAAGTCCTAAAGGCCCTGTAGAAACTTCTACACCTGGTGTTGTCTTAGAGCAAGGATGCCCTTGAAGCATACTATTAATTTGTCTCAAATTTTGAAGTTCTTCTTTATCAAAAAATCCTTTTTCTGCTAACGTGAGGTACAACATAGGTGCTGCATGACCTTTGCTTAAGATAAAATGATCACGCTCTGGATTCTGTAAATTTAAAGGTGTAATATCCATCTTGTCAAAATAAAGTAAAGTTAAGATCTCTGTGCAAGATAAGGAGCCCCCTGGATGCCCCGTTTGAATCTTATGTAAAAGTTCAATAAGCTCTTGTCTAAAGCGATGATTCATTTGTTTTAAATGGTCAACTTTTGCCACCTCAATCGCCATATTAAACACCTCCTAGGTATTGTTTTAAATTTCTTATAAATAAGTTGGGACTTGATAACACAGGTAAATTCAATTCATATCCTAAACTCTGCCTTGCATTTTCCATTGATGCTTGTGCCAGAATCACTACATCTTGCTTGGGCACAAGCTTTAATGCCTCTAATAATAAAGTGGCAAAGCGTTCATGTTGATTGCTAAAAAGTGCCTCACCTGCTCTTTCTACCAATATAGGTGTAATGTGAATAACTTTTCCCATGTCATATGCAATCTGCTCTAAATGATGGAAGCTTGGCAGCATCGTTGTAGGTGCTGTTCCAATAAGGGTAATATCAGTACCTATTTTACAAGCCTCCTCCATCATCGGTTGATCAATCTTTAAGATAGGTAAGTGGGTTTCATCTTTTACCTTTTGTAACAAGTCACCTAAGCTTGAACAGCTACTAATAATTAGGTTTACTTGCTCTCTCTCAAATTTTTTGATATGGGCTAAGATGCGTTTTTCTTGCCTCGGTGTAACCTTATTTTCTTCTTTCATCCAACTTAAAAGCTCTTCATCTAATATATGTACGAAATCTACTGGCCCTATTTCCTCTACAATAGTTTGAGGAAACGTATCTAGGACTGATTTCACGGTGTATAGAACACCTATTTTCATGACATCACCTCATTTCTAAAGGTTTGCAAGTATAGGTTTAATCTTTCTAATGGTACCCTCAGCAGCTTCTAACTGATTGGGTAATTGATAAATTTCTGTACAGATAGGCCCATCATATCCTGCAGTTTTTAAACTTCGTAAAATTTTTGTAAAGTCAAAACCTCCCATACCTGGATAGCGACGATTATTATCTGCGATATGAACATGGATGTTATGGTCTTTACCTTGTTCAATAGCCTCATAAATATCTCTTTCTTCTATATTAAGATGAAAAAGATCAAGCATTATTTTAAGAGAATCACTCCCCACTTCATTGCATACTTTAATCGCTTCATCTACTGTATTGATAAAATTGGTTTGCAAATAAGTAACAGGCTCAATAGCAATCTTCACTTTTTTCTTTTCACCATAGGCTGCAATCTGCCTAAACGCTTCTAAGGCATACTGATAAGAAAGTCCTCTAGGAATACTGTCTACATACTGGCCTCTGACACGCCCAATATTAATATTTGCACCAAAATATGAAGCAAAATCTATCATTTCTTTTACACGGTGAATAGCTTTTGTACGAATTTCTTGCTTAGGATCTGTAAAGGTAAGCCCTTGCTGACCATAAATTTCTCCTGTACAAACAAGGACAATGTCTAAGTTATTTTTGCAAGCTACTTTTTCTACATATCCCCAATCTAGAGCCATCGGATTAATGGTCATAAACTCTACCCCATCAAACCCCATATCTCCTAATGTTCCTAAAGAAGTTTCTAAGTCACCTTGAAAAGCTGTAACTGAAGGAGAAAGTGTCACATCAGGTGTTGCAACTTGATAACATAGTTTCATCTTTCCACCACCTCCCTTACTTAGCTTTAAGACCAAGTGCTAAACTTGCAGTCATTTTGATTGCATTCTCCATAGCATCTGTTGTCGCGATACCTTTACCGGCTATATCAAAGGCACTACCATGAGCCGCTGTTGCAATAGCTACTGGTAAGTTTGCATGAACGGTAACCCCATATTGGAAACCTTTAAGCTTTAAAGCAATTTGCCCTTGGTCATGATACATAGTTACAGCAGCATCAAATTCATCGTTGAAAGCTTTAATAAAAAGAATATCTGCAGGATAAGGCCCCATTGCCTCAATCCCTTCTTTTTTCGCTTTTGCTATAGCTGGTAAAATGACATCAATCTCTTCCCTACCACAAGTACCATTTTCACCACCATGAGGATTAAGAGCAGCGACACCTATACGTGGAGAAACATTTCCTGAAAAGACTAATGTATCATGTGCCAACTTAATAGCATTAAAAATAGTATCTATATTTAAGTGACTAGCAACATCTTTAATTGGAATATGGCTAGTTACACGAGAAGTCCAAAGCTTATCTAGAACATTGACCTCACAGGTAAGTTCCTCACGATCAAAATAGCGCCCAAACAACTTATTTTCGCTTTCTAGCGTATAGCCGCCAGCTTTAAGAGCTGCTTTGTTAAGAGGAGCAAAGGCAAATCCATCTATTTCTTTCCTCTTACAAAGTTCAAGTGCCAACATCAACATGTCACCTGATGCCTTTCCTGCGATAGCACTTACTTCACCTAATGGAACCTGTTCAGGATCCACATTGTATTGGTCTAATATATAGTAAGTATTTTCTGCTTTTTGTACAGTGTCTAATTCTGAAACACTTTTTATCGTTTCAATCTGAAACTGACCTTTTATCACTTCTCTTGCTCTTTCAAAAATACGTCTATCACCAATAATAATAGGATCACAATAACATTTGACTTTATTTTTTTCACATAATCCTGCAATAAGTTCTGGTCCAATACCACAAGCATCTCCTAATAAAATCCCAAGCCTTGGTTTATCTTTTTTTAACGTTTCCACGTACACCACTCCTTCTCTATTTTTCCCCTTTTAACTCCCTGCTTTATCTTTATATAGAGCAAATAGAGTGCCAACTTTTAAAATGAGATAAAAAAGATTTTTTGCTTTATTCTAGGTACTTTATCCATTTTCACCATGTTTCATGTTTCAATGTGATACATTTCTTGAAACACCTAAAACATATGTACATAAAAATAAAGCTACCACATGTGATAGCTTTATTTTTATGTGTGACGAGGAAGCCACCTTATTTATTAAGCGTTGCAAGGTAATCATCTTGATATTGTTTCATAAATGTCGCAGCTTCTTCAGCTGTTAAGAAATTTGGAATAAGTAAGTATTTATCTAAGTAATCCACTTGCCATGATTCAGATTCTGCTACTTGTTTAAGAGCATTGCTCCAGAAATCTACAGCTTCTTGTGGCATATCCTTTGGTCCAACTACACCACGCCAAACAGGAACTTCTGCATCTTCATAACCAAGTTCACTAAGTGTTGGTGCTTCATCAAATGGTGCATTAAAGCGTTCTGTTGAGAGCGCTAATACAGGAGTCATATCACCTGATTCTACATATTGTACTGAAGCTGCTGGTTTACTAATACATAGGTCAACATGACCTCCAAGTAAACCTGTTATTGCTTCTGCTGTAGAATCATACATTACGTATGAGATTTGATCTTGTGTCATTCCTACACACTCAAGAAACTTTTCAAAGGTTGCAATATCATCCCCCTTAGAACCACCTACTACAACATTTTCGCCTTTCTTAGCGGCCTCAAGGGCTGCTTCCATGGTTGGATACTTAGGATTTTCTCCTACGAACATGAGTTGTTTATCTACTGCCATTACTGCGATTGGTGTAAAATCTTCAATACGAAGTTGGGTATTTGTTACCATTGGTGTAAGGTCTCCACTATTAAAAGTAAGGAGTGTATGTGCATCCCCTTTTGTCTTACTTACACGACTACGTCCTACTTCTCCACCACCATCGGTTTGATTGTTTACAATAAAAGGCTGATCTACTAATTTTTCTTTCGTCATAATGTCTGTGATGACACGTGTGTAAATATCGCTCCCACCACCTGGACTAGAAGTAACTACCCATTCAACGTTTTTAGTTGGTTTGAAAGTACCATCTGATGAAGCTTCTTTTGCTCCACAACCTGTTAAACTGCCCATTGCCAAAATCCCTGCTACCACCATCATAAACCCTTTTCTCATTTTACTTCCCCCATTCTTTTATTGGCCTTGTGCCATTGAATTATTTTTAGAATTTTTCACTTTCTTAATAATCGCTTTTACAATAGGTGTACAAATAATCAAGAAGAAGATAACCATTAAAACCGCTGAGATTGGTTTTTCAAAGAAAATCATCGGGCTACCTTTTGAAATAATAAATGCACGACGTGTATTCACTTCTAATGTTTTAGCAAGTACCATTGAAAGGAGTAATGGTGCAATAGGATAATTATTTTTTTCTAATAAATAACCCAATACACCTGCTAAGAACATAACAATAACACCAAACATAGAGTTACTTGTACTATAAGCTCCAACTACGCAGATAACAGAAATCGCTGGGATCATGATTTTTACAGGTACAGATAATATCTTCATAAGCCATGGAATAATGAGAAGTGCAATACCAAGTGTAATCATATTGGCTAAGAATAAAGAAGCAATAAGCCCCCAGGCAAAATCCGGATTAGTTTCAAAGAGCATTGGTCCTGGATTGAGTCCCCACATCATAAGTCCACCAAGTAGAACAGCACCTGTTCCTGAACCAGGAATACCTAAAGCCAACAATGGTGCAAAGGCTCCAGCGGCTGCTGCATTATTTGCTGCTTCACAAGCGGCCACTCCTTCAATGGCTCCCTCACCAAGCTTCTCTTTATTTTTAAAACATTTTTTTTGAATAGCATATCCCATAAAAGAACCTGTTGTTGCACCTGCACCAGGTAATACGCCTACAAATGTACCAAGAATACCTGATCGAAGGGCTGGAAATAAAAGACGTCTACCTTCACCTTTTACAAACCAACTATCTCGAAGACGTATTTTCCCTTCTACCTTTTGTTGTTTATCACGTTCTGACATAAGTTTAATCACTTGTGAAAAACCTACTGCCCCAATAACTAATGGTGTAAATGGAATCCCTCCAAGTAAATGAATACTGCCAAAGTCATAGCGTGGTGTACCAAGTACAGAATCCATTCCAATACTTGCAAGCAAAATACCAACCAATGTTACAATAACCCCTTTTGTTGGATTTTCACCTACAAGCCATGTAATAGATGTCATAGCAACTAATAAAAGAGCAGCCATTTCTGCTGGGCCAAACTTTAGCCCTATGCGTGCTAAAGCTGGACCAATGAATACTAAAATACACATTCCTATAAGTCCACCAATGAAAGACGAAAAGTTAGCTGTTAAAAGCGCTTGCCCAGCTCTCCCCTTCTTAGCCATTGGATAACCATCTAATGTAGTCATAACAGCTGGGCTATCTCCTGGAATATTAAGTAAAATAGCACTATATGAACCACCATACATGTTGGAATAATAAATCGCACCTAACATAATAATGGCTGTTGTAGGGTTGAACTTAAAGGTAAGTGGTAAAAGCAATGCAACACCTGCTAATGATCCAATCCCAGGCATTGCTCCAACAATGATTCCAAGTGCTGCCCCTATCATGGCTGCCCCTATATTTTGAGGCGAAAGTGCTACCATAAAACCTTCTAACAAAAATCCGACATTCTCCATCTCTTTGCCCCCTATCCTAAAATCCACTCAAAAATGATACCTTGTGGGAATGGAATATTTAGCCATAGCACAAATACACCATAGACAATTGCACCAATGATGAGCGTTACAAGTAAAGTTTGTTTCCAACTACTTTTTTCAAGAACACGAAGCCAAACAACTAAATAGATTAAAACGCTTGGAATCATACCAATTATGTAAGTTGCAAGGATAATGGTCATTACGCCTATAACAGGTAGCCAATTTTCTTTTTCATAAACTACTTTACTTTCCTTAAAAGACTGTATAATGGCAAGTATACTCATAAGAAGTAAAACAATGGCAATAATGACAGGGAAGAATCCCCCCAATGGTCCTTTTTTATCATCCCAAATACCATACTCTACAATACCAAAGTAAATAAATAGAATAGATAAGAGTCCTGTTCCAAGAGGTAACAGGGTTTTTGTATTCACTTTGTTCAAAAAAATCCTCTCCTTTTCTTTCGCCTTCTACAAACTGTTCTTGCTACTAAGCAGGGAAAGGGATGTAGCAAAACACACTATGCAAAAGTACGAATAGAATTGTATTTTTTTATATCTTCCTATGCATTATTTATAAGCAATTAATGTGCCAACTTTTATATTTTGGTAATAATAGATACCACACTCTATTATTACGGCACTTTTATTAATCTTTCAGTATACCTGTTTCATTTTTAAACATCTTGTTTCATTTTTTATTTTTATGAAACATTTAAATGTTTTAATGTAAAAAAAGAATCCGAATAGACTCATACTGCTACTCAGATTTTATCCTTTTAATCATTATCTTCTATTTCTTTTAACTTTCTCCAAAGGGTGCTTCTACTAATCCCTAGCATTTTAGCTGCTATACTTTTATTGTGTCCTGCTTTTTCTAAGGCTTCTAAGATCGTATAACTTTCAAGCTTATCAATATTAAGTATGGGTTCACGCTGGACATAATGTTTTCCTTTTACCGGTTCCCTTTTAATGATATCTAGCATTTCGCTTTCAAAAGATACTTGTGCAATAAAATCTTCATACGTAATCATTGAATACTCACTTAATACAACGAGCCGTTCACAGATATTTTTAAGCTCTCGTATATTCCCCGGCCACCTATATTCCATAAAGGCTTGTCTAGCGTCTTCTTCTATCCCTTCAATATGCTTTTCAAACTTCAAATTAAATTTATTAATATAATACTCAGCTAGAGCTAATATATCATCTTCTCTTTCTCTCAGTGGTGGAATTTTAATATTCAATACATTGAGACGATAAAGTAAATCTCTTCTAAATTCGCCTCGCTCTACTTTCTCACCTAAATTAGCATTTGTAGCTGTAATGATACGCACATCTATAGGAATCACTCGGTCATCGCCTACTCTTCTGATTTCCTTTTCCTCTAGTACTCTTAGCAATTTTGCTTGTAAGCTTAAAGATACTTCATTAATCTCATCTAAAAAGACTGTGCCACCATGAGCTAGTTCAAAGAAACCAACTTTCCCTCCTTTTAATGCACCTGTAAATGCACCTTCAACATAACCAAATAATTCCGTCTCTAGTAAGTTTTCTGGAAGAGCCGCACAGTTAATGGCTACAAAAGGTCCTTCTTTACGGTTACTCGCTTGATGAATACCTTGAGCAAAAAGTTCTTTACCTGTACCCGTTTCACCAATAAGTAGGATATTCGAAGAAACGCTACTATATTTGAGTGCTGCCCCGATGGCTTTTTTTACTGTGCTACTTTCACCTATAATATTATCAAAAGTATACTTCGCTACTAAGCCTTTCTTATGAATGGCTTTACGAATTTCACTTTCTACCTCTTGGATTTTCGTAACCTTTTGGAACATTTTAATTGCACCTTTTACGTCTCCTTTAACTTCTAAAGGAACAATGTTAGTATTAAGAAGTGTACCTTGATATTTAATGACTTTATTCATTTCCGATTTACCACTTACAATCACTTCACTAAGCTTACTATGTGGCATGACATCTTGAATAGATTTTCCGATTAGCTCCATTTGATAAGGAAGGTTTAAAATTCTATAAGCCATCTTGTTCATGGTTGTAATATGTCCAGTCTTATCAACGGAAATAATAGCCTCTGTTGAATAATCCATAATCGTTTTAAAGAGATTAGCTTTATCTTGTTGTTCGATAATCGCGCGTGCTGTATTAATGGCTTCAACAACAGATTTTTCAATGGTTTCTTTTACTGTTTTAATAAATACACAAGGTAGTCCATTTGCATCTGCAGCATTACAGGCCATCAGCCCACCAACAATGACCTCTACACCTTGTTTCTTTAATTCACCAGTCACCATTTTTGCCTCTTGGTCAGATTCAACGGATTGGCATAGTATTTCCATATCACACAAATTGCCTAATTCCTTAACCGCATGAATCATATCCTTCCAACCTACTACTGCTATTTTTTTCGGATTATACAGTGATTTGGCTTCACTAATGGCTCGAATGAGTTCAAACCCAGTTACTCCTATTTCAATAATAGGTTTATTAGGATCCATTTGTTTAATGGTTGCATATGTAATCCCTCTTGCAATAATGAGGTCATAAATACCAATATTTAATTTTTCTGTATCTTCTACACCAATGACATTGGTTAGGTCAATGCTCATCCCCTTAGGTTTATAGAGATTAACAGCTTGTTCTACTTCAAGTTGAATGGCATCATAAGGCACAATAAATAAAATTCTAAACATGCAGCGTCCCCCTCTGGAAAGAACTTCCTATATTTAATTCTTCACGATATTTCACCACTGTACGTCGTGATATTTCAAACCCCATTTCTTGAAGCTTCACCTGCAATTTGCTATCGCTTAATGGTTTAGCCTTATTCTCATTCTCAATCAATTCTCTTAGATGTTCTTTGATACTCTCTTTGCTAACATTTTCCATTCCATTACCCGCAAGCTGCGTGTCCTTTTTCCCTATTGCTGTAGATAGGAAATATTTGAGACTATAAATGCCCTGACTACATAATAAATACTTAGTATTTACAGCACGACTCACTGTAGATTCATGTACACCAATAGCTTCTGCAATATCTTTAAGTTTTAATGGTTTTATGTATTTACTATTACCTGTCTTAAAATAAAGGTATTGGCGCTCTACAATAAAATGTCCTACTGCTAGAATCGTTTTTTTACGCTCTTCTACAGCCTGTACAAGTTTTCTTGCTGCTTGCCATTTAGACTCTAAATAAGCCTTTGCTCCATCATCGTTTTGAGCTTCTTTCATCATATGCTCCCAATAAGTACTTATAGTTACTTGAGGGAGCGACTGACGCTCAAGTATAAGTTCATATCCGTCATTGGTTAAATTTAAAACTAAATCAGGTGTAATATATTGTTCATCTTTAATCCCAAAACCATTACCTGGCTTAGGATTAAGGACCTTGATCAATTGATAATAAGACTTTACTTGTACGGTAGAAATACCTAGCTCTTTTGCCACCTTTCCAAAATTCCCTTTTGTTAATGCTTCCAAATAAAAATCTATCATTCGCTCTAATACTTCATCTAATAATCCTTTTGCATCTAATTGAAACTTAAGGCACTCTCTAAAATTACTACTTCCTACACCAATTGGATCTAAATGATGAATATAATATAAAAGACGATATAATGTTACATCGTCTACTGCCAATATCTTTAAAAGTTCTGATTCATTTTCTTTTAGAAATCCCTGAGAATCTATCATCTTAATGAGTATATGTAATAAATTAATCTCATGATGTGTAAAACGTTCCACATCAATTTGCCCTATAAGATATTCTTCTAATGTTATAGCCTTATCAACGACCTGATTAAAAGCATCTAATTTCTTTTGCTCAATCCACTTACTTTCTACTTCAAGAACAGGATTCTCTTCTGACTGCTTTTCCAAAAAATCAAATAACTCTACATTAGTCATACTTAAAATATTTAGCGATTGTTGCTGCTGGGTCGATATGACTTGCTTTTGTTCTATATTAATAACATTCTTAAGTCCCATATGCTAGCCCCCCACTTTTTGTATGATTTAGTCATTTTAGGCTTTAATTCTGAATTTATTATAACATAACATATAATTAAAACACTATATTCCTGCAAATATTTTATAATCTAAACAAAAATGCCCTATGGCATAAGGCCATAGGGCATTTTCTCCGTCATTCTTCCAAAAAGGGGTTGGAGGAGACTTCATTCAAGTTCAACTTGGGGGAGTGAACTTAACTATATTTTATGTATTATAGTACATAATTGCAATAGTTAATTTTAAAATTTACTCTTTTTTAGGAAATTTTTATCTCACGTGCTATAATATCGAACAATTCTCCCCTACGATCTGCATCATGTACCCAGTAAAAAATACCAGCCATATGATGAGCTTTTGCATAATCACACTTTTCCTTTACAGAGGTAGGATCATCATAAGAGAAAAATGTACTTCCATTAAATAGGAAAGGTGCTCTTGCCGCTTCATCAAAGTATTTGATGTAACCATTTTTATTTTCATAGTGATCAACAATATCTGTGTAACCAGGTCCCCAATTATTAAGCTCTGGTGAAGTTTGGCGATAACCATGATCAATGTCTGGTACATTATTCCATTGTTGAGAATAAAATGCTGCGCCTATTAGTATCTTCTCAATAGGTACACCAGCCCCTACCATTAGATGAATGTGATAATCTGCACTATGAGGTCTAATCCCTTCTCCTTTTGGCTCATATAAGTTGGTGTGGTGACCAGTTACTTTTCCACCTGTATTAGAATCATAAGTCATTAAATTAATAAAGTCTAAGTACTCATGACTTGTCTGAATCTCTGTACGATCTAAATACCACTGTCCACTCCCAGCTGCTGTTGTGAGCCAGTATTTCTTTCCTGTTTTTTCACCTAATGTATCTAAGGCTTTACGGTACGCTGCAAAAAGTGCTGTATGTTGGTATTTCTCCTCTATAATCCCTGTATCACCTGGAAATTCCCAGTCACAGTCAATCCCATCTAAATCATAACGTATTACAATATCCATTGTAGAGGCTACTAATTTATCCATTCCTGCTTGTGTACTTGTGGCTTCCCCATGTCCATGATTGTTACCGCCTCCTGTTGAAACAAGTACATTAAGTTCTGGATTTGCCTTTTTAATACGTTTGAGTTCATCTATTTGCGCTTTATCTAGCTCCATGACTGTAATATCCCCAACCATTGGTGCAAATGCTAAGTTAAGATGTGTTAACGCTTTTGCTTGTTCATCCGTTATCGTATGCATACTTCCTTTATTTACATAACCTACAAAATACATTGTTATACCTTCTCTTTCCGGCTTTTCATTTTGTTATATATTAAGCCATTATTTTCTCTCAGTTAAATTATAACAAATTCATATATTTTAGTAAAATATTTATCAAATAATTTACCTTAGTTCTAGTTTCAAAAAGTATGTATTCTCCTAAAAGTTTTAGTATAATGAAGCTAACAGTTTATCTAGAAAGGATTTATCAAATGGCTATTCACACCCCTTTACTCGGTTCCCTTATTAAAAAATATCGTCTTGAACAAAATATGAGTCAAGAGTCCCTTTGCCAAGGTATTTGTGTTGTCTCTTATTTAAGTAAAATCGAAGCCGGCCTTGTCACCCCTAGCCAAGATATATTAGAAGGACTTACTCAGGCGTTAGGTATTCATTATGAACTAGAAGAAGCATTCCTTAAAGAAGGTGAAGTGCTCTTTAACGATTACTTCCATGCATTATCCTTCTTTTTAGAAGATAAAGTAGCACTACTTCAAGAGCATATTTTAGAAAACTATAATACCTATTTATTTTCACCTTTGATGTTGGAAGCACTGCTCGTTCAGGCAAATATACAAAATGAAACACACGACTTAAAACTTTTAGAAACGCTAGACGACTTAGAACATTCTTTTAAGTTTCTTACCTCCAGTCAAAAGGCACTCTTTTATTTATTTAAAGGTTGCGCTTTAATCTACATGAAAACTGAGCCTACTAAAGGATTTAATACTTTGGAGCAGGCATTGGCTTATGAACGCTCTGGCTTTATGCTACTTGCTGTCGGCAAACAGCATTATCGCTTAGGTCACTATAATTTATCTCTAAACTATATGGAAGAAGCCTACGAGATGTGTATTAAAGAGGGTAACTTAAGGTGTGCTCTTTATAGTGCACTTAATATTGCAGGTGTCTACTCTTCTATTCGTAATATGTTCCTTATGGAGAAATATTCTAAGCTCATTATTAATCTGGCAACAAGTCTAGGGGAAGATGACAGCCTCTATACCGCATACTATAACTTAGGTGCCACTTATTTAGAAATTAAAGACTACGAAAAGGCACTTACTTACTGTGAGCGAGCTCTTCACCTTAGAAAAGATAGCCCTCATCCTGATGTAATGAATTATCACAAGTTAGCCCTCATTCATCATCAACTTGGTAATCTGGAAAAGGCACATAATTTCTTAGACCGTGCCTATAACTGCTATCTGGCATGTTCTATCCACGGTACACCTCTTACTAAAACGATGCTCGATATCGTTAAGATTACCCTTGATGATCCTAACTATCTTCATAATTCAGAATATGGAACACTCTTAGAATCCGTCTATAACCAAGTTGGTGAAGCCATTCATTTTGGTTTTAAACAATTTCATGGCAACTATCTTATTGACTACTACAAGGCCAATAGACGTTACAAAGAAGCCCTAGCCATTACAGAAGAACTTTATGTCAAAAGTCCGTATCTTTCCTAAGATATGGGCTTTTAGTCGTATTAACACTCGTATATAAGTGAAATTTTCTCAAAACTGCACTCTATTTTATTCTTTAGCCTCTATTTATAATATAAAGAGGAGGTGAAAATATGAAAACAAAACAACCTACGTTATGGACACGTAATTTTACTATTATTACACTTGGAACGATTATTTCTGCTCTAGGAGGTGTGGCAACTTCCTTTGCTATGAACATTGTAGTCTTTAAGGAAACAGAATCTACACTTCTTACAGGACTATATACTGTACTTATTCTCATTCCACAGCTTATTCTGCCTATTATAATAGGACCTTACATTGACCGCTTTTCCCGAAAAAAACTTATTGTAAGCTTAGATTTTCTCATGGGCTTTTTCTTTTTATTTTGTAGCTTTCTCACTCGGGATAACTTCTTTAGTTATCCGCTCTTTGTTGTCATGGGAATTCTTATTAACACAAATGGAGTGATCTATGGCAGTGCTTATAATGCCTTATATCCTGACTTAATTCCTGAAGGGATGTATCAAAAAGGTTATTCGGTAAGTAGTATGATTTATCCTTTAGCTAGCACACTGATGACACCTGTGGCTGCACTTATCTTTGAACACTTTGGTGTATCTTTCTTATTTGTACTAGAGGGTGTCCTTTTGATCGTAGCGGCCTCCTTTGAATGCTTTATCAAAGTCAAAGAAACTTTAACCAAACCGGATAGTACTTCTTATAAAGTTTATTTAGAAGAACTAAAACAAGGCTTTTGCTATATTCAAGGTGAAAAAGGATTACTTGCTATCTTTACATACTTCTTCTTTACCATGTTTGCCTCACAAGCAACCGCCTTATTATTAGTACCCTTTTTTGAAAATCATCAATTTCTTACTTTAACTAGTTACTCTCTCTTAATCTCTGCTGAAACAATCGGACGCACACTAAGTGGTACTTTCCATTATCTATTTAAAATCCCTACTAAGGCACGCTTTAAAGTTGCCGCCAGTGTGTATGTCCTCTATGACCTATTAGAAGGCATCATGCTCTTTATGGCTTTTCCAGTTATGCTTATTATTCGTTTCTTACTGGGATTTATGGGTACCAACTCAGCTAATATTCGAATGTCCTCTGTCCAAAGCTATGTTCCATCCGAGATACGAGGTCGTGTAAATGGCTTTAGTAGTATCTTATCTATGGCAGGGGTCTGCTGTGGTAGCCTTGTATCTGGTATACTTGGTGAATACTTTAACTACGCTCACCTTGCATTGGTCTATGGCATTATTGGGACATTGGCAGCCTACTTCCTCATCATTAAAAATAAGGACGCTGTATCTGCTATTTATAACCGAGAACTCTAATAAAAATAAGCCTCTTATGTACAATGTCTTGATAACATTTTTGCCACATAGAGGCTTATTTTTTATTTATTATTGAAAGGTAGCACGACTTGTACTTGCTCAATACGTCTCCTATTGGCACCTACAATTGTATATTTTATACCTTCTAATGCTACTTCAATACCTTCATCTGGTATTGCACCCATATAAGTGGTAAGGAATCCATTAAGTGTATCATATTCCCCTTCAGGTAGTTCTAGTCCTAATGTATATTTCAAATCATGAATGCCTGTTGAACCATTTACTAAGTAAGTCTTCTCATCCATTTGTTCTATTTTAAGTTTTTCGATGTCATACTCATCATCAATATCTCCCATAACTTCTTCCACGAGATCTTCCATCGTTACAATCCCTGAAAAGCCACCATATTCATCAATCAATATAGCGATGTGATTTTTACTTTCTTTAAAGTTTTTAAAAAGTTCATTAATCTTTTTACTTTCTGGAATGAAATAAGGTGTACGTAAAATGTTTCTAATATTTATAGCATGAAATCCTACTTTTCTTGCTTCCTTTATTAAATCCTTTGTATAAAGTAGGCCAATAATATGATCTATATTGTCTTCGTAGACAGGAATTCTTGAATAATTGAATTCTGTAATTTTATCTAAAATCACTTCTATATCCTCTTGAATATTAATGACAAAGATATCTTTTCTAGGTGTCATAATTTCTTTAACAATCCTGTCATTAAACTCAAATACTTTATCAATCATAACTTCTTCTTCATCTTCAATACATCCATCTTGCTTAGATTGTGAAACCAATGCACGAATTTCTTCTTCTGAAATTTTTTCCTCTGCATTGTCTTGACTATTACCTGTTACTTTTAAAACAAATAGTGTAGATAAAGACAAAATCTTTATAAAAGGTTTTGCAATTAATGATACTAAATAAATGGTTTTAACTGAACTTAAAGCAATAGCTTCTGATTTTTTCAGTGCAATTCTTTTAGGGACTAACTCTCCAAAAACTAAAGTAAAATAGGAAAGCATAAGGGTAACACCAATCATTGCAATTTCTCCTGAAAAAGGGATACCTAGTTGCAGCATCCATTTTGCAACATGGCTAGATAAACCTGTTGCTGCTGATGCACTTGAAAAGAAGCCTGCTAAAGTGATTCCTATCTGTATTGTAGATAAGAAACGACTTGGCTCATCTATAAATCTTTCAAGCAACCTCGCTTTACTATTTCCCTCTTCACTTAGTCTCCTGATTTTACTTTTGTTTACAGATACTATGGCCATCTCTGCTGATGCAAAAAATGCATTTGTACCTGTTAGTAAAAGAATCAAAATCAACTGTCCCATAATACTTGCCGAATCACTTTCCAAAATAATCAATCCTCTCTGTTTTTTAATATATTCTAAGTCAAAATATACGCAAAAAGACACAACCTACGCCTAATTAGACGTAAGCCATGCCTCTATATTTTGAAACTTATTCAGTTTTAATGTCTTATTATTTTCATGCTCCGTATCACTAGCATCGTCCATGATTTGTTCTAACTTCTCCTTTAAAATAATGCATTCTATATTTGATATTATATGTATATGCATTTATATAATCAAGTATAAATATAGAATTCTATTATTTTATTGAATTGTATATGTACCTTTGTCTAAATCAATAGTTATTTCTGTTCCATCGCTATATACAGCTTTTTGTATTCTATAATTTTCATCTAAGAATTCATGTTTAATCATTTCACATTGAGCAATTTTTTCTTGAAGGGCTGCCACTTGTTGATAGCGCTCTATTTCATGCTTAAGGGCGCCTCCTTCTTTTTCTGCATCTAGGTAAGCTGCTCCACCATTGAGTAATGCATAGAGCATATAGTCTCCTTGTGGTGTATCTTCTTTCATCAGCCATGGAAGGACTACACAGTCATGATATACCAAGTTAAAGAGTGGGACAGGTATGCCTTTAGGTTTTTCATTTGGCCATAACATAAAGGCATAAGGCCCATAATGAGCTGTTACAATACTAGGTACTGCCCAGTCAATCACTTCTTCTGAGCTTGGAAGAATATCGTGTGCAACCAAGTAGTCAAAGCATGATTTTCTATAGGCCATACATTCTTTACGTGTCATTGTATGCCATGGATGTGTACATTCATCTAGCTCGTTACATGTGAATACATCTAAGTAAGTTCCCTCTAGCTGTATGCCATGCCTAAAGAGCTCTGTAAAGTTACGTTTTAAATATAATGGTGCTTGTGATGCACAAATATATGTCTGCCAGCCTCCTGCCCATCTACAAAACTCAATATGTGATCCATCTGGATTTTGAAGCGCAAATGCTCTATCATAAGTTGCTGCATCAAAGTAGTAATCACGATACTGATCATGAATAGCAAACATATAGTTTAACGCTTTCATTTTATCTGAAAGTGCTTTCATACCAGCCCATCCACCAGCCTCAATACAAGCTGGCAAATAATCTGGGTGTTGATTATCATACCCTGGTTCTCCCCATCCATCTAAATGGAGATAAACTTTCTCAAGTCCTGCTTCTTTTAGCTTTTCCATTTGTTTTTGCCTCACTGCAAATGGAACCACTTCATCATTTTTCTCCGGATGCTCTTGATCATAATAAGCTGAATCTGGTGATACGTGTGTTTTAATACCTGTATGTACAATAGCAGATCCAATAAACTTATTAACTAAGGGATTTTTAGCTGCTTTTTCTTTTAAAGTTACAAGTAGCCCTTGTTCTTTGGCATACTGGCGGTAAACTTTACAAAGGTCATTGTAATCACAGTTTTCTAAGAAAGTCAGTTTCATACTACGTTTATAAGTTAATTTCCCCATACTCGGTAGCCATCTTACGCCAATGTGGCAAAAGTCTGATCCTTCGGGATGATTCACCTGATAGCCTGCATCCCATGGTGTACATACAATAGCAATATATCCTTCATGCTCTTTTATTTGGCCAAACCATGGCATATACGCTGCACTACTGCACATTTGTCCATCAAATACTAGTTTATCTACTTGATGTGGCCAGTTATTGGGGATCATAAGTCCTTGTAGCATATTGATAACGGTGTACCACTTACTACTATCCTCTTTAAATGCCATGTGCCCCGGCCAATAGAAGTTGCCCATAAGTTCATGAGCCTCCTCTATTGGAATAAGTTCAAAATAAATGTTTTGTGTAGCGTACTCTATCCAAACCACTGTCTCAAAAGCTAAAGGGCTTTCTATCCCTTTTACAACAAAGTTTGAAAACTTAGTTCTAAATCCTTCTCCTACACCTGTCTTCCAATTAAAATGCTGGATACAACCTGCATCTTTAAAATAGATCGTCTGCTCACCTATATTGAAATAGGGTTGATACATTTCGTCCCATTGCCAACGATTACCGTTACTTTCAATGGCTATATGTAAGGTCTCTTCATTATAATACAACCTAACTGTTTCATGTTGCACCGCTTTTATGATCATCAATAAAACCCCTCTTCTATAGATTTAACCTTTAACACTACCCACTACAATACCTTTAATAAAGAAACGTTGTAGGAATGGATATACGAGTAAAATAGGAAGTGCACCGACAAAAATCTGTGCAGCTTGTAGATTCAGCTCACCAATACTTTCAAGTGCCAAAAGTTGCTCTGGTGACATCATTTGATTCGCCGTCATATTTTGATCAAGTACAACCGTTGATAAATATGTCTGTAATGGATATTTGCTTGTTGTATTCAAGTAAAGCATCCCATCAAACCATGAGTTCCAATGACCAACAATAGTGAAAAGTAAAATAGTTGCTAAAGATGGTAAAGAAATCGGTAAGTAAATCTTACATAAAATATAGAACTGACTCGCACCGTCAATCAGTGCCACTTCTTCTAGATCTTTTGGAATCTGTCTAAAGAAATTAAGGAGTAGAATAACATTCCATACATTCATGGCTGTAGGCAATACTAATGCCCAAATGGTATCAATTAACCCTAAACTCTTAATGACCATATAAGTTGGAATCATACCGCCGCTAAAGAACATGGTGAAAGCAAAGAACCATACATATAGACTACGCTTTTTGAAACGTAAGTTAGACTTAGATAATGGATACGCTGTTAAAATTGTAATGGCCATGCTAATAACCGTACCAATCACTACCCTTACAACGGTTACCCCCATAGATTGGAAGAACTCTTTCTTTTGAAGTAAGTACTTGTATGCTTCTAAGCTAATTTGTTTAGGTAAAAGCCCAACTTCCCCTGCTGTAGTTGCTGCTTGTGAACTCATAGATACTGCAAATAAATGTACAAACGGTAGTATACAAATTAATGTAACAATGGATAAAAAGATAATATTACATACATTAAACGCTTTGCGTCCCTTTGACTCTTTAACTGCCATAACACACACCCTTTCTCGTCTTGTTCTCTAGAAGATACGGTAATCACTTACTTTATAAGCGGTCCAATAAGAGAAGGCTACTAGAATAAGTGATATAAATGATTTAAATAACCCTACTGCTGCTGCAGGTGAATATTGCCTATCAAAAATACCTAAACGATAAACAAAGGTATCAATAATGTCACCGCTTTCATATACAACAGGACTATAAAGCATCAGTACTTGATCAAATCCAGCATTTAATAAGCTACCAAGACTTAAAATACCGATAAGAAGGATAATAGGCATCATACATGGAAGTGTAATATATTTTACACGTTGCCATGCATTGGCACCATCCATCTCTGCTGCTTCATAGAGACTTGTATCAATCCCTACAATTGATGCAAGGAAAACAATCATGTTATAGCCCATCCCCTTCCATACATGGGTTATAACAATAACGATAGGGAACCAAGTATTATTGAGTAAAAACATAAGTGGTTCTATGTTTAAGCCACCTAAGATCTGATTGATTGGACCATTTAAAGCAAAAATTTGTTTTATAATTCCACCTAAGATTACCCAAGAGAGGAAATAGGGCACAAAGATAGCTGTTTGAACATATTTTTGAAAACGTTTAAGTACAATTTCATTTAAAAGTAAAGCCAGTATTAAAGGAACTAATAAACCAAATATGATTTTAAGCACAGATATGTAAAGTGTGTTCCACAATGCGTCATAGAAACCTGGTAAGTTGAATACATACTTAAAGTTATTCATTCCAACAAAATCTGATCCTGTAAAGCCTTTAACTGGATTAAACTTTTGAAATGCCATTACAATACCTGCCATAGGCAAATAAGCAAAGATAGCAGTAAAAATAACACCTGGTATAAGCATGATATGCCATGCTGTTGTATCTTTTCTCAAAAATGCTTTAAGTTTTTCCATCTACCATCCCTCTTTCTGTAAAAGTAAAAGGGTAATAAAATTACTACCCTTTTACTTCTGTCTTATTTATTTTGATACCACTCATTAACCTCTTTAGTAATTTCATCTCCACCAAGTTTGAGCCAGTTATCTGCATAAGCATCAAAGGTGCTAATAGGTGTTTCTCCCATAACCATTTTTACATAAGTTTCTTCTGTTAACTTATTGAGTGTAGCTTTTCTTTCTTTCATTGTATCTGTGGCAAGACCATAGAATTTATTTAATTGATACTCTTTGTTTTCTACAAGTCTTTCTGTTGTTCCCCAAGCAAAGTCGTCATCAATTCTTCCTAAATATTTACCCCATTTATTGGTTTCATCATAAGGGATCTCTCCGGCTTTCCATTTAAAGTAATCCTCAGCATAACTCCAAAGCTGAATATCTCCACCTCCAATGCCTTCTGGTAAAGTTTTTAAATCACCTGTAGCAATTTGGGTGTTGAAACGATCATGTAAAGTTTGAATATCATATGGATCAAAGTAAGTTGTTGGTACCCAGTTCCACACGTGCCCATTTGCAACTTGAGCTTCTTCTGGATACTCTGTTTCAAATAATGCCCAAAGATTAAAGAGCTTTATAACTGCTTCTGGATTTGTACATTTACTATTTAAAACATAGTAATCTTCAATCATCATACTTTCAAGTAAAGCACCGTTTGTACCTTCTGCTCTTGGAATAGGTGCTGTTGTCCACTTACTATCTCCATTTTTAGCAATTTCTTTTCCAATGAAAGAATCAAATGCCCACCATGGTGCAATTAAAATACCTAATTTTTCTGACATAATAAACTCTCTAAGTTTAGTTGCATCATGTAATGCAAATTCTTTATGTATAAGCCCTTTTTCATAAAAACGATTAAGTGCTTCTAAAGCTTCTTTTGTTTCTGGTTGTGTTTCCCCTGGAACTAAAGTGCCATCATCTCCTTCTATCCATGCTGTTGGATAAGAACCAAACATATTCATAAGTGCTGCAAGTGGAGATGTACCTGCTAAAACATCTTTTGAAAGACTGATTCCCATATCTGCCCCTAATTGTTCTTTAAAAGCTGTTGCTACTGCTTCTAATTCCTCTACAGTTGTAGGAACATCCATCCCTACTTCCTCTAACCAGTCTGTACGGATCATCATGATATTAACATTACGTTTGACATCCCAATACTGTGGTATCGCCATAATTTTGCCATCTTCTGTTGTCACACTTTCAAGAACTGCTGGGTCACGATAAATCCATTCTTTCAAAGTATCACTGGCCCATTCTAAGGCATCATTCCATGGCATAATCTGTTCATTTTCTAATAAGTTTTGATAATCAACAGCTGAAACTGCCATAATGTCAGGTAACTCTCCTGATGCCATTGCTACTCCTAGCTTTTGTTCATATTGATCTGTTGGTGCAGTCCAAAGCCATTTAAAATCAATGTTAAACCTATTTTTTGCTTCCCTAACAAAAGATTGGTTTTCTGGGGTAGTACCTGCTGGTACTTCTGATGAGCCAGCTGAAAATGAAAGTACTCCTGTTACTTCTACAGGCTCTTGATATTTTCCAAATGGATCTACTTCACCTTTTTCCACACTAGATGAAGCGGTTGTTTGTTCCTTTCCAGCACATCCTCCTAAGACACCCATACACATTGTTAAAGCAAGAATCATCGCCCCTACTCTTCTTCCCATATAGCACCTCCGAATTTGTATATTTTTTATTGTATTTATATATACAATTATATGTTTTGTGTACATTTTGTTCAATTTCTTTATTTTTACTTCTTTTTCTTTTGTTGACATGTATATAAAAATAGAGTTAAAGAAAGCCTTTGTTACTTTCTCTAACTCTACTCCTATTTATAATTTCTGTACTCTGTAGGTGTAAGCCCCACACATTTTTTAAAGAATACGGTAAAGTATCCTACCGACTCATAACCTAACATTTTAGAAATATCGCCTATTTTTTTATCACTTTTTCTTAAAAGTTCTTTGGCTTTCATCAACTTAGCCTCTTTAATAAACTGCGATAAATTTCTACCTGTAACACTTTTATAAAATCTTGATAGATAAGATGGATTAAAATAAACTAACTTAGCTAAAGTATTTAAACTAATTTCTCCTGTGACAGAATTTAAAATATAGTCCTCTATCTTTTTAATAATCATATCTTCTTCCGTTACCTTACTGAGTGCTTGGTCTTCTCCTAAGGACTTAAGCAATAAGACTAAAAACTGATGGATCTCATCTACGCCTGTTAAATAACGTAAATGATAATAACCTCTTTGTAAATCTTCCGGAAGTTCTAAGTAATTAATCTCTTTTTCTATGTAAGATGCAACCTTTTCTAGACACTTATAGTACATCTGTGTATCAATTAAACTCAGCTCATAGGTATTCTTAATACTGATATAAAGGCTTTCAAAAATTTCTTTTAAATCAAGGAAGCGCTTTTCTATAAGCATTTTATCAATTTGGAGTACATAATGCTCATGATTGCTATCCTTTAACTTATTTCCTTCTATAAGTGTCTCCACATCAATAAGAATAGGTACGTATTTAGATAAATTAATATCTAGTAAGGTCGTATACAGCTTAATTTGATCCTTCAATTGCTCCCATTGCACTTGATGATTGGAATAAATAAAAGAAATCTTTTCTTCAGATAACGCCATTAATTGAGTTTGTATTTCTTCTAACATGTTACCTAGTAGGACTTGTTGTTCCTCAACTTTTTCCTTTGGCTGAACGACTATAAGATAGGTATTACTATATAATTTGATTTCATCTACTTCATAAAAGTAGCTATACTGCTGCTTGACCTGTGTAATTGTTTGAAGAATCATTTTCCTCTTTTGGCTACTGCAACGCTCTCCTAATACTTTCCCTATTGCAATATAAAAATCTTCTTCTATCTGAATGGGTCCTGCATCATAAATCATCTTTAATATTTCTAAACGTTCATTACTATTTTGATGTCCAAGAAATTCTGTCATAAGTTGACATTTTTCATAAGTTTTGTTTTCATTTGTCATTTGCAACATCTTGCCTTCAGTTGCTCTTATTTGTTGAGTACGTTCTATTTCTTGGATACACTCATTAATCACTTGAATAAATTTATCTTCTTCCTCATTTTTCAGCATATATTTCCCTGCATATTCATTGACTGCTCGGTAAATATAATCAAAAGTATCAT
Organism: Holtiella tumoricola; assembly: GCF_027857615.1. Lineage (NCBI taxonomy): Bacteria > Bacillati > Bacillota > Clostridia > Lachnospirales > Cellulosilyticaceae > Holtiella > Holtiella tumoricola. Next base: position 209,736 of record NZ_JAQIFT010000040.1, read on the forward strand.
AACCTGTTAAATAAATAATCTTGCATTCCTTCCAATAGCCTTTTACTGTTTGACTAAATTCAAATCCATCCATAATGGGCATATTAATATCTGTACATAATATATCTAATTTGACCTCTTTTGCAATACGAAGGCCTTCACTCACTGTATAAGCTGAGTAAACTTGTAGCTCAAGTTCTTCTCTGTTCTCTAGCATCGTTACAAGACCTTTTACAATACTCTTCTCATCATCAATCACTAAAATCTTATACATATTTTCCCCCTTATATGTACTTACTTTTCGCTATAAATCTGAAGTATAATGGCTAATCCCCCCATTTCTCCTTGGCTTACCACAATATCATTTTTCTCATGAATATAGTGAAGTCGCTTTTTAATATTAATTAGACCTGTTACAGGGTTTTCACACGCCTTTAATCTGATCTGTAATGCTTCTATTTGCTCTAAGCTTATAAAGGTTCCATTATCCTCTACTTGTATCAGAATAAAATGGGCCTGCTCTCTAACATTTATATGTAACTTTCCCCCTGCTTCAATTTTTTCAAATACATATTTATACGCATTTTCTACCACTGGCTGTAAAATCAATCGGGGTACATATACATTTTTTAGGTTGTCTGGTAGTGGATCCATCTCAATTTGTACTCGATCTTCAAATCTAATTTGTTGAATACCAATATAATTTTTCATGTGCTCATACTCTTCTTCTAACTTGACAAACTCATAGCTTGTCCTTGTAATATAGCGATAGTATTTGGCTAATCCAAGTGTAAGCTGTTCTATCTTCTCTACATCATAGGTTTTGCACATATTTGAAATATTGAAAAAGCAATTATAAAGAAAATGAGGTTTAATCTGCCCTTGAAGATGGCTTAGTTCCATCTGCTTCATATCAATAGCTTGTTCATAACTTTTCTTAATATAGTTTTCTAATAACCCCTTAGCCTTATTAAAACTTTGTGTCACATACTCAAATTCATCGATACCTTCATGTTTTGCCTGTTGATTGAAGTTATGTACATTCATATTTTCAATATGACTTACTACATTTTGGAGTGGTTTATGGATGGCCCGATTCAGATACTTGGTAAACTTAATCGTAATAAAACATAATAAAATTAAAGCTAATAAACTGAGTAAATAAAATTCATGTCCAAACTCTATGAAACGAGAAGGAAGATAAATATGAAAGGCTATAGGATATAAGCTGCTCTTTATAACCATTTCTCTCGAAGTTTTATTGGCTTGTTGTACATTAAAAGGAGCAATTTCTAACTTTTCTCCATTTAATAGTGCTTCTATATAAACCTCTTCATTAAATTTCATTTTCTCCATTAAACGTATTAATTCATATTGGTCTAGCTTAATATATCCTCTTCTATACTCATTCTTATTTTCATATTTTTCTAGTAGATATAGAGTATCTTGTAAAAAATATAAACCAGGTTCTTCTATGTCTTTTATGGCCTCATCAGGTCTAAACCACTCCAACGATGTAATCCATAAATCTTGCTGTGGTATATAGATGCCTATATCACTTGTCCATTTATATTGATTATTTAAAATATTGAGCTCTTCCTTAGCCTGCTTCTTCTTATTTATTTTTTCATAATCAGATAGTTGTTCATACTGATTAGATAATACAAGAACATTTTCACTTTGCATCATATACATCACTAAATTTTGTAAATTGAGTAATTCTTCATCAAAATACTCCATATGTTGCATCGCATTTGTTTTATAGCGCTGTATAAAATTATCACGTATCGTTCGAAGGCCCACTCCCATAATGGCTAAAATACTTAGTGCAATCATAAAGTGACTGACTAAATAAATAGCAAGTACTTTATTGGCTAACTTAGCTTTTCTTATCTTCATTTTATCCCCTTAACTTTTATCCATTTGTTAGTTTTATTATATAATATTATTTACTTTTTTGAAATTTAAATCATCAAATAAAACAACTTTTCCTATTTAATTTTTTATACTTTACTAAAATTCACTAATTATGTATAGCCATTTTTACTTTATTTGTCTATAATTCTATAATAAGCTTTAATACATAAGGAGGATTATTATCAATGGAAATAAACTTATCTGGATCTTGGAAGTTTAGACGTACTTCAGATTCAGCCTATCATACAGGTACTGTTCCTGGAAGTGTCTATTTAGATCTATTAAATACAGGTTGTATGCCTGATCCCTTTTTCCGAGATCATGAAGAAATCGTCTTAAACCTTGCTGACTATGATTATGAGTATATTAAAACCTTTACAGTCGTTGACTTAGATTATCAAGAGCTTTCACTTCTATGCGAAGGTATTGATACTTTGAGTGAAATCTTTATAAATGGGCATGAAGTAGGAAAAACACAAAACATGCATAGAACTTATATCTTTGATGTGAAACCCTTTCTCATCAAAGGAGAAAATGAAATTAAAGTTGTTTTAAAATCACCTACTCGATATATTCAGCAATGCCATGAGCAAGAGCCTATTTTTCATCATCCAGGTGTAGTAGATGGCTATACTCATTTAAGAAAAGCTCACTATATGTTTGGATGGGATTGGGGACCGCAGCTACCTGATTTAGGTATTTGGAAACCACTTAAAATCATAGGACGCAATGCACATATCCTAGACTACACTATTAGGCAACATCATACGGCTACAAAGGTATCTTTAGAAATAGATGTAAAAGCGACTCATGATTTACCTATTCAAATTGAAGTCATCTCCCCAAGTGGAGAAAAATATTATAGCGATGGCACTAAAAGTACACTAGACATTCATAATCCTCAAATTTGGTGGCACAATGGTTATGGTGCTCAACCTTTATATGATGTCAAAATAACTTTAGGAAAAGAAGATTGTAAAAACTTTAAAATAGGTCTACGTGAACTAGGTATTAAAAAGGAAAAAGATGAATGGGGTGAAAAATTCTGTTTCATTATTAATGGCAAAGAGATCTTTGCCATGGGAAGTAACTACATTCCAGAAGATAGCTTATTATCTCGCATGACAGAAGAACGTACTCGTAAGCTACTAACAGATTGCGCTTTAGCTAATCACAACTGTATTCGCGTATGGGGTGGTGGCATTTATCCGCCCGATTATTTCTATGAAATTTGTGATGAATTGGGGCTTATTGTATGGCAAGACTTTATGTATGCTTGTAGCCTTTATAACTTTGATAACCTTCAAGAAGAAGTTATTGAAGAATCCATTGAACAAATCAAACGTCTACGCCATCATAGTTGTATAGCCCTTTGGTGTGGTAATAATGAACAAGAAGAAGCTTGGTTTTATTGGGGGTGGAATGAAGAAATTGCACCTAAATATAAAAAACATTACCAGAGACAATTTGAAGAAGTCCTGCCTGAGCTTGTTCATCGGTATGATCCAGAGAGATTCTATTGGCCTTCATCACCTTCATCGGGTATAGACTGTGATGACCCACGAGATGAACACCATGGAGATATGCACTACTGGACAGTCTGGCATGGACTTAAACCTTTTGAAGCCTATAAGGAGCATTACTTCAGATTTGTTAGCGAATATGGTTTTCAATCCTTCCCTACTATGAAGACTATTGAATCCTTTACCCTTGAATCTGATCGTAATATTTTCTCTTATGTGATGGAGAAGCACCAAAAAAATAAACAAGCTAATAAAATTATCTTGCACTATCTAGCAGACAACTACCGCTACCCTTATAGCCTAGAACACACAGTCTATCTTTCACAACTTTTACAGGCTGAAGCAATGCGCTATGGTGCTGAGCATTGGCGTAGAAATAGAGGTAGATGTATGGGTGCACTCTATTGGCAAACTAATGACTGTTGGCCTGTAGCTTCTTGGTCCGGCATTGATTACTATGGCAGATGGAAAGCGCTACATTATAAAAGCAAGCATTTCTTTGCGCCTATCCTCTTATCCGCTGATCTAGAAGATAACAAAGTCCATCTCTTAGTAATTAATGACAGCGCCAAAGCTTTCACTGGTCAAATTCAATGGCAAATCACAAACGCTAAGGGGGAGTGCCTACAATTAGGACATTCATCTGTTTCTGCTCCATCTTTAGGAAGAAGTGAAGGTATAACTTTAGATTTTAGTGAACTTCTTCTGGATTATAATAGTAAAAGGGATAAAGTCTTTCAGTATACACTGATTCATGACAAAACTATTTTAAGCAGTGCTTGTCAATTATTTATAAAACCTAAGCACTTTAATTATGAGAATCCTCATATTAGTTTTAAGCAAATTAATGCACATGAAATAGAAGTCACCTCTACTGCCTTTGCACATGATATTATGCTAGACCTTGGTTCAAAAGATGGCATATTTAGTGACAACTACTTCTCTCTACTTCCTGGTGAAGTGAAAAAAGTCCATTGCACTGCAACTATAGACTTATCAGATTTAAAAGTAATCAGTGTGTACGACGTCTAACTATTTATAGGAAACTAAAAGAGCTACTTAAATGTCTATAAGACACATAAGTAGCTCTTTCTTTGATAAACTCTATTTAATCTATTTTATTAGTTTTGATAATTAATATCTTGTGTAGATACGTATGGGAATAGTTTGAGTTCTTTGCCCTCTAGTTGTTCTTTATGCATATCTATAGCATTGATTCGACTATTATCATGTGTTTTATAGTAGTAAATACCTTTTTCTAGATCCATACAAGAAGAATATAAAGTTGAATCTTCTAGTCCCTCTTCTGTAATAACACCACCTTTTACCATCTTTACATAGTCAAGCATATGGAAAAATTGAGTTAGTGCTTGCATATCATTCTCTATTGTTGGCATTTGAGATCTAATATAAGCAATTCTTACAAATCTTGAAACAGAAGCAAAGTCTCCTGGTATACCTAATGTACCTGCTCCAATACCTAAAGGTCTTAGTTCTTGGTTACTCCACATTGTTGCCTTAGGTTGATTTGGAGTAAGATGCATATATTCATTGAGGTTAGTTAAATGCCAGTCAAATGTTGGGTTATTGGTCATAACACCAACAGGATTATCATGAACTGTAATTTTTTCTTTAGTTTTTTCAACTACTATAGACTTACCAGTTTTATCCGCAATCATCCAATGTAGCATCGCAACAGGTGTTTTATCATTAATCGGTACATTTACAAATTCTATATTTTTAATTGCTTCTTTTACTTCATCCACTGTTTCATAGTTAGATAATACCCATTGGATAAAGTCATAAGGTGCAAGATTTATTTTATCTGGCACTCGCGTTTCTTCAAAATAAGCATACCCTGCAAAATTTAAGCCTGCACAAGCTAATCCCGCTTCATTCATCGCATCCGCTATTGCAGGATGATTATCGATAACGGTTCCCATACCAATAATAGCACGTTTATTGATAACCATATTACCCGTTACCTTATCTTGATATTGATAATTTCTTGGAATAATAATTCCTGATTGATTAAAAGTATAGGCTAGATCCATATTTCTTCCAAAAAACCATTTGTTTTCATTTGATTTTATACTTAATGCTGTACACATATTCTACCTCACTTTATATTTTTTAATTTTATATTTTATTTATTAAACTATTCCTTAATAAGTCTCTCCTAAAAATTTTCTCTCATTCTACTTATAAAACTTTAAGAACAACTACAATAATTTTAAATTATCTTTATTTTCCTTGTACTGAATAAACACTCCATCATAGCAATGAGAACTTTTTGAAGCTTGATATATATGATCCATTGAGATCAATTTATACGTTTTCGCGTAACAATAGAGATAGATTCCCTCCTTTTTTAAAACATAGCTAATAGGAACGGCTTCTATACTCATTTCTTTAAGTTCTAACTTCACAAATATCTTATCTTCTAAACATGAATTAATTACCTTACATACTTCTTTTTCACTAATTGCTTGTTGCTCATCTAGATCAATTATAAATCTTTGTTCTAAGTTACTTAATATCTGATCACATCGATTATGATTAACAAGTTTAAATTTCTCAATAAGATCTGATTTTTTTAAATGGCTTGCTATATTTTCAGATATATATAAGGATAATATTAAATCTTCATAATCATTTTCAGTTAATACATATTTAGCAATAATATAATTTCTGTCTAATTCTATTCCTCCACTTATCCCTCTATAAGAAATAATGGGAATTCCAAGAACTGATAATTTATCTAAATCTCTTTGTATTGTTTTTTGAGAAACATTAAATTGCTCTGCTAGTTGTTTAATTGTAGTCTTAGAATTACATTTTAATAAGTAAAAGAGTATTTCTATCAATCTCATTGTTCTCTATCCTTTTCCACTTACATCAATCTCATATTTTGTTTTTTCTTATAAAGCATAGTATATACAGGATTTTTTATGAATCAACCTTCTTTAAAAGGTTTCTTATCTATCATAAAACTAAAATAGGACATATATAGTCCTATTTTACACATTTTATATTTATTTAATTATACCGTTGCAAAAGGTCTAATGAATATACTTCCAATATAGCTTATAGGTGTAGTTAAAGAAGTAGCCATTTTTAGCTGCACACGACTATCTGTTGTTGCAATAACATAAAAACATGATGAAACTGAACAAATAGAATTATTAGAGGTCTCATAACTTGCTGCTGACGTAGGAAACATAATTTGAAGTATACCATTAATATAAGGTGTTATCTGAAAATGATTACTTTGATTAGATATACTTCCTTGAAGTGTATAGCATACCTCATAAACATAACCTGCTTTAACTGTTATAGTTGATCGATCGGCAGACAATGCTGTCAACCCTCCTACATCATAATTTTTAATAAAAGTAATAAAATGATTAGAAGTTACTGCATCCGTAGTAATATATTGTGAGTATGCATTAAAAAATCCTCCTGTCACTCCTTGAGGGCCAGTGGGACCAGTGGGTCCTGTAGCTCCCGTTATTCCTTCTAACCCTTGAGAACCAGTGGGTCCAGTGGCTCCCGTTATTCCTGCTAACCCTTGAGAACCAGTGGGTCCAGTGGCTCCTGTGCCTCCCGTTATTCCTGCTAACCCTTGGGGACCGGTAGCTCCTGTGCCTCCCGTTATTCCTGCTAACCCTTGAGGACCAGTGGCTCCTGTAGCTCCCGTTATCCCTGGTAACCCTTGAGAACCAGTAGGTCCAGTGGCTCCTGATATTCCTGGTAACCCTTGAGAACCAGTAGGTCCAGTGGCTCCTGATATTCCTGGTAACCCTTGAGGACCTGTAGCTCCAGTAACTCCTGGTAATCCTTCAGGTCCGGTAGGACCAGTGGGACCTGTAGCTCCTGTCTCGCCCTTATTTCCTTTTAATTCAATACAACAGCCGCAACAACAATTCCATACATCATCTCTACATATACTATAATCTTTCATACATCTATTATAATAATGTTTTTTATACATAGCATATCTCCTATTGTTTAATATAATACATTATATTACTACAATAAAATTTTGTTCTGCACTTCTCCTATGTACGACATTTTTTATCTATTTAAATAATAAAATCTTCCAAAGTATTACATTTTTAGAAAGCATGTATTTACTTTATGGTTATTCTTTCATATATAACGAATAGGCCTTACCTGTATACTTTTTAAAACACTTCCCAAAATAGTTGGAATCAGGTATACCTACTTCTTTTGCTGCGCAATACATCATTACTTCACGTCTGGCTAATTGCTTAGCCTTCTCCATTCTACATTCCGTTAAGAAATCAATAAAACTATCGCCAACTTCTGCTTTAAATATTCTACTTAAATAGCTTGGATTAAATCCAAAATGCATGGCAGTTGAGGTTAGATTCAAATCTGGATCCATATAATGTGCTAATATGTATTGTTTGATTTGATGAATGACTTCATGGCCTATACATTCATCTTTTACGTCTTCGTCCATCATTTTTTCTTCAACTTCATGATCTAGTTCACTCTTGATTTTCTCTAATACGGTTTGTATATCCGTTTGGGCAACAGGTTTTAGAAGATAGTCCTTAACACCAATTCGAATACACTCTCTTGCATATTTAAATTCATCAAAGGCTGTTAATATAATAATCTTTAGCTTGGGATAACGTTCAATTGCTAACTTAGCAAATTCAATGCCATTCATAAAAGGCATTCTAATATCTACAAAAACAATATGAGGTTTTAGATCATCAATAATATTAATAGCCTCTACACCACTTGCAGCTTCTCCTACCACCTCAACATCTAAGTTCGTCCAGCTAATTTTAATTTTGAGTAAGTTTCTAATGGATGTTTCATCATCTATAATCATGATTTTATACATGAACTTTCCCCCTAGATAACTGGTATGATAATTTCTATTTCTGTAAAAACACCTACTTCACTTCTAACCTTAAAGACATCTTCTTTACTGTAATAATAACGAATTCTTTCAATAGTACCTTTGAGACCAAAGCTTTTATGCTCTTTAGAATTCATAATGGTATGTAGTTGCTCCACATCTATGCCAATTCCACTATCATAAACTTTGATATGAATCTGACCTTCTAACTTCTCAACTGTAATTTTAATAAGTCCTTTCTCCCCTTTAGGTCTTAATCCATGATACAGACTATTTTCCACCAAGGGCTGTAGAATTAACTTAGGTATTTTAACATCTAATAGATCGTCTTGAATATTATATTCATCTTCAAAAACCTCTTCATAACGTAACTTTTGAAGACTTAAGTAGTCTTTAATAATTTCAATTTCACCTTTAATCGTTATTTCTCTACTTCCTTTGCTTAAAAACTTTCTATAAAAGCTTCCTAATGTTTCTAAAGCCTGGTAAACATGGATTGCATCATTTTCAAGTGCGAGATAAGCAATGGTATCTAACGTATTGTATAGAAAATGAGGTTTAATTTGTTCTTGCAATACTTCTAGTTCTGCTTTTTGGATAAACTTCTCTTTGTTAATAAGCTGAGTGATCAAGTCATTCATTTCCTTAATCATTCCATTATAGCTTTCTTTTAAATCCCCTATTTCATCATTGGCAACTGACAAAGATACTTTTTGAACCTTTCCTTGTTTAAAGCTTTTCATCGTTGCAACCAATTTTTCTATAGGATTGGTAATAAATATAGATATAAAAACACCTATCATACTCATTGCTATTAACGTAAGTATTAAAATACTCCCAATAATCCAACCTGCTTCTTTGGAAATCATCTTACTAATTCCTATCTTTTCAACTGCAATAAGTGTAATAGGCATATTCTCTATTGGGTATAACCCTGTAACATTTTCATTTACTATAAATCCTTCTTTGTATTGAACATAGTACTTCTGCTCTAGTGCCAAATCTCCAATTTGTTCTATACTTAAGTTGCCACAAAAAAGCTTATTACCATAAGCATAGCCAAAGCTTTTATTCCCGCCTATCATGTCTTTATATGTACTTGTAAAAATGCTTTTAGACACATTAATAATGAGCATCCCTTTAGGTTGTTGTGTTTCGATATCATTCATTAAACGAATAAAGGATATTACCTGCTCTTTTCCACTAAATGCCCCTTCTCCGTCTAGACGTATCCTATAACCACCTGCAGCTTGAACAATTTCATCATACCATTGGTGTTCTTGTATTCTTGCCGAATCTAACTTAACCGTATTACGGCTTACGTTAATATAGCCCCCTTCTTTATTGAAGACATAGATAGAATTAATATGGTTAAAAGTATTCATTAAATCAAACAAAGCGCTTTTAGCTTCTTGTGCATGACGCACGCCCTCTTTATAGCCATTATCTAAGTATTTATTAATGATACTATCTGTAAGAATTAACTTGCTGACATTATTAATCGTCACAAATTCTGTCTCCAGATTATTCCCAACAGCGGTCATGGTATTCAAATTATTTTCGAAGGCATATTGTACCATATTGCGTTTTAAAACGAAGGCATAGACCATAAAAAATATAATCATATAACTCATAATAATAAAAAGAAATAAGTACTTGATTTTTTGCTTAAGTTTTAAGTCTAAAAAGCGTTTGAACAACCTTTTGCCTCCTTTTATGTCCCTTACCCTTTTCTTATTGCATGATAAGTATATTTTAACATAATTTAACTTTAAATTTTATATTTTTTATAATATTTATACATATATATTCTATACAAATGTATCAATATCTCTAATAACGTATTCCATTTCATCACTTAAGCTTATAAAAAGAGGCTAGAAAAATGTTCTATCCATTTTATCTAGCCTCTTAGGGTTTATTTAAATATTACATTTACTTGTACGGGTTTCATCTTTGTAAGTTCTTCACTTCTAGTATCCGGTTGACTTGTTCCAACAAAAAGGCTAAAAGTAGATGAATCATAACGTCTTTCACCTTTTGCATCAACTATTGTAAAAGCATTCCATGGAATGGTTAACTTTACTTCTTCCTTTGCTCTTCCTTTAAGCGCTACACGTTTAAACGCACAGAGGCTTGTATTAAACACAGCATATTGAGAGGTCTCATTTTTGACATAGACTTGTAAAACCTCTTCTGTATCATATAAGCTATCATTAAAAAGTTTAACGAGAAGTTCTACATCGTGTCCAACCTCTAACGGACTCATAATTTGGGCCTCTTCACAGAACACTTTACCATAGGATAGGCCATAGCCAAATGGATATAAAGGTTGGTCTTTCATATAACGATAAGTTCTACCTTCCATAGCATAATCTGTAAATGCAGGAAGCTGGTCTGATGATTGATAGAATGTAACAGGAAGCTTACCTGATGGAGAAGTTTTGCCAAACAAAATATCTGCAACAGCTTTACCACCTCTTGCACCTGGATACCACACCTGCAAAATGCCCTTGCAATGGGCCTGGGCATAGCTTAAGTTCATTGCACTTCCTGTCATCATACATAAAATTACAGGTTTGCCTATTGCAACAACCCTTTCAAGAAGCTTCTTTTGAACTTGTGGAAGTTCTAAATCCTTTTTATCACCTGAACCCACTTCATTACCTTGGTCAAACTCCTCACCCTCCAGTGTCTCATCTAATCCAAGACATAAAATGACTACATCACTATGCTCTGCCACACTTAGTGCTTCACATATTCTATCATGTTCCATGGCTAAACCTTCTGTTTGCCTTTTTATGAGCTCACAACCTTTGGCAAATAAAACTCGTACTTCATCACCTACTTCATCTTGAATTCCCTCTAATAGGGTAATATATCTAGAGGACGTGCCGTAGTAATTCCCTTTTAACGCTAGACGACTATTGGCATTAGGTCCTATTACACCAATGGTTTTAAGCTGTTTTTTATTAAGAGGAAGGATGTTCTCATTCTTAAGAAGTACCACACTTTTTCTAGCAGCTTCTACTGCTAGATCAATATGTTCTTGGCATTCTACCTTGTCAAATGAAATCGTATCATATTCACAGTCTTCAAATAAACCTAGCTTAAATCGTGTTGTAAAAAGTCTCTCAGCTGCTTTTGTAATCTGTTCTTCTGGAATAAGCCCATTTTGATTTGCCATCATCACGTGCAAATAAGTATTCCCGCAATTGAGATCACAGCCAGCATCCATTGCTAAAGCTGCCGATTCTTCTGGTGTAGATGTGACATGATGGTGCATATGGAAATCTTTTATGGCCCAGCAATCTGATACAAAATGCCCATTAAACTGCCACTGTCCCCTTAAAATATCTTGAATGAGGAAATAACTTCCACAGCAAGGTTCTCCATTGGTTCTATTATAAGCACCCATGACACTTTCTACTTGCCCTTCCTTGACACAAGCTTCAAATGCTGGCAAATAGGTTTCCCATAAATCTTTTGGACTTACCTGTGCATCAAACTCATGCCTCAAATCCTCTGGACCACTATGAACAGCAAAATGTTTTGCACAAGCTGCCACTTTCATATGCTCTCCATGACCTTGAAGCCCTTTAATAAAAGCTACCCCTAGCCGACTTGTAAGGTATGGATCTTCTCCATAGGTTTCATGGCCCCGCCCCCATCTTGGATCTCTAAAAATATTAATATTAGGTGACCAAAAAGTCAGCCCCTTATAAATATCACGATCACCATGACGTGCACTTTCGTTATATTTTGCCCGTCCCTCTTCGGCAATAGCACTTGCTACTTGCTCTAAAAATTGTTCATCAAACATTGCTGCAAGCCCTATAGCTTGTGGAAAGCTCGTTGCTGTTCCTGCTCTAGCTACTCCATGTAATGCTTCATTCCACCAGTTATAAGCTGGTATATTAAGCCTTGGTATTGCTGGAGCATTATACGTAAGCTGGCTTGCCTTTTCTTCTAAAGTCATTTGTGAAACTAATTGAACCGCCTTTTCCTTGCATACTACATCATTAAACATATGTAATCCCCCTATCCTTTGACTGCGCCTACAAGTAAGCTTTCTTGAATTTTTTTATTCATAAAACAATAAACAATTAATGTTGGGAAAGTTGCAATGACAAGTGCTGCACCTATTGGCCCCCAATCTGTTGTATAGGCACCACATAAGGTCTGTATCCCAACTGACAATGTTCTATATTTAGAACTACTAATAAAAATAACAGCAAACATAAGCTCGTTCCAAGCTTGCAAGAAAACAAAAATACCAATAGTTGAAAGCGCTGGCTTCATAAGTGGTAAAATAATTCTAAAAAAGATGCCATATACACTACATCCATCAATACAAGCTGATTCTTCTAACTCTCTGGGAATGCTCTGCATAAAACTTCCACTAATCAGGATTGCCATGGACAAAGCAAAAGCCGAGTACGGCAAAATCAATGCTTGATAAGAATCTAGCATTTTCAAATTACGTAGAATAATAAATACAGGAAGTATGGCCGCATGGATAGAAACTGTAAGCCCTAGCATAAAAACCATGTTCATTACTTTTTGGCCTCTCCAAATCATTCTTGTTAATGCATAAGTTGCCATTAAGGCTAACATAGTTGTAAGTAAAATGGTTCCACCTGTTACAATCACACTATTAAAAAAATAACGTCCCATGTTACCTGTTGTTAATGCTTCGCTATAGTTAGACCAAAGCCAATTTCTAGGTAATCCTATTATATTTTGCCCAAAGATTTCTGAGTTATCTTTTAGTGAGAAAGTAAACATCCAATAGAGAGGAAAAAGTTGAATTGCAGCCCATACTATAAGAATAACAAAAACTATTTTTTTTCCTAGACTTGACTTCATTTATTCCACCTCCGTCTTAAATGTTTTCTTTATTAAAATAGAAAAGAAGAAACATAAGAAGATAATACAAAGAGCAATGGCACTTCCTACACCATAGCGATTACGCCCAAAAATCATAGAGACCATCAAAGTACTTGGTACCTCACTGGCATGGGCTGGACCTCCATTGGTTAGCACATAAATCAAGTCAAAAGCCTTTAACGAGCCTGTTACTGCAAAAATAACACATACTTGGATGATAGGCTTGATAAGTGGGATGATAATATATTTACATGTTTGCCAGTAAGATGCACCATCTATAACAGCTGCTTCTCTTACATCATTTGAAATAGACTTAATACCAGCATAGAGTAGAAGCATGTGATACCCTACGTATTGCCACAATATAGGTACAAAAACAGCCAGTAATGCGGTCTTCGGATCACCTAACCATACACGCGTCAGGTGATTTAATCCTAAAGCATTTAATCCACTATTAATAATACCGTAGTCAGGGTTATAAATCTTCGCCCATAACTGCCCAATAACAACGGTTGAGATTAATACGGGAATAAAGAAAACCGTTACAAAAAACCTTTCTCCTTTAATACCTCTTGCAAGGGCAAGGGCTAAAAACAATGAAAGTGGTAACTGAATAAAAACAGATAACACTGCCAAAATACATACATTTGAAAGGGCTTTAGGAAAGGCAATAGACTTGCTTGTAAAAAGGGTTATATAGTTTTCTAAGCCTACAAAATTTCCTGTTGTAATACCATCCCAGTTTAATAAACTATAGTATGCTGACATAAAAATAGGAATAATAATAATCATAAAAAAGAGTATTGCTGCTGGTGCTATGAATATAAAAATGGCTAACTTATTACGCATCACTTTATCCATGTATGACTTCCCCCTTAGTTAAAATGGCTCTCTCTATTTTCTTCTATTGCTAAAAAGGTACTTCTATAGGACTAGAAGTACCTTTTTATACCTTGTTTATTCACCTAATTGAATCGCCATACTTTCTACAAATTCTTGTGGTGAAATGTTCCCCATATACAATTCTTGTAAGAGTGCAAGGTATTCTCCAGCATCTTCAGCTGCCATTAATGTGTCAAACCATAATGTGAAAGAGGTTGCTTCACCTGCAAACTCTGCAATTTTCTGTGTAATAGGATTTACGCCACTATCATCATAATCTACTTCCCAAGCAGCTATACCCGCACCATCTAAATAAGCATATTTAGAAATACTTCTACAAAGTTCAAATACTGCATTACCTGCAATATCAGGATATTTTGTAGACTGAGCTACCATTAAAGTATCTGCTGCCCCACCCATAAAGTCCGTAATTTTAGCATTATTGCTATTGATTACTGGAACAGGTGCAACACTAAAGTCTTCTGGATTCTGAGCATCTGTCAAAATAGAACCTCCCATCCAACTTCCTGTAATGTACATAGGAACTGTACCGTTGTAAAATTGTGCACTTGCTTCATCGTTTGAAACACCTGTCGCACCATTTAGAAAAGCACCCATATCTACTAACTCTTTAAGCTTTGTTGCTGAAGCCAAGAAATCTGGATCATTATAGCTTACCCCTTGCTTAGTAATTGCTTGTTTTGTCTTTTCAGGACCAGCTGATTTTAGAGTAAGTGCATCATGACACATAGCAAGTACCCATGTATCTTTTACACTTACACCAAATGGTGTAATACCATCACTTAAGAAGGTTTGGCAAACATTAGCAAGTTCATCCCAAGTCGTTGGTGGCGTAAGTCCACGTTCATCAAACATTTTCTTATTATAGAATAATGCAGATACAGGTGTGGTAAAAGTTGAACCGTATAGTTTATCGTTATATGTAGCATTCGTTAG
Organism: Holtiella tumoricola; assembly: GCF_027857615.1. NCBI lineage: Bacteria > Bacillati > Bacillota > Clostridia > Lachnospirales > Cellulosilyticaceae > Holtiella > Holtiella tumoricola. The sequence continues at coordinate 224,784 of NZ_JAQIFT010000040.1, forward strand.
TGCTGCTATAGGAAGTTGAGCTTTGTATTCATCTGTAAAGTAGCTATCTAATTCTAAGACTTTACCTGAAGCGATAAATGGTTCAGAAAATCCTCCCCCCCATGTGAAAAAGATATCTGGAAGTTCATTGGCGGCTACGGCTGATTTGATCTTGGTCTTATAAGATTCATTTTCAAAAGTTTCATGTACAATCTTAACCTCTGGATGGGCTGCCTCATAATCAGCAATTGCTTTTGTATAGGCTGGATTAAAGGCATCACTTTCTGTTGCAATACTCCACATGGTTAAAGTCACTTGGCCATTCCCTTTTTGACTCTCTTGTGTGCTAGAAGGTGTTTCACTAGGTGCAGGCGTGTTACTTTGGCTACATCCTACCATGGTTGCCATCATAGGCACTGTTAATAATAATGGAAGTAATTTGTGTAAAACCTTTTTCATAACATTTCCCCCTTGTTCTCTCTTTTTATAGTTTCATTATAAGAAATAGACCTACTACTTTTGAAGGGATATTTTTTACTTGAAGAGGTAATATTTTTACATATGCATCCTCTGCCATAGTTTAATAGATTTATCGACATATATTAAAAATCGATGTATTTATACGTTTAAATAAATACATCGATCCTATAAGTATTACTTAACAGGTATCCAAATTTCACAAGCATACCCCTCATCAACTTCAAAATACACTTCTAACTGTGGTTGATCTACAATTTCATATTCTTCTCTCGGAATCCAGCTTGTATAAATCTGCTTCCATATTTGAAGTATAGACTGAGGCATCTCACCCGGGCAAGGAAAAATAGCCCATTTATGAGGTGGAATAATCACTACTGTATCCTTTGATGGCTGTGTACATTTTCCTTAATAGTATATCCCTCTCCTGTAGAAACACCAACTAAAGTTTCAAATTGTGAAAATCCGCAGCACCTATCTAAGTATCCATCTGTTTCAGACTTTGCCCACAGATAACCTGTAGCATTTGGGTCATCACTTGGAACACTACTGGTTATTCCATTTAAAAAGATGTATGTCTTCTCTTGAATAGTATAAGTAAGTGGACGCTCTTGTGTCAGTATAAGCTTTACTTGCAAAGGGTAAAATACTTTTAATTTTTCACCTCTACTTTCACTTGGTGTCACACCATGAAAACGTTTAAATGCTTTAGAAAAAGCTTCTGCTGACTCATAACCAACATTAAGAGCAACCTCAGATACAGATATTTCTAAACCTTGTAACTGCTCTCCAGCTACACATAGACGGCGATTACGAATATATTCTGATAGAGTGAAGCCTGTCAATATCTGAAATGCCCTTGTAAAATGGGATTCACTCACATGGACATGTTTGGCAACAAGTTGAGAGGATAGCTCACTGTTTGCCAACTCCATTTCTATAAAACTCATTGCTTTTTGTATAATTTCTATCCAGTTCATTCGTCCTCCTATCAACAAAATCTACTGTTATTTTATCATGTAGCTTTAAGTTAATCGTTCCACAAAATAAAATTTTCATTCAAAAATAGAGAGCTTCTAGCTCTCTATTAAGATTTCAATATTCAAATAGGTTTTTGGATATCTTAATAGCTATCCATGATACGCTCTGCAGCTAAATAACCTGATTCTACAGCACCTTCAAAAGTTGGATAAACTAAGTAATCTCCTGCTAAAATAAGAGATCCATAATTCAGTTCATCTAATCTTAGCAATCTTTTATATGCCCCTTCAGACATAATTGGATATGCATATGGGAAGCGTTCAATATCGTATCCTGTAACCTTACTACTTGCAGCGTTAAAAACTTTATCTAAATCATTATAGACATTTTTTATTAATTCTTTATCACTCATAGTATCTAATGAATGATCTACACCTGTTTTAGGTGCAACATATACAGAAATAATATAGTCCTCTAACTCTGTTTTTTTATCATCATAAAATCTTTCTACCCATGTAGAATCATAAATATCCGTAAAGAAATATCCATCTGGTACTGCTAGATCAAATGCTTTATCAAATATTGGTGTTTCTGAGAATAGTGCAACCGTTGCATAAGATGCATATTTAATATTTTTCATAATATTCGTCTTTTCTCTAGAAATCACAGTAGGTGCTATTTTAAGTGCTTCAGGAGCTGGTACTGCTAATACAACGTTATCAGCAAGTATAATCGATTCTTTACCATCATTTCCTACATATGTCACAACGTACTCTCTACCTTTTTTAGTAATACTTTTAACATTACTACTTAATTTGATTTTATCTTCTAATACCTCACCTAATTTATCTGTGAGCTCTGTCAATCCTTTGACAAATGAGTAGGATCCTGAACTTTCTTCTTTTGCCTCTGCATACTCTTCTTCAATATCCTCTTCATCAAAATCTTCGTAATCTACATACCCTTCATTAAAGCCTTCATCCTCATAGTCATAGGCTGCTTCAGGAATAAAACTTAATGCAGAGATTTCGTCAAGGGTTGCACCAAATAATCCTTTTGAAGTTACGTTATATTTTTTTATAAATACTGCTGGAATATTATTGTTACGAAGCCAACGACTTGCACTCATATTATCTAGTTTTTTTGCTCTAAATGTATAATCAAAATCTGGAACTTCATCATAATCTTCATAGGCATCTAATATAAGATCTGTAAACGTTTCATAGGCATCATAGTCACTATTACTCACCAAATACCTTTTTATACCATCACTTCCATAATAGAAGTTTTTGCCATCAAAATACCCATCCATTGGTGAAGGAATTTCTTTGGGTTCTAATCCAAGTTCATCTATCATCTCCATTAAGGCACTTTCTGGTGTTCCTAAATATTCTGTACCTTTAGCATATGTAAAAGATTCATGAACACCCGAGATCGTTCTTCCACCAATTGTACTTTTTCTTTCAAGAATAACGAAATCTTCATCTTCTAAAAAATAACCACAAGTTAAACCTGCAATACCGCCCCCCACTATAACTGTATCATGACGCTCCATTTGTATCGCTTGTTTAGCTTCTATCTCATTAGATTTTAGGCTTGTCAAACCTATACTAATCAAGGTACTAATCCCTAGTAGTACCCCTACCATTCTACCTTTCGAATGAATCATTGTTTTACAACCTCCCTTTTTGCTGTTTTCATAACTATACTATCATGTATCCTTGACTTTCTCCTGTCTTTATCCATCCTAATTTGTCGGTCTATATTATTGGAAAGCCTTTTTAATCTCCTTATGCAAAAAGATCCCACTATTGGCACACTTCGCTGTACACCAATAGCGGGACTTCTCATTCTTTATTTTGTTTATAAAATGCCTAGTCGTTCTTTTGCTTCAGGTAATACTCTGAAAAATGCAGTGTAGAAGTCTTCACCTTCTTTTACTTCTATGCGATAAAATGTATCCAGTACATACTGATTAATCTCTTCTAACTCTGCTTCATCATAGACAAATTTCAATCTAAAGTTAAGTGCTTTTAATAACTTGTACCACGTTAAAATGAATGTCTTGTTTTCGTTATAATTCACAATTCCAATCCATTCACTTACTTTAATTTCTTCTAAGTTAGGCATGACACATGTCCCTACTTGTAAGAAGTATTTAAAATCATCATTTTCATAAACTCTTCCTAATGGGAATAGTCTACAGATGTTTGGACGTTGTCCATGTATACTACATCTGCCTTCTCCATTTAAAAAGCTACATTGCTGGGTTTCTCCTACCATCTTGAGATAAGGGAGCATCAATTTATTATTTTTTTGAAGCGCTAATTTATCCCCTAGTAATGCATCAAAGGATACATTGAGGTGACTTACTATTTCATAAGCATCAAATGGGGTAAGTTCAACTAAGTCTCCTACTTGATGACAACAGGTATAGCACCCATTACATCCACATGTATCGGCTTTTACATAGTCATCTATATCATAGAGTTTACCGTCTGAAATACCTTCTAACGTCTTTAATGTTCTCATATTCTTCCCTTTCTTGTATGCTGCCTTATCATTTTTATATTGTGTTTTGCATACGTTCTATCATTGATCAGTTCTTATCACTTTCTACATTATAATACAAAAGCCAATGGTATTTCTACAGTTTTTATATAAGTGCGGAATTACCTACTCCATTTGTCTAATAGGTGTCTAATTTTATATGTTTAGGGTCTAAAAAAGCATTTTAAAAAAGCGTAGATATTATAAAATAGGGTTAACAAAAACTTTTGTAATAATCTATACACCTTAGGAGGATTATCCAATGAAACAAATTACAGCAATTGTAGTGGGGGCTGGACCTCGCTGTACGCTTGCCTATACTTCTTATGCTTTACAAAATGCTAGTGAAATTAAAATCGTAGGTGTTGCCGAACCTCTAGAAGATCGTCGTAAAACCCTTCAAAAATTACATAATATTCCTGATGAAAATTGTTTTACATCTTGGGAAGAACTCTTGGAAAAACCTAAATTTGCAGATGTTGCTTTCATTTGTACCCAAGACAAACTCCACTTTGCACCAGCTATGGAAGCTTTAGAACGCGGCTATCATCTTCTACTTGAAAAACCTATCTCACCAGTGGCTGAAGAATGCATTCAAATTAGAGATAAGGCAAAAGAAAAAGACTTAAACGTGGTTGTATGCCATGTTTTACGCTATACTAACCTCTTTAGAACACTTAAAGAAATCGTAGATAGTGGGCGTATCGGAAAACTGATGTCGATTACTCACTGTGAAAACGTCTATCATATTCATTATTCACACAGCTATGTACGTGGTCCTTGGCAAAAAGCTTCTGAAAGTGCACCAATGATTATGGCAAAATCTTGTCATGACTTAGATATTATCCAGTGGCTTTGTGAAGATGAATGTACTGAAATTTCTTCCTTTGGTAGTTTAAGCTACTTCTGCGAAGAAAATGCACCAATTGATGCACCAAGTCGTTGTACAGATGGCTGTCCTCATGTCCATACTTGTACCTATTCAGCACCTCGTATTTATGCTAAAGATAAATTATGGGGAACGGACTATTTCTCACCCAATCCTATGACTTCTGAAGAAATTATGGAACATCTAAAAACTTCTCCTTTTGGCAAATGTGCGTTTAAAGCAGGAAATGATGTAGTCGATCATCAAGTGGTCAATCTTAACTACAAAAGTGGTTTAACAGTCTCTTTCACTATGTGTGGTTTTACAAAAGACTTTAGTCGCACCATGCGTTTGATGGGTACTCACGGAGAGATTCGTGTGCTCTTTGGTGATGAACATGTAATAGAAGTTTATGATTTCCATAGTGGACGTAAAGATGTGATTTATACAACTCAAAATCATTCTGGTCATGGCGGTGGCGATCATAATCTTATGAATGATTTCGTTAACTTTATTGCAACAGGTAAGCCATCACCTTCTATTACACCCATTGACATTTCAGTAGAAAGTCACTTACTTGCTTTAGCTGCTGAAGCGTCTCGTGTAACTGGTAAAACAATTAAAATGAAATATTTTCGTAAATAAGCTTTCATTACATGCTCTACATCTCTTTTACTTAAAATGTCCTATATAACAAGGTCTAAAACCTTAGTTATATAGGACGTTTTTTCATTGTGTAAATGGCTTTAGTATCTGAACTTGCGCTTTCACTGTTAAGGCATCTATATCATCTTGAATCCACTCTTCAATATACTTAATAGCCAAAAAATCTTTATATTCTTCAAATGGTCTTTTATCGCCTGCTTCTCTCCTATTTAAAATCCCAATATAGTAGGCACCATTATCACATATAACAGGTGTAAATGCACCTTCCGGTACTTGATTGAATGCCTCCATCAAATTCCCATACCTATTCAGATCTTGTCGCTCGTTTTCAGCCAAAAAGGAATAGGGTTCATAATTTAATACATCTGGATATAATTTTAGGAGTTCTTCTATCCCTTTTCCTTCTTCAAGTAACTTATAAACTTCATTCATAGATGAAAAGTATAATTGCTCTTTATGAGCATTAAGAGTACCATCTGCTTCAACAAATTTCATATAAATGAGATCTGTCTCTAAAGTATTCGCCTCTGTATGGATAAGCTCTGGATGACTTTGTTCATAGGCTTTAAGTATCTCATCTGTTATGTCCACTTTTTTTGACATCCTATAACGTTCTCTTAGAGCAATAAGATTATTGGCCATTAAATAGTTATAGTAATCAAACTGAGAATATTCTACTGGGCCATAAATCACTTCCTTATTGGCTACTGCTTTTTTTCTCATTTCATTTACATTAACAAGCAGTTCATTGAATGCTTCAAAACTATCATATTGCAAAAGGTCTTCAGCACTTAACAACTCTTCTATCACTGTATTTCTTACTAACGTTTCTATAACTTTCTCCTCTAGTATTTTTCTAGGTGTTGTATCCCCCACTTTTGTATTCCAAAAGTTCTCATCATAAGTTAAGCCATATCGACCTTGTACCTGACTAATTACACTAGACTTCATATTGCTAACAATAAAATTGATTTCATCTTTTTCAATAAACTGATTATTAATTTTCAAGTATGCCTCCTGTTCTTTAGTCGCCCCCATTGTCACTGTCATAAAAATAAAACCCGATAAGACAACTATAACCCCTAAAGTAACTATTTTCTTTAATCTTTTTTCCATGAGTTCACCCCTAACTTTCTTTCTGTGATAAAAGGATAAGATACTCACTTCTCCTCTTTTAACAAGTTAGTAAGTATCTTATCCTCTTTTATGTGTCTTCTAAATTTCTATTGCTGATGTAAAAAGGCTTTATAGGCCCTTACAACAACTGTTACTGCCATTTCTCTATTCGCTGTATCATGTGGCTTAAAGTTACCATTCATGCCTTGAATAAGTTCATGGTAATAAGCTGTTTGAACTGCTTCTTTTGCATATTCTGAAATATGTTCAAAATCATTGATATATTCATTACCCTTTACCTGTTCTAACTTTAATGCTCGGATTAAAATTACTGCCATTTCTTGTCTTGTAATTGGTGCATTAGGATAAGCATAACCACTATCCCCTATTAAAATGCCTTCTTCATAGGCTACTGAAAGGTAGTTTGCATACCAATCTGTACTTGTAACATCTTCAAATACATTGGTATAAGGTTGAGTTATATCAAGTCCTAGTAACGCTATGATCATCTTAACAAATTCAGCTCTTGTAATAGCTTGTTGGGGTCTAAAGTAACCCTCATCGCCATGAATCAATCCAAGTGCTGTTGCAAGATTTACTGCATGCTTTGCATAATTAGAAATCAATTCCTGATCTTTAAATACTATTATCTTTTCTTTGTCTACTTCTACTCCATCTATCGTAATGGTTTCCTTATAGTTAGGTTGCTCGGGCTCTTTTTCATGACTTACACCACCACCTGAACCACTACCAGATGAACTACCTCCAGATGATCCACCTCCATCTGTAGATAGACGTACCAGTTCTGCTATAGCCTTCTTAAGATGTTGTATGCCTTGTTCTACTTCTAACTTGGTTATCTTATTTTGTGCTAAAATTTTATTTGCTTTATCCATTGCAATTTCTAGATTTTTGTAAGATTGGGTTGTATATAAGGCTTTATTATAGCTCTTTGCTTGTACTAGTGTAGCGCTAAGAGTCTGAATCTCTTCTGGTGTAGCCTCTACTTCTTCTCTAGGAATCAATCCTTCAATCGCCTCATTTAAGTTACGTATTCCTTGTTGAACCTGTGATTTTGTAATCGCCTCTTCATTTAAAAGCCTTTCTATTTTTTCTATCATACCTTCTAATATGTTGTAAGACTCTACTGTATATAAGTCTTCATGATATGTCTTAGCTTCTTTGAGTTTATCCTCTAGTGATTTAATCTCTTCTTGGGTCGCTTCTAAGTTTCCTATTAAAACGAGTCCACTTATTCCTTGATTGATTTTTTTAATCGTTTGTTCTACATCAAACTTTGTCACCTGATTTTTCCCTAATACTTTCTGTCCTTCTCGCACTGCCACTACTAATATGTTATAGCTTTCTTCTGTATACAAGGTTGGGTCATAGGCTTGTGCCTGTATAATCTTATCTCTTATACTTTGAATCTCAGCCTCTGTGGCATAAGTATTGATTTTTTCTAATTTATCTGCGGCTGCATTTATTGTTTGTTGTGTTGCTGTTAAACTCTGGAATAGTGATACTGCATCATTATAGGCTTCTAATAAATCTGGATTAAACTTGAGTTGTTCTTTTTGGTACGTATTTACAAGGCCTATTTGCTTAATTAAAGCATCTTTATTTCTTACATCTGCTAGTATATCTGATCCATCTGCCTTATTTGAATAACTTATACGAATAACATCATTACCATGAATCATTACCTTTCTTGTATCAGGCTGACTATTGGTGCGATCGTTATTAATTGAAATGACCCATGACGTTGGTCTAATATGATTAAGCGCAATCAACTTACCATCTGCATTAAAGGCTGTATTTTGAAACGTTGAAGTTAAAAGTTCTTTAAGTGTTGCGCTCCCTAATGCTTTAAGGTCTACTGACTCTGGAATAGCTACTAGCTGTGGTTCAACAGAGTACTGCTCTCCTAGTAGACTGCATTCAATTGAAAGGTAAACACCATTTCCTTTGAGTAAAGTCTGTTTGCTTCGTAGGGTTTCAACCATTTGATCTACGACTTCTTGTGTTACATTCTCAGAAGCTTCATATAACTTTGCAAGTGCAATTAACCCCTTAAACTCATTGGCTATAGGTGTAGCAACATCTGTTAAATCCACTTGTTGTGCCTCTATAATTGCTTGGCTCAGTGCATGCTTATCAATAGAGGTCATACCATAGACTTTAAATTCACATAATACAAAGTTATTGCGATTATCATCGTCCTCTAGTACGGTGATCTTAAGGTGTGTGGCAGATAAAGGTTCGTCTAACATAATAGTTGATTCATTTAAAGCTGCCATATTCTCTACGAGCTGCTCATTATTAAAATGAATGCCATCTGTTGAAAATTCTACTTTATAGGATTTGACTCTAAATTCACTCATTCCTTTATTAATGAGTGTAGTTTGTGTAACTTGAGTCTTACTTGGAAGTTCTACGATTAGGTATGGTGCTGGTTTTCCATTAAGTGGGAAGGTATTAGTATAGCTTGGTGCATAAGCATGACTATCATCTTCAATTTGGTCAAAGGCTTTTTCTGGTGCAAACTTTAACTCACCATGTCGATTATTTGTTTCAACCTTAGCATTTCTTAAATCTAGAAGCGTACCATTATTTTTCTCTGCTAGAATAGCTTGAATATAAGTATCTTCGTTAATCTGTGTCGTAAAAGATTCTGGCCCTTTAAACGTTCCATTGATATTAAATCCAACAAGTGTATAGGCGTTATTGGTAAGGCTAGCATTGACAGTAACCTTAGAATTTCTTAACACTTTGTACGGTTTTTGTAAAACATAACCCCTTTCATCTTCTAATGTAATCTCTACATAATCTAAGTTAGAAGAAAGATCAATGCTACATAAATTACTTGTTCCATCTTGATTGCACGTATCAATAATAAATCCATCAATCACCATTTGAGGCCCTTTATTGGCTACTACAAGACGATACTTACCATACTCTAAATCCTGTTTATCATAGGCTATAAAGTAAGGTTCTGTATGATCGGATTGAGCTGAAACACTCACTCTATCCATTTCTTGCTCGTCTTGATAAAGGATGATTTCCATTTCCCCATTTAGAGGTGCTTTTTGACTAATCACTTGAATGGCTGAACCCATAAACTCAAGTTCTGCCGTGCCTTGCCCATTTTCTTGTGCTATATGAGTTGTTTTATTCATTCCCAGAAGTTCTGATAGATGTGTTTGTGGTGTCATATCTGTATATATGATTTGATGTGTTTGTCTATCATCTATAAAGTAACTTCCTTCTGGTATCTCAGGTTTTCTGATACCTTCTCCTATATAAGTCACTATCGGGTCCCATGTAATGACATCTGCACTATTATTCTCCCTACTTCCTGCAATAAAGTAGATGACATCACCTTTATTTAAGTCTAATGTAATATCGTGTGTGATGCCTTTGGTTGTATCATTTGCTTCAAGTGTTACAGGTGCAAGAATTTCTGTTCCATTACTTAATTGAATCGAAAGCTCCACACCATCTCCACCTATTTGATCTTTTCTAGCGCTACCAGAAATATTATAAACCCCTGCCTGTGGCACCAAGAAACCATAACCTATTTTGTCATGTTGTGCCAGAGGAGTCATATTGGTCGGACCATTGTTGTACATAGTATGTGGTTGATACCCTTTAACCGGTAGAGACATCTTGTCTTTTGCAATATAGGCAACTGTATCATCAACAGGAACTACTTCATCTGGATAATGGCCTTCATGTGGATTGGCACCTCCTGACTTTTTGAAAATCCATTGGGTCCCACGCCATGAAGAACTTACACCTGATACATTAGAATTGGGTGTATCAAAAACAGTTATAAGTGGTGTATTATTTTCACTAAACAATAAGTAAGACCAATGGTTCTCTCCTGAAACAATTGAGTAACCTTCTGAGAACTTCCATGACGTGCCTTCTTGAATAGCTGCTGGGGCATCATTAGAAAATTCATGTGCGCCCATGTCCGGTCTACCATTGCCTAAGCTGTTTCCGAAGAAGTCTTTTGTTGCTGGTACCACTTGATTGGTTGATAAATCTACTTCTATTCCTGCATCAATGGCTGGAGAACCTTCCATTAATTTATAACCTTTTAATTTCTCATTAACTAGACTCTCCCATGTCATTGCTCTATTATCATAGGCTGATTCTATCGTTAGTGGGTAGAGGACACCACCTGTTCCTGGTGCATAGAGCATAGGATCTACAACCATTTTATTTGGATCATTTGGAAGTTTACTTTCATCAATACCATAATACAAGTTGTTGTTATAACGATGCCCACTTCCATTGGCAAAGCTAAAATTGGTCCCATCATTATAGAAGATATTATTATTAAATTCAGCGCTATCTCCTGTACTACGTGTCATTTCCGTATTATTTCCTGGTCCTGCATAAAATGTATTGTTATAAATTTTAAAGTTTGTTGCCCCTGCAAAATGGATAACTTTACTTAAATCATTTTGGCTAATATTATAACGTATTACACCATTTCTATTGTCTCCACCACCCCATTGACAAAGAAGCATAAATCCACCTTCATTGTCATGGCTATAGTTGTATTGATAAATGGTTCTATTACAACCGCCATCTGCATCATAAGCTTGGCCATCAGTATCTTGTCTTGTTAAATACGCTTCATTGTACTGTAGTAATGTATCGTCACTATTAATATTCCAAATGGCAGCACATGGTGCTGGGCACTTTAGATGGCTATCTTTGACAACATTATACTGAATCACTGTACCAATCCCTGTACTTACAACAATGCCATCTCCACCAATTTGGTCTAAACTATTGTTTTCAATAACAATATTAGGACTACCAATCCAAGGACCTATGCCAGCACCTATAGCCCCTCTATTTTGATTATCATTACGGAAAAATATCCCGCCGTAATCTACATTGTGAATGGTATTGTTTCTAATATATACCCCATCAAAGTTATAAGGACCTTGTTTCGTACTACGAATAATGATGCCACCTTCATTATTAAACCTATGGTGATAATGGGCATTAATATCTCTTACAAAACAATCCTGAACAGTGATATTTCTCATGGTATTGCCTTCTATGCCATGATTTTCTATATAGATCCCACGAAGAACTCTCGTGTGGTTTTGGTTATCTACTGCCTCTGGATGTTGGTTGGTTACTTCTAAATCTTCTACGATAATGTGATTCATATTTTTAATATGAATGGTAAAGTTAACTTTTCCTAGTCCATTAAATAGAGGCCTTTCATTATAACTTTCTGTACCATATTTACCAATAATGATTGGATTTTGCTCTGTACCACTTCCTTTTGGTTTTAAAAAGGCAGTGGCTACGCCTTCTTCATTTTGCCATTGTGGCCATCCACCATTTATTTCAGGTGCATATCCTTCATTACTTGGCGCCCACACATCCCCCGCTTTAAATAGTATCTGATCTCCAGGTAGAAATACCTGTTCATTGACTTTCTCTACTGTAGCCCATGGCGTCTGCGGTGTTGTTCCATCGTTATTATCATCTCCAGCATTACTCACATAGTAAGTTGTACCTCCCATCATGAGTTGCAAAGCTCCTGATGTGGTGAGTTGTATAGATCCTGGTGTTGTAATCTCTATAGCACCTGGCGTTGTTGTTGACTGACCTGAATACAATTGTATCATTTCTTGTTGAACATCTTGATCGTTAACAACACTCAATGCTGATACCTCCATCACACCTGTAAATAGTGTCATAAAAAACATACATAACGAAAGATAACAAGCTAAAGCTTTTCTTGCAAACCTTGTATTTGCTCTGTTCATCATTTCCTCCCTGTAATGAGTCGTTTGTAATGACTAAATCTTCCTATTTATAAAAAGAGAAACCCTACAGTCTAGAGTGTTATCATTTCTGTAGGATTTCTCTTTGGTCTTTTATTCAGATACTTTATTTAATTTATTAAATTCATCTAGTTTTTCTTTTGTTGCAAGATCTTGTGCTGCCTTAAACTCTGCTTCTATGTCCATATTAGGATCAATAAATAGCTTTTGTACAACACGGTCTACATAGCCACCAAATTCTGGTTTACCATAGAATTCTAATCTTCCTTTTGCTTTAGCTTCTTCTAAGATTGCAATATATTCTTCTGGTAAGTCATAGAACTGTCCAACGTTCATATCATCACGTGCAATAATAAGTAAATCTGTAGCGCCTTTACTTGCCATCTCATCAAAATAGAACTCAATAGCTTCTTGGCCTGTAATAAAAGTAATATATTTAAAGGCTGCATTTTTTACGTTGTCCGTTAAGCCAGCTCTAATACCAAATGAGCTACCACCAATGGCACTGTCTTGTTTGCCACCTGGGCCTGCTGGACTTACCATAATCCCAATATCATCTGGATCCATTCCTGCATTTACAAAACGAGAAATCCAGTCACCACCACAAGGCATCATAGCAATTCTACCTTGAGCAAATTGGTCAATGAGATCATTGAATTTAAGGGTAAGATCACTTTGAAGTACACCTTCTGCTTTAAGTTTTTGATAGTATTTTGCAGCTTCAATAGCAGCTGGGTCTGTAAAAGTAAGTTCGATTGTTCCATCACTATTTTCTTTGGTTAAATCACCACCTGCTTGCCATACATAGTATTGGAAGAACCATTCAGTCCACTCAGCAGTTAAAGTAGAATAACCTATGATTTGCTTGCTTGGGTCATTGACCTTTTTCGCAATATCTAATGCTTGATCCCAATCTTTTGGTAATTCTGTAATACCATTTTCCTCAAAAATAGCTTTGTTATAAGCAAATAACATAGGAATAACAAGGTAAGGTACACCATATGTATTGCCATCTCTTGTTAGGATATCAACGTAAGACTGATTAAACTGTGGCCATTCCCCCCAGCTTTCTAACATAGGATTAAGTGGTTCTAAGATGCCATTTGCCGCAAATTTCATCAAATTCATAAATTCCGCTTGTACTAAATCTGGCGCATTCCCCATTGCAACGGATTGCATAAATTCATGCTGTGGATCACCTTCTTTAATAACAACCTTTACATTGACATCTGGATTTTCTTCCATAAATAATTTATCTAGATCACGATACACTTCATTTTGTTGGCTTGTTCTCCAGATAGTAATCTCAGCTTTTTCAGTTGTTTCATTAGCATTTGTATCTGGTGTATCGGTAGATTCATTGGTTTTGGAAGTTACATCTGTTGATGGCGTAGGTACTTTCTCCCCACTTGCACACCCAACTAAACTGGATGCTAACATGACACCTGATAACATAAGTGATACCATTTTTTTCATATTTATCCCCTCGCTTCTCTTTATTTATTATGATCTACACACTGAGTGCATGTAGCCTAATACAATGTTTAACCTTTAACACCAGATGCAATAACACTTTGTTTAAGCTGTTTAGAAAATAAGATAGATAATAAAATAACTGGTGTAATCGTAATAATAGCAAGACCTAATATGGAGTTTTGCTTGGTTCCATTGTTGTTAGAAATATTATAAAGTGCAACATTCAATGTCCATAGTTTTTGATCTTCTGTTACAAGCCATGCCCAGAAGAAATCATTCCAGTTTCCTAAGAAGGTTTGAAGTGCAATAAGTGATATAATCGGTTTAGAAAGTGGCATACATATTTTAAAATATAGGAAAATATTAGATGCCCCATCTATTTTAGCTGCTTCAAAATAAGAACTTGGGATCTTATCAAAGAATCCTTTGTAAAGGTATACAAAGAAACCTGTTGGATAAAGGAATGGTAAAAGGAGTGCCCAGTAGTTGTCATAAGCGCCCATATCTCTAAACATTAAGACCAGTGGCGTCATAATACTTGCAAATGGAATCATCATGGCACCCATAAAGAAGAAAATCATATACTTTGCAGCTTTCTTTCCAAGCATTGTACTAATAACAAAGGCACAAATAGAGCACAAGAAAACTTGTGAAAGAATGGCGAATCCAATAACAATACATGTATTCATGACAAATACACCAAAGCCATATTGACTTACAAGTGGATTATCGCCATAAATGTATTGAGGCATCTTTATGTAATATTTAAAAGTCTCAAGCAATAACCAGACATTATCCTTTACACCACTTGTGATATAAGTTCCATTTAACTCAAAATCCTCTGTTAAAATCTCTGTAATCTGCTCATTGTAAGTATTTTCATACCCCTCTAAATCTAACTCATGAGAAAGTCCTTCTAGATCAAAATCATATCCTATATTTTGTATAACCTGTTTATGCCTCTCTTTAGCAAGTAATACCTTTTGCTTGGCTACAGCCCCTGCATAGACCCCATAATCACGTTCTAACTGAATCAAACTCTGATGCACCCTACTCGTAAAGATCGTCTTGTCATTCATCTTGGCATACACTTTATACTCATAGACACTTTCTTTACTTAAGTCATCTGCAACTCCAAACATAGCCATAACTGTATCTTCAATTAACATTTCTTCAATTTCTTCTGGTGCCTTACCATCATGAGCGGTATAATCTAGCTCTATTACAATACTCTTAGCCATTTCCGGTAAAATTTTAGGTGGAATGTCATAGATCTTTTTGCTATCTTTCATGGAGTTTCCTATTGTAAAGAAGAAAGGATAGAGCATCACACATACAAATAGCGCTGAAATAATAAATGCACCTATCTTTAAACTTCTTTCTTCTGCTGTTGCTTTAATTTTATTATTTATTCTTTTTTTCATAGTGCCTACTCCCTTTCCGCATTCTCAAAGTGCATTTGCATCAATGTAACTATACCTACTATAAGCAACATGATAATGGATGCGGCTGAGCCTCTGCCATAGTTATAATCTTTATTAAAGGTATTGAAAATATAAATTCCCTGAGTGGTTGATGCACCGCTTGGTCCACCTGATGCATATAAATAGGGAACATCTAGCGCATTCATAGCCACAATAACAGCCATAATAAATTGAATGAAAATCATAAACTTTATATTTGGTAAAATGATATAAACGATTTTTCTCCAACCTACACAGCCATCAAGTGCTGCTGATTCTAATACATCTGTTGAGGTGCTTTGTATAGCTGCTAAATATAATAGTACATTGAGTCCACCACCTAGCACACCTGGGAAGACGATACAAAATAGAACAAGCTTTGGATCACTGAGCCATGTTTGAGGCTCTACACCAAAAAGTGCCACGATTGAATTGGCAATACCATAGTCTGGATGCCATATCCATTTCCATATGATTACATTTACAACCGCTGGAATAAGTGCTGGAATAATATATAGCGTTGTAAATGTATTTTGCAACCTTCCAAGTTCATTTAAGAAAAGTGCTTGTATAATGGGAATTAAAAAGGTCATTCCAATTTGCAAAAATAATATGATAAAGGTTGTTGCCCAAGCATCCCAATAGAACTTAGATTGAAACATGTTTATGTAATTTTCAAAACCTACAAACGTTCCCGGCCTATTGATGGGATCGTACTTATACAAAGATATAAAAAATGCCCTTAATATGGGGTAATACCTTAACCAAATTGTAAAAATTATGGGAAGTGCCAGTATAACCCACGGTGTTACTTTTTGCCTCCAAAAATAGCCCCTGTCCATATCTATATTTTTATAATTATCTTTTACTTTTCCTCTACGCTTTTCCCCTTTCATTTCAAGCCCCTTTCTCTTTTCATATAATAATATTTTTTGTATATATTGCTTAAAAATTTTAAATTTGTTACTATTATTTTATACATATACAAAGATTGTATAAATGCATTTTTAGTCTTAAAACATATAATTTTGGGCTACCTACGAAAGGACATACACTATGATAATGAATATTTATCAACTCTACCCTTTACAACCACTTTTCAATGTCACCAATCTCATCTCTATGTTCTACATGACCTTTGACAAACACCATAAAGTCAAAGGTGAAGTACATAACTTTTGGGAACTCGTCTATGTAGAGGAAGGTACTATTGGTGTAACTGCACATGATCAAATCTTTGAACTACATAAAGGGCAAATGATTTTCCACAAACCTGGCGAATTTCATAATCTTTGGTCTGCTAACGGAAGTAATCCTACTGTTTTCATTCTTACTTTTACACTTGATGAAGACGTTAAGGCGTTAGAAAATATACTTTGTACCCTCACTGAAAGTGAAATGAATATGACTAAAACCCTTATCACAGAATGTAGATTTTTTGAAACTTTAGTGGACGACGAAACAACGCTGATGAGCCTAAGATGTACCCAACCCCTTTCTTATGGCCTCAATCATACAGTTAAAAACTACTTAGAAGTTCTTCTACTTTCTATTATTAAAAATCATCAATCTGAAAGTTATCCAAAGATTCTCAATGCTTCTCAAGCCAACTATCATAAAATTACTTCTTACATACAGGGAAATTTGTTTAATAAACTCAGCATCAATATGATTTGTGAAAACTGTAATATTAGCCCTACAGCGCTTAAAAATTTATTTAGAAAATATGCAGGTATAAGCGTTATGGAGTATGTTGCCCAGCTTAAGATTCAAGCTTCAATTCCACTACTAGAAGCTGGGATGAGTCACCAAGAAATAGCAGATCAACTGGCTTTTTCATCCCCATATTACTTTTCTACTGTTTTCAAACGGGTTATTGGTACTTCTCCAAAATACTTTAAAGATATTTCACAATAATTATGCAATAATAAAAGACCTACTTACATGTCTATCTAGACAAATAAGTAGGTCTTTCCTATTCATTATAGTGAATGGCTTTAACGGGACAAGCATTTATGACTGATTGTAAGATCGAGTGGTCCAATTCTTGGGATTCTATTACTGTAGCTTTCTTACCCTCCATTGCAAACTGTGCCGGATACTTCTTGCTACATACCGTACATCCCATACAGGCTTCCTTATTAATAAAGAGTCCCTTTTTCATTTCTTCTACTTGTGATAAATCGGTATCCTTAATTATTTTTTGAGTTATCCAAGCAAAGATTAAAATAGAAAGGACAGTAAGAGTCCATCGAATAATCATAAATTTAACTCCTAGGAACTTTGCTTCATTTAAAAGCATTGGAATTTTCACCACAGCCCATGAACTTAAAATGATAACAATATTTTTAATAGATGCTCCTTTTTGGTAAAGCATGACACAAAAAGGAAAGGCAGCATAAATAGGTCCTGCTGATATACTCCCAAGTAAAAAAGCTAAAAATGTTCCTTTTACCTTTGCCTCCTTACCCAAATACTTCATGATGGTTTCTTTTGGAATCCAGGTATCTAAAAGGGCTGTCAATACAAAGATAACAGGCATAATCATAAGCATTTCCTTTATGTAGTAGCCACTATTTTTAATTCCTTGCAAACCCATTTGAGGATTTATTCCAGTTAATATAATATAGGTCATAATGACCATCATTAAAAAGACATTTGCCTTGATTAATCCTATAACCTTTTTCATAAAATCACCCCCATCACTAATGCAATAATAATGGCAAAAGCAAAGCTTAGTATATTTCTAGTTACTGCAAATTTTGTACCAAAAGCTCTTTTTTCTAATGGAAAAGTAGCCACACCTACCATAGTAAGTGTCGTTAAAAAGGCTACCGAAGGCATAATACCCACCCCTGCACTTGCTAGTGTGCCAATGAGGGGAAATGCAATAAAGGCTGGAATTAATATTACCGTTCCAAAAGCTGCCGCTGCAATAGTAGCAATAAATATATTTTGCTTACCAATTATATAAGCAATCTGCTCTGGTGGTAATATGGCTAGAATAAGTCCTATTGCAAATATCACTGCAAAAATGGAAAGTGCCATTCCCTTTCCCATAAAGAGTGCCTTTTTTAATGCCTCCTTTGTTTTACTTTTGTCTTTCATAAAGGACACCATTAATAAACCTACTGTAATGACCCAAATAGCTATTGTGAAAATATCCATGATTCTACTCCTTTTCTTAGTAATCTGTTCTCATCATACAAGATTTTAGGGAGTAAAAAGAGACTCTTATGTTTCTTTTTTAATAGTGTTATTTGAGATATAATGATTTAAGATAGAATGATGCATAAAGAGGTGGGATTAAAATGAAAGCTATTCCTATTTTTGAAGGGGTAGAGCAAGATTTACTCAATCAATTAAGCTTAACTTATAAAAAATATAAAAAGGGTGTCACCGTATATATGCAGGGTGAGTCTTGTAAAAGTATGGATATTGTACAATCTGGTAGCTTAGTGGCCTATGCACTTGCCCACAATGGCTCTGAAAATGTAGTCTTTGAATTTGAAAAAGGTAGTATCATTGGTGCAAATCTTCTTTTTGGCAATGCAAATTATTATCCCATGAATATGTACTGTACAGCTGATTGTGAGCTTTTACATTTAGATAAAGAGAATGTTGAATACCTGCTGCATGACTACCAGTTTACCATGCAATTTGTAAAAAGCTTATCCTTAAATGCCCAAGGCATGAATAAAAAAATCACCATGTATACCCAAAAATCCTTACGTGAAAATCTCCTAGACTACTTACACGCTTTATCTATAGAACAAAAAAGTACTATAGTTACCCTACCCATAAGCAAAAAGCAGTTGGCTGATTATCTAGGTGTACAGCGCCCTTCACTTTTCCGTGAACTTAAAAAGTTAAAAGATGAAGGCACGATTGCTATTCAAAATCGACAGATTATCCTTGCTCATATCCATAATATCCATGTTTAAATGTAGCAAAAAACCTACTTAAATCATCTATTAAGTAGATGATTTAAGTAGGTTTTTATATCCTCTTTATTCTTGTACGATTTCATAATGCCAGTCAATGATCCCACCAAAATCATAGACATTCTCGTAACCGAAAGCCAAAAACTTACGGGCAGCTTCCTCACTACGGTGCCCACTTCGACAATAAATAAGTATCGTGTCATCTGTATTAGGTAAACTCTCAAGTAGTATATTCCCAATCGTTTCATTAGGGATTACCATTGCATTTTGAATATGCCCTGTATCATATTCCTCTTGAGTACGTACATCTACAATAATCACTTCCTCTTAGTCTATCATACCTTTGGCTTCTTCTTCAGTAATTTTATGATAAGCCCCTGTTTCTTCCAAAACGATATTATCACTAGTTGAATGTTCTGATGCTACTAGATTATCGGATGTAGGACTTACTACTATACAGCCAGTCAAAAACACCACTGTGAAGACGACTAAAATACTTTTAATCATCATTACTCCTTCCATAGCTATCCTAGCGTTTTATTTACCTTCATCACTTCTCATAATAGCTCTATCTCTTAATATAGACTTAAGTATATCTATTTTTATAAATCTATTAAACTAGACACTTTTTAGTAACCTTATCTTTTATAAAGATTTGCTCTATTATAAATCAGAAAATTCAAGTTGTACGATTTGATTGCCTTCATATTGAACTCTAGATTTTTTAACTGCATCTTCTAATGCATTCTTAATTGGCAATGTAATTGTAAAGCTTGCCCCTTTTCCCTCTAAACTTTCTACAGTAATCTCTCCCTCATGTAAATCTATTAACCGTTTGACTATGTATAGACCAATTCCACTTCCCTCACCTGACTTTGCCAATTTATTATCTATACTGTAAAATTTCATAAAAATTTGTTCTAATTTATCTGAAGCAATGCCTATACCTGAATCTTGAATACGTATTTTGACGTACCCCTCAACTTTTTCCATAGATGCATTAATTTTGCCTGACTTTGTCGTAAACTTAATCGCGTTAGATAATAAATTAAGAATAACCCGTTCTATTTTTTCGATATCTATTACTGTAAAGATTTCTTCATCTTCTGTATCAAATATAAACTCGATTTCCCTTTGTTGCATATAATCAAGTGCACCTAAACAGATATCTTCTACCACCTCTACGATGTTAACATATTCAAATTTCATCTGATAGCAGCTCTCATCCTCTAGTTTCACTGTATCCACTAAGTTATTAACTAATCGTAGCAGTTTATTAGAATTTTGTGTAATTACCTTTAGTCGATTTATAAGATATTCACGTTCAATCTCCTCATCTATAGACTCAAGTAACTGAACACTACTTCTAATAACATTAATAGGCGTCTTAAGATCATGACTTATACCTGCAATAAAATCTGTTTTTATTTGGGCTTGCAGTTTAGTTTGCTCATAAAGCTTTTTACTTTTCTTAACAGCTTGCCTTTGCCTATAAATATAATAAAATAAATAAGCTATCAGACCTAGTATACCTAAAATAAGACTCCTCATAATGTATTTCATACTTCTAGGTAACAAGAATTGAAACTTTGGCCTATTTATAAGGATACTATTTTGAGGAATCTTACTAACCTGAAGGTTATTTATATAGATTTGTTCATAATCAAATATATAATCATTTTCGCCTATTCGTATCTCTGGAAATTCTTGTTCTTCCAAAATGGTATTTGCCATCTTGGCAAGTTCTATCCCTTCTCTTTCTGCTCTACCTGCAACACCTCCTATCACACCTTTTCCTACATAATTTTCATCATAGGTATAGATTGGTGCGTTGCTGACTAATTTAATCTGCTCTATTATTTTCTTAGCGAACACTACCGTTTGTGTTTCTCGACTTATATAGTTATTTCCTATTATAATCGCATAATTAGAATCCTTCTCTTCCTTAAGATTCTGTATAATATCTTCTATATAAATCTCCCACATAAACTCAAGCTCTAATTGCTTTGCATATACTTTCTTTACTGAGCTATATTTCTCTTCAAATTCAGGTGTATTTTCTAAGTCACAAGCTACTTGAATAAATTTTATTTTTTCAATGTCTTTATGATTTTCTTTAATTAAGTTAACGATTTTTGTTATATTGCTATCATATAGAATACCTGTTACATGATTTTTTTCTTCTTCATTAATTACAGTATTTATAGATGCTCCTGAAAATAATATAGGTACTTCATAAAATATACTTTCTTGATTTAAAACTTCTTCTTTCATTATTTCTAATCCACTATTGCCTAATGTGCCAAGTAAGTCTGGATTAAAATTTTTATATTTACTATTGAGTAATTCTATAAACTCTTTATAATATTCCTCACTATTATAAAGGCTACTATTAAGATACTCTATCTCTAAATTAATGTTTCCTCCTCTTAACTCTTCTAATTCATGAATAAACTTAGGTATTAATTTGCTACTCCAACTATTGGTATTATTATAAGAGTCTATTATTAATATATTGGTATTTTCAACTTCTCTTTCTTTATAAGCATATAGCCTAGTTGGAAATAAACCAAATAAAAATAAACTGATTATAATCAATTGATAGATTTTTTTCTGTATCAGGTGCATAGAGTCCCCTTATATAATTTATTTTTAACTTCAAATTATTATAAAAATATAATTTTGAATCTAGATTCATTTTACAACATCTCCTATCTAATTCCAATACTCTATCTAAATCTTAACCATTTTATTATCCTAATATAAAAAGCCTACTTAAATGTCTATTATGTGACATTTAAGTAGGCTTTTTATAAGCTATATATTTAGTTGATCTTTACATTAAGCTTATCTAATGATAGGAATTCTAACATTGATTGGTACAGATGAGTTTGTTGCATTACCTTCAATTTTGAATTCGAAATGTGTTCTCCAAGATTCTACACCATTCATTGCTTGTACGCGCATCTTAACTTGGTTTGGTTTAAGGCTATCACAGTATGCTACTGGATAAATGTACATGCCACATGAATTCATCATACTCACTCTGATGTAATTTCCAAAACATGTTGTATTAAATCTTGCATTATTAATATTCATAACTAGGTCAAAGCCTTGTGTTAATTGTTGAACGGTAACACCTTTATCTACATTTGTTGTAATAGATGGTGTACCAACATGGGCTAAATCATTAATAACTTTAATCGTAATTGTTCTATCTGCGCCATCTGAAAATACAGAACCATCAATATTAATCACCCAATCTCCACTGTATGCAATACCTGGATTTGACCAGTTTACATTCATTGAAAAGAGTTCTTTGTTGTAATGTACACCTTCTGATACGCTTACATCATAATTATGTGTTACTGCATCACTAAACTTGTAAGGATCTGTTGTTGTTAATTTCACACCATTCAGTTTAAATTCGATATGAACAGCGCCATCGCCTTTTACCATATCTGAATATCTAACTGTTGTAATATTAGGTGTAATACCTTGCATTCCTACATTTTGTT
Source organism: Holtiella tumoricola (assembly GCF_027857615.1). NCBI lineage: Bacteria > Bacillati > Bacillota > Clostridia > Lachnospirales > Cellulosilyticaceae > Holtiella > Holtiella tumoricola. The sequence continues at coordinate 247,647 of NZ_JAQIFT010000040.1, forward strand.
GATTGGTTACACTTGTTGCTTGTACAGGCGCTGCCATAACTGGTGTTACCCCTACACTCATTACAATTAATCCTACTGCTGCTAGTTTTTTCATCATTTTTTTCATTTCTTTCTTCCTTCCTATTCTTATGAAATAGATAAGGACGCAAAAAAAGCCTATCCAATAGGAATAGACCACAGCGAATAAGGGTACAAATTAAATTTGTATCCTTAATAAAAGTTAATACTCAAATAAAAGCTTATATTAACTTTTAGCAACTGGCTGGTATAGCATATGCCTTAACCCCTATAGCTTTGCGTCGCAAGGTTTCCCTTGTTTTGCCTATTCATTTACACTAAAATAATACACTATAGTATAATTTTAGTCAATAATTACTATTTGTTTTTTTTAACGACTTCTTAATACTTAACTTTTTAATAGATATACAAATGTTACCATAAGTGCAATAAAGTTCTACCTAAATGCCATTTACTGACAAATAAGTAGATCTTTATTCGCTATTCATTTTCACTTATTTTTATTTCATAAGATACATCTTATCAAACACAGCAAGAATTAATGCCTCCGGATAGCCACCTTCTTCTACTTTATTATGCTCAAAAAAGCAATAATAGTACTTTCCATCTGGTGAAATTGCAATATCTGCATACCCTGCGACTTCTGCAATCTTTTTACTATATTTCCATGTTTTTGCATCATCTTCGCTCATACGGACAGTTAAATTAATTCGTGGCGCCCACCCCCTTGCATCATTGTATGCACAATTGACAAATAAAATGGTATCCTCTGTTTTTACAATACTCCCAAAACAAATAGGATCTGGTAAGTTCATATCTGCAACAGGCTTAGAAAATTGATCTTTCCCATTAGGAGATACAGCAGTATAGCGATAATGTACTTTTCCATTGTGGCGAATATTAAGCATTACACAACCATCTGATAACTCTACAGCTTGTGTTTCATTAGGCCAAACAAAGTCATCCTCTGTACTCTCACTCCCATAAATGATCTCACCACGCTCCCATGTTTGACCACCATCATCACTTATAATAGTACTCACCTGTGTAGGAAAATGGTTATTACCTTCTCCACGGGCTAGCCAAATAGGCACAACTAATCTTCCATTTTGTAGCTCAATCCCATGACCTGGACCTACTGCAAACAAAGACCAATTATATTCTTGTCTAAAAGCTTCTACGCATTCTAAGATGCTTACTGGCTCTGAAAAGGTAGCCCCATCATCATAGCTTACTTGATAGAAAAGTTGCCTGTAATCCTTTTGCCATAAAAAATGAACCTTTCCATCTTTTGATGCGATCATGACAGGATTATTGATGGCTATTTCATCATCATAGACCACCATTTGCCTTATATCAAAAGTAGTACCTCCATCTATACTCCTTCGTACACCAATCCCACGTGTACTCCAATCACTTTCGCTCAGTCTTGTTTCATAATAGGTAATTATTGTACCTTTTGTTGTCACTACAATTCCAGGTATTCTATAAGCCTTAAACCCCTGTTCACCACTTGTTTCAATATTGACCCATTTTAATTCGCTCATCCTTATCGTCTCCACTTTTAAATGTTTTTTAAGAACGCTACTTCTGTTACATGGTACTTGTCTTTAATTTGTCTTAATGCTTCTTTAAATGTATCTAACTCACTGTCTTTATAGTTGGTAAAAGGTCGACGTGAATAACCTGCATCTACACCTTGCCACTTAATCATATTTCTCATAAGTGCTATATAGTCATATTTTAATGCCGCAAGAATAATTTCTGTTGCAATTTTTTGCAGACGCACGCCTTTGGTAAGTTCTCCCCTTTGAACAGCTTGATTAATCTCTTTAAATAATTCTGGCATTACATTATAAAATGAACCAATAATACCATCTGTTCCTAAAGCAAGCCCTGAAAATGACATTTCATCACATCCTGAATAAATCATAAACTTTTCACCCAATATTTCTTTGAGATGCCCCATTTGATCGTGGTCTTTGCCTGTAAATTTCAAACCTTTTACATTCTCTAGTTGGGATAACTTTAAAATAAGCTCTGTTCCCATCAAACCAGCTAATGGCACATTATAAATAATCATTGGAAGAGGGGTAGCTTCTGCAATATCTTTATAATAATTATAAATATTTTGTTCACTAAACCTCCAGTAAAAAGGTGGTACTGAAGAAACTGCATCTGCTCCCACTTCATAAGCATGTTTGGCAAGATCTATAGATTTTTTAGTCCCAATATCCCCTATATGTACAATCACAGGTTTTCTTCCTGCGACCCTATGTACAACTGTTTCTACTACCTTTTTTCTCTCCTCCCCTGTCATTAAAAAACCTTCTCCGGTACTTCCTGTAAGATAAAATCCATCCACATCTCTTTTTAATAAAAAGTCAACCAGTGCTTCTGTTCTTTTAACATCAACTTCTTCATTTTCATCAAATAATGTAAGCATTGCAGGAATAACACCGCTTATCGCTTCAATATCAAAGTGGCTCATTATATAATCTCCTTTTTATCTTCTTATTCATTTGTACTTTGTCCTACAAACTACTATTATAATACTTTAGTATAAATTTAAATGTCAATACGTTTGTTGACATTTAAATGAAACTTTAATACTATGTTCTTGTACTTAATCTCAAAAAGCTACAAATACTTTAATAAAGGTTGTGTCTAATGTCTCATACAAAAGCACCTACTATGAAAAACTTAAAAAGTCGCAAACTCTATTTACAAGTTTACGACGAACTCAAAGATTATATTGTCCAAAATCAACTTAAACCTGGTGATAAACTTCCTACAGAAATGGAGATGTGTACACTACTTGGTGTCAGTCGAAATGTATTAAGAGAAGCTATCAAATCATTAGAGATCTCAGGAATCGTTAGTTCAAAGCCAGGTGTTGGTATTATCATACAAGAATTTAATACAGATTTTTTATTCCATAATTTACTCTATAATTTAGCCGGAGATAGCGAAAAACTTTTATCTCAGACTTTGGCCGTTAGGCGCACTTTAGAACTTGGTTTTCTTCAAGAAGCCTTTGATCATTTAACCCAAGAGGACCTCATTCTACTACAGAACCATCTAGAAATAATGCAAAATATTCAAAAGGAAAATAGTAAGCAAAAGAATCTTCAGCTTATCTTTGGAGCTGAATTTTATGAAGCTGATGCGAACTTCCATCAAACACTTTTTGCTTCTACAGGGAATACTATTTTATCTTCTATTATCCAAGCCGTTTGGGCATGTGATAAATATCATAAGCAACACATTCAGCCACCCTATATGGAACAAACTGTTGCTAAACATGAGAAAATCGTTGCAGCTCTTCTTGCCAAAGATTTTGAGGCCTTTAAGCAAGCGATGAACTATCATTTTAATGTGCATTATAAAACTTATGACTAAGCAAATAGTACAAAAATTTTTAGGTTACCTTAAAATTTTTGTACTATTTTATTTTTTTTATCAATACACTAGTAGTACAAATCATTTTATAAGGAGGAGTGTACATATGAATTGTAAAAAAGAAAATATGTATCAACTAGAAGGAAGTGTACCACTAAAAGATGCCATTCCACTAGGTATGCAACACATCCTGGCCATGTATGCTGGAAACTTGGCCCCATTACTTGTACTTGCAGGTGTATTAAGCATGAATATGGACATACGAATTATTCTACTCCAAAATGCAATGTTTGTTGCAGGTCTAATTACCCTCTTACAGCTCTATCCTATTTGGAAAGTAGGTTCTGGCCTCCCTGTTGTTATGGGCACCAGCTCCGGCTTCATTCCAGTAAGTATTGGTGTAGGTACACAGTTTGGCTATGGTGCTATTATGGGAGCTTCTCTCATTGGTGCATGCGTAGAGTTTTTACTCGGCTTTATCATCAAACCTCTTAGAAAACTTATTCCTCACGTTGTAAGCGGAACCGTTGTACTTATCCTTGGTATTTCCCTTATCCCTGTCGGTATTCAATTTATTGGTGGTGGTGTAGGTGCACAAAGCGATCCAAGCTTTGGTTCACTACAAAATCTCCTTCTAGGTATCATTGTTTTTGTAACCATTATTGCACTCAGACAATTTGGCAAAGGTTTCTTAAGTATTTCTTCTATTCTCATTGGTATTATCGTCGGTTATATTGTAGCCATCTTTATGGGTATCGTAGACTTTTCTGGTGTTGCAACTGCTCCATGGTTTGCTTTACCTAAACCAATCTTTATGATTGAAGGTCTTGAATACTCTTTCCATCTAGAAGCTATTATCCCATTTATTCTTGTATACTTAGCAACAACAGTTGAAACCATTGGTGACAATACAGGTATTGCTGTAGGTGGTCTAGGTCGTGATATTACAGACCGAGAACTTCAAGGTGCAGTTCATGCTGATGGTTTTGGAAGTGCCTTTGCAACCCTTTTTGGTGTTATGCCTAATACTTCTTTTAGTCAAAATGTAGGTCTTATTGGTATGACTAAAGTTGTTAACCGCTTCGTCCTTATGACTGGTGCAGTCTTCCTTATTCTTTGTGCACTTTTCCCTAAACTTGGTGCTATTGTCGCTTCTATTCCTAACCCAGTACTTGGTGGCGCTGTTATCCTTATGTTTGCTATGATCAGCATGAGTGGTCTCAATCTTCTTATTAATAACGGCAAAATTTCTGACCGCACAGGCCTTATTGTAGCTGCTTCTTGTGCTGTAGGTTTCGGACTTAGCAACTGTCCAGAAGTAATGCGTGCACTTCCAACACTTATACAAAATATGTTTAGTCAAGCCATCGTAGGTGGCTTCGTCACAGCACTTCTTCTTAATCTTATCCTCCCACATAAAGCTGATTAGTGTTAAATAAAAAGGATTTACTTGAATACCTCTACAATAGGTAAAATAAGTAAATCCTTTTTTCTTATCCGTTTCTCTCTATAACATCACAGATATATTCCTAAACTCCAAAATTTGAAATATATATTCTATTCCAATTGATATACTGTTATTACTTCATTAGTATAACCCTTCATATGAAATTTTTATAAGATGAATTAAAATTTTTAGTTCAGCACTTTCTTTAAGGACCTAAATATATAAGTTATAAAGCTTAGCTTAACACACTCTTCTATATGTACATCACTTTCAGTAAACTTGATGTTCTCTACGATATTCATTAGGCGTCATGCCTTCTAGTTCTTTAAAAACTTTACTAAAATATTTTTCGTTATTAAATCCTACTTGCTCGGCAAGCATATATATCTTCATATCTTTAGTCCGTAAAAGCTCTTTAGCTTTCTCTATTCGAATATGCATAATATAATCGGTTAATTTTTCACCTGTAGTCTTTTTAAACAAATCTGAGATATAGGCGGGATGTAAATAAACTTGTTCTGCTATATCTTGTAAGCTAATTTTATCTTGATAATTAGTATGTACATAGCTCTTTATCTTTTGAACAATATGAATACTTCCACCTTTATCCTTATCATGGTCTAGCTGCTCGAGTAAAAGTTGAATATGATGTTTTATTGCTTCTTTAGCTGTTAAAAGATCACTAGATATAAGTTTATCAAAAAACATTGTACTTTTTAATGCATTCTCTATTTTATTATTACATTTACATAAATGCATTTCTTTACAACTTAGTATACTAATTATCTTATTCTCTGCAGTAGTAATAAGAATATTGCATTTTAAGGTACATGTCTTTTGAATAATTGTAGTTAATTCATTCTTTATATCATCTAACTTTTTATGACTTTTACCAGCTAGAATCCAATACTGATTTTTTAATTGTATTTTATTTAATGCAGCTTCAAGTTTTTCTTCACTTAAATAAGGTACGTGTAAAAGTTCATCTAAATACTTCATTTTAAGCTCTTCTAGACTTTCTAAACTTTTGAAATATTGTAAGTGATTTTGTTTAGCTTTTTCTAATACTTCTACTATTTTAGCTGGCATAATAGGTTTTAAAATATAACCAATTACATTATAATGGATAGCTTGTTGTGCATACTCAAATTCGCCATAACCACTTGCTATAACAAATTGAATATGTGAACTTACTTCCTTTGCATGACTTATAAATTCAAGTCCACTCATATGTGGCATTTTTATATCTACAAATATAATATCTGGTATAATAGATTTCATTAATTCTAAAGCTAATAAACCATCTTCCGCTGTATATACATCCGCATCTTTTTCTACCGTTTTGATGAGTTTCTCCATACCTCTTCTAATTTTAGGCTCATCATCTATTATCAAGATTCTCATCTAAGTCATCCCTCCTTTCTAAAATAATACATATCGTTGTTCCTTCATCTACCTTACTCTTAATTTCCATACTACTTTTTTCGCCATAGGTTAACTGAATACGTTGATTTACATTAGCAAGTCCGATATGTACTTTTTCATTCCCGTCTACTATTTTATCTGCTATTGCTATTTTTTGTCTTAATTTTTCAAGACGTTCTGGTTTAATTCCTAATCCATTATCTTTAATCTCAAAAATAAGTTTATCATCCTCTGCTCTCCCACTAATTCTTACAAATCCCTCTTTTTGTCTATTTTCAACTCCATGAATTACCGCATTTTCTACAATGGGCTGTAGCAAAAGTTTTGGAATTTCATTTTCTAAAATATCAGGTTGTATTTGTATTTTATAGTTTAGCCGTTCTTCAAATCTACTTTTTTGGACAAGTAAATAATTTTGTATTTGTTGCAGTTCTTCTCTTACTTTAACTTGCTTTTTTGTATCATCAATGCTATACCTTAAAATATCTGATAATGCAATAACAATATGACTCATCTCAATATCTCCGTTTTCAATGAGTGCCCAATTAATCATATCTAATGCATTATATAAAAAATGAGGGCTAATTTGTGCTTGCAATGCTTTAAGTTGAGCATTTTTTTCACTAATCTCTAGCTTATAGGTTTTATCAATTAGATGACTAAGTTCTTCTTTCATTTCTTTAAAAGATTGGGTTAGGCTTCCTATTTCATCTTCTTTTTCCACTTCCACTTCAAAGTTAAACTCCCCTTGTCGAACCCTTTGAAAATGACTAATAAGTTTTCTTATACCTTGAATAAAATTATAAGAAACACCTATTGAAAAACAAATAGATAAAGTTATAATAATTAGATTCATTTTAATATATAATGTATCTATTTTCTGAAGCTGTAAGTGTACTTGTTGTGCATCATCTGGGGTTAAAGTAGAAAGTATCATTTCAATAATGGTATTCATCTCATTATAAATAATAGCACCTGAAAATAAGCTAGGAATAGTTCCTAGTGCTAAAAATCCCCAAATAAGTTTGTTTTTAAGGCTCATATTGCCTATTTTCTTCCACATTCCTTAGCACTTCCTATCATAATCTCTAAACCATGTGTAAGGGAAGGTAGAATAAAGCTTAAGTTCTCCTTAACAGCTTTGGGACTTCCAGGTAAATTAATAATAAGCGTTTGATTGCGGATACCAGCTACTGCACGACTTAGCATAGCCCTTGGTGTAATTTGCAGACTATAATATCGCATAGCCTCTACGATACCTGGCGTTTCTTTAGTGATCACTTTTTTTGTAGCCTCTGGCGTTACATCTCTTTGTGAAAAGCCTGTCCCCCCTGTTGTAACAAGTAAGTCTACATGATCTTCATCACACATCTTTATCATACTTGCTTCTAGTTGTTCTTCTTCATCCGCAACTATTTCATAAGTAACTACTTGATAACCAGCTTCTTCTAACAATGTACGTAATAGTGCACCACTCACATCTTCTCTTAATCCTTGTGAACCTTTATCACTTGCGGTAATAATACCTACTGTAAACATATATTCCTCCTTATCTAAAACCATATTTTTGCATTACTTGTCTACCTTGTTCAGAAAGAATAAAGTCATAAAGCTGTTCAGCTTCTTCTTGATTTTTGGTCTGGCTTAATTGACCTATCCAATATTGGGTTTCAACTTTTGCCTCTTCTGGAAGGGGTAGTACACGTACTTCGTCTCTCGTTTCACCCATTAAATCAGAATTATAGACAAATCCACAATCCCCTTCACCAAGTACTATTTTAGTAAGTACTTGCTTTACATTCGTTTCTTTTGAGACTACATTTTGTAAGCACTTCTCTTTAAATCCTTCACCATAACTAAGTTCTAACGCTTCCATAATCTGTTTAGCATATATGCTTATAGGTACACCTTCTTCTGCTAAAATAAGTTGACATCCCTCTTTTGCTAGATCTTCAATTTGATTAATTGTATTTTGTGATTCTAAAGAAGCTATAAGTACGACATCATTATGTGCTAAAATTTGTCCTTGCATAAAGTATCCTTTTTCTTCTAACTCTTCATAAATATCTTTATTCGCTGATAAAAACAAGTCAACTTCTGCACCTTCTAGGATTTGCATTTTTAGTGTATTCGTACCCGCAAAATTTAATGTAATCTCAACGTTTGGATGTTGTGCATTATACATCTTTGTGATCTCATTAAGTGGCTCCTTCAAAGAAGAGGCTGCTGAAACATTTAATGTAACTTGATCTAAATTTTTCGGACTACATCCTGATAATACAAACATAACTAAACTACTTAATAGTATAAAAAGTTTTCTATACTTCCACCACATATATTTCATCCCCTTCATTTAGTATACCACCTTCTAATACACGTGCAAAAATACCTTGTTTAGGCATAATACATTCTCCCATTTTATAATAGATTTGACAATGTTTATGACACTCTTTTCCTATTTGTGTAACTTGTAATAAAATATTACCAGAACGTAATAAAGTACCTACTGGCAAGTTTACAAGGTCAATACCTGCCACAACTAAGTTTTCTCCAAAGTCTCCATCCTTTACTTGTGCACCACGTGCTTTAAAATCTTCTATTTTTTCAAATGCTAATAAGCTTACTTGACGATGCCAATTTCCCGCATGTGCATCTTCTTTAAGCCCATGCTCACAAATAAGTTCACAACTTTTAACCGGCTGTTTCTGTGTACCTTTTTTCTCGCTCATACATATTGCCATAATTTTTCCCATGTTTTAACTCCTTTTCTTAGCCTCCTATTTGAGACATCATTTTATCTTCTAATTGTTGTACTTGTGTGACATGATTAAATTGATGTTGCTTAGGTTTATTTTGTATAGCTTGCCTCATCACTTCTTCTAATGTCTTTTCACTACTTGCTAAATAAGGTTTTAAATCAATACCTTTATTAGAGTGTAAACATAATTTTAAATAGCCCTCACAGGTAACCCTTATTCTGTTACAGGTACTGCAAAAATGTTGTGATATCGCATGGATAAATCCTATTTTTACATCCTTAGTTTGTAATGTATAATATTGTGCTGGTCCATTGCCCAATGTATTATGATAGGGGATTAATGTTCCACAGTTTCTTTCTAAAGTTTCTACAATTTCCTGTTTAGACATCCCTAAAAAAGCTTTTCCTCCTCCAAAAGGCATCAGCTCAATAAATCGAAGAATAAGTTGTTCTTGTTTTGCAAATTGTACGAGTTCAACTATTTCTTGTTCATTCATATCTTTAAGAGGTACTGTATTTAATTTAATTTTTTTTAGACCTGCTTCTTTGAGTATATGTATTCCTTTTAATACTTTTGAAAGACCATCATAACCAGTAAGTGCAGCATACTTTTTTCTATTTAATGTATCTAAACTAATATTAACTGCATCAATACCTGCTTCTACTAAGGCTTTCCCATAAGTATCTAATAAAATTCCATTTGTAGTAAGGGTAACTTGTTGTATCCCTTCTATCGCTTTAATCCCTTTAACTAAGGCAACAATATCTTTTCGTAGTAAGGGTTCACCACCTGTTAGTTTCACTTTTGTTATACCTACAGAAGCTGCTACTTTAACGACTTTAAATAACTCTTCTTTTGTAAGGTATTCATTTTGCTTACAACAAGCCAAGGTAACCCCCTGTGGTATGCAATAAATACACCTTAAGTTACACCTATCTGTAATGGAGATACGTAAGTAATCTACTTCTCTACCTTCTAAATCATGCATCTTACTTGCTCCTTTTTAAATAATTCTCAATCACTCTTGCTAACGCTTCTATATCCTGTAATTCATATTGCTGAATGGTTGTATCTAAAAGGTAGTCTGAGGCATAAGCCAGTACTGTTTCTGGGTTACATACAGGTGGAATATGGGTTGCTTCCCTTACGACTTCTATTTTAGGATAAACACTTTCTTTAAAGCCTTCTAGTAATACTAAGTCCATCCCACTGAAATAAGCTAATAATGTTTCTATCCCTTGCTGTTGTTGATCTTTTACCAAACATAGTTTTTCAGCATCATAAACCAATGTTCTGGCTGCCCCAGCTTGCTTATGCCTATATGAGTCAGTCCCCTTTACATCTGCTTCAAACAAATGACCATCATGCTTAATGGTACCTACTTGTAGACCTTTGGCTGTAAAATAACCAATCAGGTTTGTCATTAACGTTGTCTTTCCAGAATTTTTACTTCCACTGATCGCTATATAGGAAGGACACTCTTTGGTTAGTGCCACATAATGTATAGGCGTATTAATATTCATAAAAATACGAGATGGATCAAAACAAGTATAGTTTAGATAAATTTTTTTAATATGTAAGGATTCTATAAAGTCTACCATTTTATATTTTTCCTGTTTAATGTACGTCTTAAGCTTAGGTAGTATCCTCTTATGATAAACACTCCCAAAAGGACTTATCTTTCCATCTGGCATACATATCACATAAGCATCATAAAGATCTTCTTCTACATAACTTAGTACATAGTTCATAAAGTCTTTACAATGATTTGGCATATCACATGCCCATAAATATACATAATCTTCTACTACAGATGCTAATGCAGTATACAATCCACCTATAGGCCCAATCTCTTTTATTAAATCGCTTAAGATAACTACCTCTTTCCTTACATAATCTTGCTGGTCGTTAAGTACAACATAAACGCTACTAGCAGGTTGTAAAGAATTAACAATTGTATCTATAAAGCTTTCTCCCTCATAAGTAAGATACATTTTATCTGTACCCATACGACTACTTTTGCCACCTGCTACAATAACCCCTGCTACTTTTTTCATCTTTCCCCTCCTTCATATTTTCAAGCTTCTTTTCTATGAGTTAAATACGTTACACTTATAGTCAAACCAAGTGCAAGTAAAAGGAGTATGAAGGCAATTAATAGGGCTTCACTCATACTACTTTCCATGGCACTATAAATGGCTAGAGGTAGTGTCTGAGTCTTTCCTTCTATATTACCTGCAAAAAGCATTGTTCCTCCAAACTCTGCTAAAACCCGTGAAGATGTCATCAAAAGTCCATTGATAATACCATATTTTACAAGGGGTAGTAAAATATAATAAAATGCTTCTACCTTTGTGCAGCCCTCTAGTTGTGCACTTTCTAAAATTTCACTATCTACTGTATTAATATGCTCTTCTATTGTCTTTATAAAAAAGGGTAATCCAATAAAAATCTGAACCAGTATAACTGCACCAGATGAAAAAGTAAGTTGAATACCATAATCTGCAAGATATTTACCCACCATACCTTGTTTTCCAAATGTTAAAAGTAAAAAGATTCCTATTACTGCTGGGGGAAGCATAAGGGGGATGGCAAGTAACTGACTGACATATTTTTTCCACTTAAAATCATACATCGCTATACAATAACTTGTGCCTAAACCTACTAATATAATCACTATCATCGCCACAATACTGGTTGAAAGACTTACACCTAAAGCTGATGCGACTCTTTTGAAATGAATTAGCTCAATCTCTTTAACATATTTAGATGTAGCAACACCTATTAGAGGAAGAAGTACTATGCCTATGCTCATACCATATGCACCTAGCCCTACTACTTTCCAAAACTTATCTTTCATTTTTATACATACCACTTTTGCCACCCATTTTTTTTGCTAAGTAGATTGTTTCAATAGACATTCCTTTATCTAATGCTTTACACATATCATAAATGGTTAAAAGACTTGTACTTACACCCATAAGCGCTTCCATCTCTACCCCTGTTTTACCTGTTGTGCGTACTAAACAACTACAATGGATACTTCTTGTTTGTGCATCTAACTCAAAGTCTATTTGACATTTAGTCAGCATCAAGGGATGACACATGGGAATCATATTGCTTGTTTGCTTCGTTGCCATAATGCCTGCTACTCTTGCAACCCCTAATACATCTCCCTTTGTTACTGTACCTTCTTTAATGGCTAAAAATACGGCTTCATTAACCCTTATGCTTCCCTTTGCTAAGGCTTCTCTAGCTGTTTCTTCTTTTTTAGAAACATCTACCATAATGGCTTGTCCCTTTTCATCAAAATGCGTTAATCCTGTTTCCACAATATGCCTCCTATTAAACTATAGTTTAATTACTTTTACTTTAGTTCCTTCTAATATATTTGGGGTATCAGCTTCAATATCTATAAGACAATTACATCCAATCATACTACTTAATACACCGGATGCATGTTCATATGGAATGGTTACATCCCCCTCTTCATAAAGTCCTCTAATCATTCTTCTTTTCTTAGAAACTTTATTAAATGCGCCCTTTAAAACGCCTTCTGCCTTCACTGGATAGACATAGCTTTGGCCACTCATCTTACCTAATACAGGCCTTGCAATGCATTCAAAGGTAGCTAATGCTGCAAAAGGATTCCCTGATAAGCTAAGAATTAATTGTTCACCTAGCTCCATGGCTAATATAGGCGTTCCAGGCTGCATATTAACTTTCCAAAAAAGCCTTGTTGCTTGAAGTTTTAATATAACTTCATGCATAATATCTTTTTGTCCTACAGATACCCCACCTGTTGTTAAAAGAATATCTAATTGAGGTATCATCTCTTTAATCTTCCTTGCTACATGATCAGGATCATCTTGTTGTGCTTCTATAATAAGAGGGATCATCCCTAATTCTTTTAATCTCGCTGCAAGTAATGTGGTATTCGCATTATAAATCTTACCTTCCTCAAGGGGTAAGCCTGGCTTTATCAGTTCATCGCCTGTACTCATAAGTCCTACCCTCAACTGTCTTCTAACCCGTACTTTGTTGCATCCCATACTCGCTAAAACACCTAGATGAATAGCTGTTAAAGTGGTACATTTTTCAATAAGCAACTGTCCTTTTTGGATATCTTCTCCTTTATAGCAATAATTGCTATAGGGACTCACACTTTTTTGTACCATTGCTTCCTCACCTTTAAAAACCACCTCTTCTTGGCGTATCACTGCATCACTTCCCTCTGGGAGTGGTGCACCTGTCATAATGCGTACAGCTTGACCCATTCCTAGTCTTTTTTGAGAAGCCATCCCTGCGAAAACAGTTTCTATAATTTTGAAAGTCTTTGGATGATCTGTATTTGCCCCTACTGTATCTTGTGCTCGAACAGCAATCCCATCTAGAGGTGAACGATTAAACGGAGGTTGATAAATGGGTGCATAGAAATCTTCCACAAGGTTTCTTCCTAAGGCTTGCTCTAGTTCCACTTCCTCATAGTCCTCTATAAGATTGATTTTATTACTTAATAATTCAACTGCCTGCTCTAATTCGATTCCTATCATACTTACACACCCTTTCCAAAGCTACAACTTGGGAAAGTACAAGTTGAACAGTTTAGGCATAATCCTCCATGTCCAAGGGTTGCTATATCTTTCTTTTCTAGACGTTCACCTGCTATAATACGTGGAAAGAGTAGGTCAAATACTGTACGTTTAGCATACATTACACAACCTGGCAAACCTAAAATAGGTATTTCTCCCTTATAAGAAAGTAAGAACATGGCACCAGGTAGCACAGGTGCACCATAACTTACAATTTTCCCACCTACTTGTCTAATTGCAGCTGGTGTAACATCATCTGGATCTACACTCATTCCCCCCGTACAAATGACCATTGTAGCCCCTTTTTGAATCCAAGCTTCAATAGCTTGTGTAATCTGATTTGCATCATCTGGTGCAAAAGTTTGACCACAACACTCTAGACCATATTCTTCTAACTTTCCTTTAATTACACTTCCAAACGTATCCTTGATGCGTCCATAATAGACTTCATTACCTGTTGTTACAATCCCTACACGATGTTTGGTATAAGGCTTAACACTTATAAGTGGCTTAGTACCAAAACGCTCTCTAATCTGTAACATTTTTTCTTGGTCAATTACTAAAGGAATAACACGCATCCCTGCTAATTTTTCCCCCTTTTGAACTGGTGTATAACGATGTCTTGTTGCAACTACAATTTCTTCAATTCCATTAAGTTCAAGCAGGCGGTCAACATCTAAATCTAAAAGCCCTGAATACTTAGCAAAAAGTTCAATTTTACCTTCTTGAATGGACCCATTCGTGCAAGTACCTTCTCCAGCACATACCTCTTTTAAAATAAGAGCAGCTTCATTCTCATGCATTTTAGATGAATCATATTCCCATACATAGAGATGATCTTTTCCTACACTTAGAAGCTTTTCGATATCCTCTTCCTTAACTTGATGCCCTTTTTTAAAAAGTACGCCTTTCTTTTCATCCTTTATAATTTGAGTGATATCATGACATAAAATATGTCCTACAGCCTGTACTGTCTTTATTTTTCTCATGTTTGCAACCTCTTTCTGTTAGTTATCACTTAGAGAAATTTATGCTTATAATAAAAATGCCCAAATCTCCTTAATCTAGAGATTTGGGCACACAAAATAAACTCATAACGTTTATAATCCCCTTTACAAATAAGGAAGGTCAAGACGTTTCCAACTTGGCCCTGTGAACGACTCTCTAAGTGTTCAGTCTAATCTTTCATAGAATATTCCGTAGAAATATTAGATCGGAGACATTTGTTAAATGTACTTTATTTTAGCATGTACTTTCTATTCTATTAAGTATTTGCATAGGTATTCTAAAGCTTTTATACCTTATCTATAAATACTATACTTTTATTGAGATATTTTATATTTATTCTTCCACTCTCTTAAAATTAAGATAACACCTACAATAATAAGAACAGTACCTAAAATTTGATTTCCACCAATAGCTCTTTTTCCTTCAATCCATACCAATGCAATATTAATAATAGGCCCTGCATTTAAAAATAGACTAATGCCTGTTGGACTTAACTTTCTTAGCGCAAAGCTATTTAAAGTATACGCTATTGCTGACCCACCTATCCCTAAATATAATAGCTTCATAGTTAAAGACCAGTCTAATGGGATTAAAAAAGTTTCATCCATTAAAACACTTGGTAAAAATAGAAGTGTATTCAATAAGAATTGAAAAAAGATAATCGTTGTTGGGCGGTATTTAAGAACCAATGGTTTTTGGATAAAATAATAAATAGCCCATACAACGGTTGCAGAAACTTGTAGGATATACACTCCTAGTGTTTGATCTGTACTTATTGTATCAATTAAAAAAATACTGCCTATTACACTTAAGGCAATGCTAATACTTTCACGCTCTGTAAATAAGGTACCTATTATTAAGCATTCTATAAGCATCATTAAAACGGGCTGCATACCTGATACAATAGATAAATCGACTACTGGAAGTAAGGCAGTGGCTCTTCCACTTAAAATATAATAAAATGCTCCACCTAATAACCCTCCTACAATAAGCCTTCCCCTATCTTGTTTAGCAATCTTTTCTCTTTTTCCTATTGTAATCCACCAAGTACCTAGTACAACAGTGGCAATAAAAAAACGATTAAAAGTTAAGACTTCATAAGATATTTTTTCAAGTAAATCTTTTATAAGATAAAAAGATGTCCCCCACAAAAAAGCTGTGAAAGACATCCCTAATATAATCAATCTATAGATATTCATTCATAGTCCTCATCTCATATAGTATCTATGGTATTATATCTTTTTAACTACTCATTATCAACCTTGTTTCTAAATATAAAAATCCCCATATAAGCAAGTAAAATGGTAAGTAGCGGATTGACTAGATTAAAAAAAGCATAAGGTAAATAATCTAAAGTTGCTACACCTAATGTATTGCTAACAAAAGCTGCCGCCGCCGTCCACGGAATAAGTGGATTACAAAGTGCTACCCCTTCTACAATCACCCGGCTTAGCATACTTCTTTTCATATTCCTTTGATCATAGGCTTCTTTATATAAGCTACCACTTAAAATGACCGGCAAATACATATCTCCCATTATCGCATTGCTCATAATTCCTGTTCCAATCGTTGTTGTAATGAGTGTTGCATCTCTTTTAATAGGTTGAATAAGACGATTAATGAGTACATTGAGTACTCCTAACCCTTCTAACACTCCACCTAAATTTAAGGCTAAAAAACCTAATGTAAAGGACCACATCATGCTTGAAATACCACCTCGCATAAGAAGTGTATCTACAATTTCATTCCCTGTCGGTGTTGTATAGCCTGCGTATAAACACATAAGTGCTTCGTTGATAGGTGTTTTTTGTATAAGGATTGCTACAATTACAGCTACAAGACTCGAAATAGTAAGTGCTAATACAGCTGGTACTTTTTTAATAGACATGATCAAAAGAATGATCATAGGAAGTAAGCCCCAAATACTTATATGAAATACACTGTCTAACCCTTGCATTAGCTGCTCTATACCCTCTTGATTACCTACCCCACCAGAATACTTTAATCCAATTACTCCATACATAATTAAAGCTATAAAGAAAGCTGGGACTGTTGTATAACTCATAGTTTTAATATGGTCATAAAGGTCTGAACCTGTAGCTGCTGTTGCAATAACAGCAGTATCTGAAATAGGAGACATTTTATCTCCAAACCAAGCACCCGATACAATCATTCCTGCAATAAGTGGTTCAGGAATCCCCATATCCATACCAACACACATACTAAATACTGCAACACCTACCGTTGCTACTGTTCCCCAAGAAGTTCCCATAATAAAAGACGTTAAGCAACATACTACAAACCCTGCTGGTAAAATAATATCTGGATTTATTATTTGTAATCCATAATAAATGATAGCAGGTACAGTACCAGAGGTAATCCATGAACCTATTAAAGTTCCTATTAATAGGAAAATGATTAACCCTTCTGCTACTTTCCCCGTACTTGTAGCCATCCATTCAACAAGTGTTTTCCACTTATAACCGGCTAAATACGCTGCGCACCAACTAAAAATTAATGTGATAAATACAACCACTACAATATCTAATTTAAGCCAGAGAATACCCGTTGTTAAAATACCTATTATGCTTAATAATGTGATAACTGCAAAGTGAAAGCTCACTTTATTTGTTGTTTCTTGCATCTGTAGTCCTTCCCATCTAACTCATTAAGAGATTTTTTCAATATTAACTTCTACAGATTTAAGCGCTGGGAATCCTGAGATTGGGTCACGTCTATCATCTGGCATAATAAGGTTAACATTGGCATTTTTCCATCCATGGGTAATTTGTACAGAACCTGGATGTATTTCTTTTTCATGAAGTACCAATACTTTAATTTCAAGACTTCCAATTCTAGAAGTTACTCTTACACGGTCTCCTGTTACAACACCTAATGCTTGAGCGTCTACTGGATGCATTTCTATTTCAGCTTCTGGACAAGCTTTGTTAATTTGAGGAATATCTCTATATCTTCCATGGAAATACATATGTTTACGTGCACCTGTCATAAGGAGGTATTTAAATGCATTATCTTCTGCTAAATATCTTGGACGTTTGTATACAGCCAATGCATCATAACCAAAGCTTGCCACATACTCTGAAGTAAATTCGATTTTACCACTTGGTGTATTGAAAGACTTCTCACCTTTTTGAGCTTTTACTTCATATTTTTTATAAGTTATTGGTTTATAGTTGTAGCCTCCAGGATATTGTCTAATTGTTTCTAATGATACACCTGTTGGTTCTACTAACCATTCATTTAAGGCATGTTCATCTGCCCATGGGAAGTACTTACCTGCTCCTAGACGTTCTGCTAAACCTTTAAGGAAGTCATATTCATTTTGTAATCCAAAATCTACTACTTTCTTTGAAAGTGTAACACATTGGAAAGCACTTTGATAATGGAGTTCTTCCCTTTCTAAATAAGACGCTGCTGGTAATACATAGTCTGCAAGCTCAGCTGTTTCTGTCATCATAATATCCTTAACAACTAGTAAATCTAATTGTTTAAAAGCATCTATAACTTTGTCTGCACGTGCATTGGTTAAAACAGGATTTGCTGCACTCAAAATTAAGCCTTTCATTGGATAAGGTTCTTCTGTTAAAATAGCATCCATTAGTGTAAGGGTATCACATTCACCACGCATATCATAAATAACTGGATGCTTATCTGCACCAATTGGTTCAAGATGTTTAAGTGGTATTTCATCATTTAATTCTAAGTGAGATGGACCAAATCCTTCAGTACAAAGCATACCACCTTTAATATCAATAGCCCCCATTAAGGCATCTATGTAAGTTGCAACACGTGTATTATTGACACCATTTTCTTGGTGTTCAAGACCTGTTCCTACCCAGCTTGTAATATGAGGTGCTTGAGAAATAAATAATTCTACTAAAGCAAATAATTGCTCTTGTTTAATCCCTGTTTCAGCTTCTACAAATTCAGGTGTAAAGCTTTGTGCATACGCTTTAAGGTCTTCATATCCTACTGTATATTTATTGATGAAGTCATGATTTACTGCATCTCTTACAATCAATTCACGAATAACTCCCCACGCTAGAGCACCATCTGTACCTGGCTTTGGTTGTAAATAAAGATCTGAAATTCTTGCACTTTCGTTATACTTTGTATCGATTGTAACAAATTTCCCACCATTTGCACGTGCTTTATTCATTTGTTGTGTCCAGTCAGAGTGTGCTACTGGTGCATTCGTTCCCCAGTTTACAATAAGTTTTGAATTGTCATAATCTGCAGCTGGCCAAGTTCCATATACTAAGTTAAAACCTATGTAACGTCCTGCATAGCACTGTGTAT
This sequence comes from Holtiella tumoricola, assembly GCF_027857615.1. Lineage (NCBI taxonomy): Bacteria > Bacillati > Bacillota > Clostridia > Lachnospirales > Cellulosilyticaceae > Holtiella > Holtiella tumoricola. Next base: position 266,618 of record NZ_JAQIFT010000040.1, read on the forward strand.
CATTTGAGAAGTAGTTTGGTGAGCCAATTGCATGGATAAATCTTCTATAAAGTTCTTCTTGTTGACAAAAACCAATCCCTTCGCCTTTCCAAACACCAATAGCTCTTTTTCCATACTGTTCTTGAATCGCTTGCATACGCTCAGCAATCTCATCCATGGCTTGCTCAAGCTCTATTTCTACAAAACCATTCTCTGTCTTTTTAAGTGGTTTTTTTAATCTTTGAGGTAAGTTAATCCATGTTGCACCAGAGCTTCCTTTAATACATGTTCTTCCTCTACTTGCAACATGTTCTTCCATACCTTCAATTTCTACTACTTTTCCATCTTCAACATGGACATCAATACCACAAATGGTACCGCACATTCTACAATAAGTTTTTTCAATTTTTCTTTCACCCATTATTGTTCACCTCTACACTCTTTAGTCTTTTCTATAATTGCAGTGTCCGCTTGTTGTCTTCTAAACTTAAAAGCTTCTTCTGATTCTACAAATTGAAGTGCACCACCAATACAGTGTTTTACACATTTTGGGTTCCCGTTACATAAGTTACATTTACGACTTACTAATTTCTCATGATCAAAATGGATATTTCCATATGGGCATGCAAGCATACACATTTTACAACCTGCACAACGTGTTTGGTCAATAATAACAGCATTTGTTTTTTCATCTCTTGAAATAGCTCCTGCTGGACAAACATTTAAGCACCATGCATCTTCACAATGAAGGCATGTCATAGGAATTACAACACGTTCATCAATATAATGATTAACTTTAATATTGGATTGTGTTCTCTCACATGTTTCGCCTGTTTTTGCAAAAGCACATGCTAACTCACAGTTTCTACATCCTACACAGTTATCAGGATTCATTGTTATCATTTTCATTTTTTAGTTCCTTCCTTCTATATGTTTAAGTTTCTAGCAGAATGAAATGCTTTAATTTGTAAAAACATCTCTAATTTCTCAGGTACTGTATCTACTTTCACCTTGTTACGAATAAGTGGTCTAAGTTTCCCTAATAATGAAACAGCTTCTGTACTTCCTACTAAACATGCACCAACAACATACTCACCTTCATAACATACTTTTAGGTAGCCGCGTTTGCCATCATCTTCAAAAATATGTATTGTTTCAACTTGATTGTCCGTAAACTTACCAATAGATGCTACTGTTTTATCGTACATTTGCGTTACATTCATATTAAGACTACCTTCATATTGGTACTCTATTCCTAACATATTAAGTGCAGCTACTTTACCCATCTCAATTGCCGTTGGCCAAAGTGCATGTATCACATTTTTCTCTCCAAAAGTAGTTGGACCTTGTGCTACATCTCCTGCACTATAAATATCTGGTATATTCGTTTGCATGTAAGCATCTACTAGAATACCTCTGTCTACTGCTATACCACTTTCACCTATAAGTTGGGTATTGGGACGAACCCCTGCACCTACAATGATAAAATCTACTTCTACTGCTTCTTGTTCTTTTAAATAAACTTTGAAAGTACCATCTGCTTGCTTTTCAATACGATCTGTCAAAGTTCCTAATCTCAGATCAACACCATTTTTACGAATACTTTCTGTAAGCACATTCGCTCCATGCTCATCTAGCACACTTGGCATAATACGCTCTGCTAGTTCAACTACTGTAACTTTAAGACCTTTTACAACAGCTGCCCACGCTGCTTGAAGGGATACAAATCCTGAACCAATAACAAGCACACGATTACCGGCTTTATAGTAAGGCTCTAATTGTTCTGCATCTGTTTTGGTCCACATATGGTAAATACCTTCTTGATTAATCCCTGGAATAGGTGGACTCATAGCTGAAGAGCCTGTAGCAATGAGCAACTTATCGTAAGCTACTTCATTTCCTCCTTCAAGGATGACATTTTTATTATGTGCATCAATTTGTGTAACGTTGCCTTCAATGTATTCTACTTTATTGTTTTCATAATACGCTTTATTGCGTATAAGTAATTTATCATGTGATAACTTCCCTCTTAAAAAATAAGGTAGAAGTACCCTTGAGTAAGCAAGTCCGCCTTCTTTTGAAATAATGGTTATTTTACTGGTTGAATCATATTTTCGAACGGTTTCTAATGCCGATAGTCCTGCTGCGCTATTCCCAATTATTACAATGTTCACGTTTCAATCACCTTCTTGTTATTTTTTTATCAGGGTAATTATAGCATTTTCTCTTTTTATATCTTGCTAAATCAAAACATGTCCTAAATAAATTCTACTAAATATAAAAATTTTATCCCTTACATCCATTAAGTAGAAAATAAAAAGACGTAGCTATTCTACGTCTTTTACAGGTTATTGACTAACCACCTACTTTTGCTAACTAGCAAGAGTAGGTGGTATTTTATATTTTAAAATAATGACTCTATGAT